>CAYTME010000041.1:8938-16293 GCA_964438415.1 uncultured Pleurocapsa sp. | reverse complement strand
CTACATGACCGAGGTCAACACCGCCGCCAGCCAGACCGCCACCGCGATCTTGACGCACCAGCGCGATACCATCCTGTTCGATTTCCTGGCGCGCGGGCTGGCGTTAACGCACCGCCCGTTCGCCGCGCTCGAACTAGCACGCGCCCCGCTCGACCCCGCCGATCTGCCGCACTTGTGGGTGATGCTTGAGAAACGTTGTGCCGCCCCTGTGCAGCAGAAATTAATCGACTACGTGCGCGAGGGCGGACGCCTGATCCTGGTCGGGCGCATGTGCGAGCAGTCGAACGATGGCACACCGTGCAGTATCCTGCGCGATGCTCTCGGTATTCGCGATCTGCACAGCGACCCGCCGTTCACGCCCGCACGGATCCGCGCTTTCAACCATGGTGATGTGCCGGTCTCGTTCGTCGAAACCTACACCGGCGATTTCGACGAGGTTTTCGCGACCGACATGCAGGGCCGTACAGTCGGCTTCGTCAAACGGATCGGCGGCGGCACGATCATGATGTTAGGGGCGGCGCTGCCCACCAATACGCTCGAAGATCTCGATATTTTGCACCAAATGGCCGAGCGCATCGGCTGCCCACCGCTGTTTACGCTGAGCGATTGGGCGGACGTGCGCCTTTCGGAAGGTGAGCACGGACGCCTTCTCTTCATCCAAAACTACCAAGACGACCCAATCGAAACGCGCGTCGCCATGCAGGGTGCGCCGCTCTTTGGCGGGCAGCCGCTGCGGCTGCCCGCCCGGCGCGGCGCGATCTTGCCGCTCAATTGGCAGCCCAAGCCGGGAGTCATCGTTCACTACTGCACGGGCGAAATCACCGATGTGATCGCCGAAGACGGGCGGCTGACGCTCAAGACCGACCCAGCAGACTGTGAGGCGGAGGTCAGCTTGGACGGCTGGACGTGTGACGGTGCGCCCGCCGACGCCCAGCCCATCGCGCTGCGCTGTGTCGATGGTGCTCTGGTGTTCGCCGCGCAGCGGGGACGTCCCGACGGCGCGTGACTCCAGTCCCAGACTGAGGACATGGTCTTGACCCGATTTGGTGCAGGGTGAATAAGAGACACCTTCAGGATAAATGGTCGGCTTTATAGGCCAGTGGGCTACGGTAGTCCAGCGACGAATGTAAGCGCTGACGATTGTAAAACACTTCAATGAACTCGAACACAGCCGTTCGAGCCGCCTGTCGCGGGGCAAACCGCTCCAGGTCGGTCAGTTCCGCCCGCAGCGTGCTGAAAAAGCTCTCCATCATGGCATTGTCATATGGGTCGCCTCTGTCACTCATGCTGACCTGAATGCCATGCTTCTCCAGCAGCGTCAGGTAATCATCGGCAGTGTATTGGCTGCCACGATCTGTATGCTGGATCAAGTCGGTATCCTCTCTATCGTTCTATGTTTATAGTTTGCAGACAGACCCTAAATAGCTTAAATTAGCGGACACTGTCCTGCCCGATCATCCTGTCCTCAGCTCAAATGGGTCGGGATAGAAGGCATGCAGGGTCAGCAGCGCGTGGCTCCACTCCCAGACTGAGAACATGCCGCGCGGAATTTTGAATGCCATCTTGCGCGTCGGCGGCACACCCAGCGCCCCATACAGACACGCCTGTATCACCCCAGAATGCGTCACGACAGCCAGCGCTCGACCATCGTTATTGTGCGCTTCCAGCAGCGGGATGAGGAAGGCGCTCACCCGCGCCCACACGGAGGCGTCGGACTCGACACCTGGCACACCCTCCCAATCGTGCAGCGGGTCGATACTCGTCACGCCCGCCACCCTGCGCATCGCGATCACTTCCGCCAGGGTGTGCCCATCGTAGTGCCCATAGTCACGCTCCACCAGTGCCGGAACGTGATGTACGGGCGCGCCGGTCGCGCTGGCGAGGATCGCTGCGCTCTCGGCGGCGCGGGGCAGTGGGCTGGCGTGGATAGCGGCGATCGGCTTGTCGCGCAGCCAAGCGGCGATCGCGCCGATCTGCTTCCGACCAAGGGGAGACAACCCTACCTGATGTGTCCCTTGCAGCACACCACCTTCGTTGACAGTGGTCGAACCGTGTCTAACCAGAAACAGCGTCGTCATGGATCATCCTCAACGGCAGGCGCTGCCCTTCGTGCAGCAGGAATACAGTGGGTGTGCTGAAGGTGTATTTGGCGTTCTCGTGATGCACCACCCCGCAGCGCGTCGATGGGTATCGCGCAGCGTGCGCGTCGATCTCGTCGAAGCCAGCATGAAAGCGCGAAGCACGCTCACGCCCATCGACGATCACTGTCGGCGCAGCAAAAAGGCGGTCGTAGATGGCGGGGTCATAGCCCGTGTCCGCACTGTACGCCAGCAGCGGTGCGCCGCCCAGCGCCAGCACGAAGCCATAGCACAGGTAGCCGTGCTGCACTGGGAAGATCGTCATCTTCAGCCCATCGCCGATATCGATCGTCCCGTCAGCGGCGGCGGGCTGCCACGCATGCCTGGCGATAGCCTCCGCTTGTGCTTCTGGCTCGTCGTGCATTCGGTGCTGCTGCACCAGCGCCAACACATCGGCATGTCCATACAGATGATAGGGTACCTGTGAGTCGTACAGCAGCACACCGAGGTCACCCGTGTGATCGTGGTGGTTATGCGTGACGAAGATGCGTTTGGGGATCGAGCCGAGATGGCGCAGACACGACCGAGCCACGCCTGCGCCGCAGTCGACCAGCAGCAGCGGGTCGTTATCACGCAGTAGGGCGAACGCCGTGCTGGGGATGCCGCGCAGCACACAGCTTGTGCCGATGCCCACGCCCAGGCAGAGTAATTCTAGCGATGGAGTGGTGTCGGTCATTGCGGGTCTCCGTTCGTTCAATATGTGTACAGGGTGTCCGCAGCATGTTAAGTCACGATTGTGGATGTGTGATATCACTTTCACAAACTGGTGAGTATTCTTTCACCACATGGTGAGTGATCTGTGCGGTATAAATGGGCTTATGTAGCTGAGCCGGGTCATCGGGAGTTTTGGATCTTGGTTGATGGACGAGCAGACATGGCGCGATCGCACCGCGTATTACGCCGCCGAAGCCAGCCATTTCGCTCAGCGAGCTAGCGCCTATCATGAGGCGCTTCGCCTGGCGCGGGAGGGGATAGAGCTTGCTCCCAATGCTAACCAAGCGATGCGCCTGCTCAAGCTAGCGGGCGATGCACATCGGGCGCTTGCCGATTACAAACAATCAGCTTATCAGTATGAACGGGCGCTGGAGCTGGCGCGCATAGAGAACGATCGGGCATTTGAGGCACATCTACTGATCGGTTTAGGGCGCGTGGCGGGCAATCAGGGAGCGTACAGCGCCGCACGCAGCTATTACACCGCTGCCATGACCCTTTTTCAGACTCTCAGCGACAGCGCAGGGGAAGCCGAGGTGCTAAGCAACCTGGGCACAATCGCTGCACGCACTGGGGCATGGGCGGATGCCGAGGTTCAGCATACGCGCAGCCTCAAGCTGGCGCGTATGCTAAACGACCCGGCGGCGGTCGCCCGCGCACTCCACGGCTTGGGCGAAGTGGCAGCAGGAATGGGCAATTTTGGGCGGGCGCGGCTGTATTTTGAGGAAAGCCTGGAGGCTTTCCGTGAGATTGGCGATCGCAAATCCGCCGCGCGCAGTCTCCATGACTTGGGCAGTGCGCTCGCGTCGCTGGGCGATCTTGCTGCAGCGCAGTTGTACCTAGAGCGGGCGCTGGAGATGCGCCAGATGATGGGCGATCGCAAGGGAGTCGCGGCCTGCCTACAGCTTCTGGGCTGGGTGGCGCTCGCTGCCAAGCACCTGGCTCAAGCGGAGGAGCGGCTGCACGCCAGCCTGAACATCCAACGCGAGATTGGTTATCGGCTGGGTGCAGCGTGGTCACAAATCGACCTTGGCTTCGTCTATCTCGCGCAAGATCGCTTGGATGATGCACGGCGCGTGCTGCTCGAGGCACTCGCCAGCGGACGGGGTATTGGCGCACGCGGTGTCGTGCAAGGGGCGCTACTCGGTGCGGCGCACTGGATGGTGCGGAAGGGTGATTACGGACGGGCAGCACAGCTCCTCGGCGCGGTTCGTCTCGACCCGGCGCTGGTCACCAGTCTGCTGCATCCCCAACTCGAAGGCCTGCACAACGCGCTGCGCGCTGCTCTGGGCGAGGGTGTGCTGCACAGCGAGATGGAACGAGGTGCCGCGTTCGACCTTGACTTTCATGCCCGCATGACCCTCGATCTGCTGGATGTGGCGTCGATATGACATGCCCGGTTTTCTCATCTTTCACCAATGTGCGTGTGAAGGGCGCTTAAATCAGACAGTGCCCAGATTTAAAGTCGGCCTCGTACGCTTGCGCTGTGTCTGCATTGCAGACAGCTCGAATGATTGTCTACAGGTAGTATGAGGAGCGAATCTCTTGAAGCACATAATGTGGGCTGCCGTGCTGTTGGTGTTGGTGTGCGTGCCGTTCGTGGGCATGGCACAGGACGCGCCGAGCGGGACGATCTCGCTCTATACATCGGAGTCTGAGGCGCAAGTCAACGAAATGGTTGCGTTATTCAACGAGTCCTATCCGGATGTGACAGTCAACATCTTCCGCGCGGGTTCGGGTGAGGTGCTGGCGCGTCTTCAAGCGGAGCGTGAAGCCGGGATGATCGGTGCAGATCTGTTATGGTTTGCCGATATCGATTACTTCTCAAGTCTAGCGGAGGACGGACTGCTGGTGGAATACATCCCCGCTGGCACGGACGAGGTGGACGACATGTTCACCTATGAGAACGGTCTCTATCATGAGGTTCGCCTGATTTTCAACGTTGTTGCTTACAATACGGAACTGGTGGAACAGGCACCTACGGGTTGGGCGGATATGCTCGATCCGGCGTACATGGGGCGTGTAACCATGCCCAGCGCTTTGATCTCCGGCGCGGCGTTCAATCAGTTCGGTACCTTCATGAATCGTGAGGAGTTCGGCATCGACTTCTACAATGGGCTTAACGCCAACGGCATCGTCGTGGAGCGCGCCAACGGCGCGGTCGCCGAGAAGATCGCCAGTGGCGAATATGCCATCGGGCAGCTAGTGGACTTCATGGCGCGCAATGCCGCGAAGCAGGGTTCACCTGTCGCCTACGTTTACCCGGTCGAGGGCGCGATGCTTGTGCCGACGCCGATCGGCATCTTCAACACCACTCAAAACCTGCCTGCCGCCCAGGCATTCATCGATTTTCTGTATACTGAAGCGGCGCAGAACCTGTTCGTTGAGCAGAATTACATTCCGGTTGTACAGGGTATCGAGCTGCCAGAGGGAATGCCGGAATTCGATGTGGAAGCTGAGGATGTCACAAGCGTGCTGCCGGGTGTGACGATCATCACGCCCGATCTGGAGTACATCCGCGCAAACCGCGATACGCTGCGCGCTGAATTTGAGGCGCTGTTCGGCGCGCCCGCGTCGTAGAAGCAGCATATCGTCATGTGAAAGGTGTCGGGGTGGTGCAGCGCAGCGCATCACCCCGCGCTGTCATTATTCGTCGAGATAGGATGGCCTCGCATGACCGTTGCACGCCTACGATATCTCTCACCGCTGACCCTGCTGTTCGGAGCACTGCTGTTGATTTTGATCGCGCTGGTGGTTTATCCATCGGCGGCGCTCATCCAGAACAGTCTGACAGTGAGCGGTTACTTCGGTTTCGAAAATTATCTGTATCTGTTTGCGCAGCGCGGCGGCGCAGTAGTGTGGAACACGATCAGCGTCGCATTGGTGACGACGGTATGCGCCACAGTGCTCGGCGTGGTGCTGGCGTGGTTGATCGGACGGGTGGATGTGCCGCTCAAGGCAGTGTGGCGTGTGCTGCTCATCGTACCTTACCTCATCCCACCGTTCATCGGTGCGATCGCCTGGGTATATCTACTCGGTCCGGTGGGTTACATCAACCGTTTCTGGATGGATATCACCGGGACACGCGCACCGTTGTTCGTCATCTACGGACAGATAGGTACCATCCTAGTCATGACGCTCTACAGCTACCCGATCGCTTACCTGGTCATGCTGGGTCCTATGCGTCAGATCAGCAGCGCGTTGGAGGAGGCAGCGCGCATCAGCGGGGCGTCGGCGCTGCGTGTGCTTCGCGATATCACGCTGCCGCTGCTGCTGCCTAACGCTGCTGCTGCGGCGCTGCTCATCTTCATGGCGGCGCTGGCGAATTTCGGCATCCCGGCGGTCATCGGTTTTCCCGCGCGCTTCTTCACCCTGACCAATGAGATTTATGTCGTCATCCTCAATTTTGATCTGCCCAACAATCTTCAAATCGCCGCTGCCATGTCGATGCAGCTCGTGCTGCTCAGTATCGTGCCCCTTCTTCTACTGCAGCGGCTTGGTGCAGGGCGCACTGCCGCCATCGTCTCGGGGAAAAGCGATCAGGCACTGCTGCTCGACCTCGGCATCTGGAAATACGCCGCTGCCGCGTTCTTGGCAGCGGTGACCTTCGCAGCGGTCATCGCGCCGCTGCTGGCGATCTTCGCTGCTTCAATTACCCCTGCGCCAGGTGTCCGCCTGACCGCTGCCAACGCTACATTGGCACATTACGAGACGCTTTTCTTCGGCATCCCCAAAGTGCCGCGCGCTTTCGTCAACAGCCTGCTGCTGGCGTTCAGCGCTGCCTCGGTCGTGGCACTGCTGGCGGTGGTCATCGCTTGGGTGACGGTAAGGACGCGCCTTCCGGGACGGCGTCTGCTGGAAGTGCTTGTCATGACGCCGTATGCTCTGCCTGGCACGGTGACAGCCCTGGCCTTCATCTTGGCGTTCATCCGTCCTGTGCTGGGCGTCAGCTTGTACAACACCATCTGGCTGCTGCTTTTGGCATATGTGGCGTCGTTTCTGGCGTTCGGGTTGCGCGCAGTGACTGGTGCACTGAGCAATATCGATCCAGTGCTGGAAGAGGCTGCGCGCAGTGCAGGCGCAGGGCCTGTGCGTGCGTTCCGTGATGTGGTCATCCCGCTAGTGCGCGCCAGCATCGTCGCCGGGTGGTTCCTGGCCTTCATGCCCGCACTGACCGAGCTGACGCTCTCGGCTCTGCTTTTTTCGGTTGGCAACGAGACCATTGGCCAGGTGGTGTTCAGCTTGTATCAGGAAGGGCGCTTCAACTTGACGGCAGCGCTGGCGTTCAGTGTGACGATCGGTGTGCTTTTACTCAGCATCCTGCTCAGCCGTCTAACGCGCGGCCGCCTGCTGATTTGAGACGGCGGCGACGACCGTGTTTGAGGCACCCGCCGGACCTGCACTGACACTATGACAGGGTACGAAGAAATGACGCTGCTTGAACTGCACCAACTCGAAAAAGCCTATGCCGACCAGCACGCCCCCGCTGTCCGCTCGCTGACGCTG
>CAYTME010000041.1:4562-8923 GCA_964438415.1 uncultured Pleurocapsa sp. | reverse complement strand
AGCATCGCGCGCGGGGAATTCATCACGCTGCTGGGACCCTCCGGCTGTGGCAAAACGACCACGCTGCGGATGATCGCAGGCTTTATCAAGCCGACAGGTGGGCTGATCCGATTGGATGGGCGGGTGCTTGTGAACGCGATGGATGGCGCGTTCGTCCCGCCGGAGGCGCGCGGCATGGGCATGGTCTTCCAGTCATATGCCGTGTGGCCTCACATGACTGTCTTCGATAATATCGCCTATCCGCTAAGACTGCGCCGCGACACGCGTGCCGAAATCGACCGCCGCGTGAGCGCTATGTTGGAGATGGTTGGCTTGCAGGGATTTTCCAAGCGATATCCCAATCAACTTTCCGGCGGCCAGCAGCAGCGTGTGGCGCTGGCGCGCGCACTGATCTCTGAACCGCAGGTGCTGCTGCTAGATGAGCCGCTGAGCAATCTCGATGCGCAGCTGCGCGAGGCGATGCGGGGTGAGTTGATCGACCTTCACCGCCGTACCGGTGTGACGATCGTGTACGTTACACATGACCAGGCTGAGGCTCTCGCGATGTCCGATCGAGTGGTGATCATGCGGCAGGGCGCGGCGCTGCAGATCGGCACGCCCATAGACGTGTATCAACGCCCAGCGCACCCATTCGTAGCGGAATTCATCGGCGCGGCGAACATCTTGCCCTGCCGGGTGAGCGGTTGGGCTGCGGGTGAGGCGCAGGTCGCTCTGCTCGGCAGTGATATGCTCATCCGCGCGGCGCACGCTCTCGATCAGCCGCCGGGCGCGCCGCTGCTTGTGGTGCGCCCGGAGCAGATGCGCCTCCATGAGGCAGACGCGGGCTGGCTGAGGGGGACAGTGCTTCGCCGACAGTTTCTCGGCGAGGCGCATGAGGTGAGTATCGAGACAGAGTACGGGGTCGTGCGCGCAAGGTTAGGATCTGCTGATGTCCCACCGCGTGGTGCGCATGTCGGTGTCACATGGGAGGAGGGATGGCTGGTGGCTGGCTAACGGAGAAAAGTGCTTTTCTGCAGCCCCATCATGACGTTGTAAAGAACGTGAACCTCACTCGACCAATACGTTCTGCTGCCGAGTGCGTCACCACGTTTGATATAGTGCTGGGGGACCTGGATTCGAACCAGGATTAACGGATCCAAAGTCCGCGGTTCTGCCGTTGAACTATCCCCCAATGGCCTATCGCATTATAGCAGAGCGCACCCCACCGTCAATGTGTTGACAGCCCGCCGTCCTTCATGATATTCTCGTGGTGACAACTTCATCAGCTCGAAAGCGGCGGTGCGCCATGACCCGGATGTCTGGCGCGCAAGAGGGGAAGCCCGGTGAAAGTCCGGCACTGTCGCGCAACGGTGATGTTGAGCAGCCGCTCAGCAAAGTCCGATTACCTGCCTTCGCTTTCGCTCGTACTCTACCTTCGCGAAAAAGGGAAACGAGCGCGGACATGGCCAAAGGTCACGAAAATCCCGCCCGTTTGCGGGATTTTTTGATCCCCGACGGCTGCCCCGGTTTCCCTCCGAGCGGAACTATCTGCCCAGGAGGTGTTTTGTGAAGCATATCTCGATCTTCGTTCTTGTGCTGGCGCTCGTGGGCTTCATCGCCCCCACCTTCGCCCAGCCCGCCGCCAACCTGATCGACGCATGTGTCGAAACTTTCGATCCTGCGCGCGACTACTTTCCGGATAAAGCCATCATCACCCACGCACAAGGACTGCAGATCGACTACTTCGGTCACTACAAGGTGATCACAGTAGCCTCACCTTGGTTCGGCTCGTCCGCCGATGATGCCTTCACCTATGTGCTGACGCAGTGTGGCACACCCGCGCCGGATGCTGCCGATTTCCCGGAGGGCACCCAGTTCATCGAAGTGCCTGCCGGAACGATCATCGCTATGTCCACCGCGCAGCTTCCGCATCTACGCTCGCTTGGCCTGCTCAACCGGTTGATCGGCGTGGACAGCTTCCTCTGGCCGTACATGCCGGAGGTTCGCGCTCTGTTCGACGACGGCTCGGTGATCGAGGTCGGTAACGGCGCTGCGGTCAATGTCGAGCTGGTCATCGATGCGGAACCATCGATCGTCATGACCAACGCTACCGGCAGTCCGGAGTTCGATGCCCACCCCGCACTGCTGCAGGCAGGCGTCTTCGTCGCCCTGGATGCCGATTACGTCGAACCGACGCTTTTGGGGCGCGCGGAGTGGATCAAGTTCATTGCCGCTTTCTACAACCTAGAAGCGCGAGCCGAAGCCGCGTTCGCCGATGTCGTGGCGGAATTCGAGGCGCTGGCCGATCTGACGGCTGCCATCCCGCCCGACGAACGTTTGACAGTGCTCTGGAACAGCTATCAGAGCTTCACGGAGTCTTGGAGCATCCCTGGTCAGCAGACGTGGGTTGGCGAGCTGCTGCGCGATGCGGGTGTCGATTACGTGGCCATGGAAGAAGCGCCAGATCAGCCCGCCCAGCTCAGCTTCGAGGCAGTTTACGAGGCGGGCCTCGACGCACCGATCTGGATAGTCAACACGTTCGGCGTCACCACGCTCGATGATTTCATCGCCCAAGACCCGCGCTTCGCCGATTTTGCTGCTGTCGCGTCCGGCGCGGTCTACAACAACGATGCGCGCCAGAACGAAAACGGCGGCAATGACTTTTGGGAGTCGGGTGTCACCAATCCCCACCTGCTGCTGCGCGACCTAATCGCCATTTTCTACCCGGAACTGCTGCCTGACCACCAGCTCATGTTCTACCGCCGACTCGAACCGGCCGGCTGAGCGGCGCGCCATGAGTGAACCGCTGCCATTCCCCACAGCGCCTGCGGCCGCGCGACGTATCGAGGGTGTACGTGCCCGGCTGCGCGCGCCGATCCTGCCGCTGGTCGGTCTGGCGCTGCTGGGTGTGCTGCTGTTCCTGCTCATGCTGGCTTGGGGGTCGGTGACGATCCCCTTCGACCAGATCGTGACTGTGCTGCTCGGCGGGCAAGCTGAGCGCGAGAGCTGGACGAATATCGTCCTCAAGTTCCGCCTGCCGAAGGCGCTGACGGCGCTCTTGGCGGGCAGCGCGCTCGGCGTCAGCGGACTGATGATGCAGACCTTCTTCCGCAATCCGCTCGCTGCGCCGGATGTCCTCGGTATCAATGCTGGGGCGAGCTTGGGCGTTGCGCTCGTCGTCCTCTCATCCGGAGCTGTCGGCGGCCAACTTCTGGCGGGCATCGGCCTGGTGGGCGATCTCAGCCTGGCGCTGGCCGCTAGCGCCGGTGCAGCCGCCACGATCGCGATCGTGCTGCTGGTCGCTCGTCGTGTCCAGAACAGCGCCACGCTGCTCATCCTCGGCCTCATGATCGGCCAGTTCACGTTTGCGTTCGTCAGTTTGCTGCTCTATTTCAGCATCCCGGAGCGCATCCAGGCTTATATTAACTGGGGATTTGGTTCGTTCGGCGGCGTCACTTGGGCGCAGCTTCCCATCCTGGCGATCTCTGTCGGGGCTGGTCTGCTGCTGGCGCTGGCGCTGAGCAAGACGCTCAACGCGCTTCTGCTCGGTGAGACGTATGCCCGCAGCATGGGACTCGACATCCGGCGCGCGCGTCTGGGCATCATCGGTGCGGCGGCGCTGCTCACGGGTGCCGTGACTGCCTTCTGCGGACCGATCGCCTTCATCGCTATCGCTGTGCCGCATATTTGCCGTGCGCTGCTCGATACGACCGAGCATCTGATCCTGATCGTGGGGACAGCTTTGCTTGGCACATGTGTGGCGCTTGGGGCTGGTCTGGTCGCGGAGTGGCCGGCTGCGCGGTTGGTGCTGCCGATCAACGCGGTCACTGCACTGTTCGGCGCGCCGGTCGTGCTGTGGGTCATCATGCGCTGGCGCGGCGCGGGAAAGACGTTTGAGTGATGACTGTACTCCTGCAGACACATGATCTGATCAGCGGGTATGTCCAGGCTCGTCGTCCCCCGCTGGCGCTCCTGCAGCCGATCAACGCCGCCGTCTGTGCGGGCGAGCTGATCTGTCTGGTTGGGCCGAACGGCGCGGGAAAATCGACCCTGCTGCGCACGCTGGCTGGGCTGCAGCAGCCGCTCGCAGGGCGCGTGACCATATCGGGCGTCGATCTGGACGCGATGACACCTAAAGAGCGCGCGGGCCAGATCGGCATCGTACTGACCGGACAGTTCATCAACAGCACGATGAAGGGGTACGCACTCGTCGCCCTCGGCCGCCATCCGTACACCGATTGGCTCGGACGCTTGAGCGCCGCCGACTATGCTGTCGTCGATTGGGCGATCGCGTCGGTCGATGCGGCCGTGTTTGCGGCGCGCCCGCTCGCAGAGCTGAGCGATGGCCAGCGCCAGAAGCTGCTGATCGCCCGCGCGCTCGC
>CAYTME010000041.1:0-4541 GCA_964438415.1 uncultured Pleurocapsa sp. | reverse complement strand
GCTCGATGAGCCGACCGCCTTTCTCGACCTACCGCGCCGGATCGAGATGATGCGCCTGCTGCACCGCCTGGCGCGCACGACCGGACGGGCGATCGTGCTTTCGACCCACGATCTCGATCTGGCGCTGCGCAGCGCCGACCGCATCTGGTTGATCGCGGCGGAACAGCTCCACACTGGGGCACCGGAAGACCTCGTACTCAACGGGGCGTTTGGCGCGGCTTTCCGAGCGGAAGGCGTCACCTTCGACTTGGAGACCGGCGCTTTCGCTGGAGAGACCACGAATGATCGCCGGATCAGTCTCGTCGGCAGCGGCATCGTCCGCCAGTGGACGACACGAGCGCTGACGCGAGCGGGCTACAGCGTGAGCGATGACGGCGCGGCGCTCTGCATCGAGATCGACGACACCCAGGCCACCCCGCGCTGGCACCTGTGGCGGATGGGTGCAGCGCAGCAGTTCGACTCGATTCATAGTCTGCTGCTCGCACTCCAGGCGGCTTGGCCGGAGGCACTCGAAAGCGAGACAGCATGACGTGCCCGACCATGTCGCCTTACACAAGGCATGTCTTCATCTGCACCGGCCAGTTCTGCGATCCCGAGGGCAAGGCCTCCGCGCTCTATCGTCTGCTGCCCGCACTGCTCGGCGATCTGGCGGATTATGCCAACCCGTCTCGCGTCAAGCGTGGGGTAACGCCGTGCTTAGGCGTCTGCTCTGGCGGGCCGCTCGTCGTCGTTTACCCAGAAGGCGTCTGGTATCACCATGTCGATGCGACACTGCTGCGAGAGATTGTCGAGCGGCATCTACGGCGCGGGCAGATCGTCGAATCGGCAGTCTTTCACCGCCTAGACGAGCAGACGTAAGGTTGTGTCTTTGACGACCTCTTACAAGTCGTAATCGAGCGAGAACGTCCAGGCGATCCAATCGGCCATCTGCCCCATGCGCGCGCCGTCGTCATCAAAGCCGATATGCGGACGCGGACGCTGCATCTCGGCACGCAGCTCTTCCATCTTGGCCGAATGATCGGTCGCCTTGGTGAGCTTACCCTGCTCAAAGATCAGCTCGTGAACGGTCTCGAACGAGGTTAGTTTCTGAAACCCCATGTGGACGTACATGGACTGAATGAAATCGCGCGCCAGCAGCAGCCCGCCTGTGTACGATGTGGGGATGCTCAAGCCCTGGTAGATCGTGGCATCCTGGCCGATGAAACGCTGTTCCTCATCCAAAAGGTGATAGACATACATCCCGCGCGGCAGGGTCGGAATCGGATCACCGGGTGCAAGCGGCCGTGATTCGTGCGCTGGCGGAATCAGCGGCGCGACTCCGTCGATGACCGGGTAGTGATCATCCGCGCTCTGGACGACCAGATGGGTCAGGATCAGGTGGTCATCGCGCACGGTGTAATTGCAGTAGTAACCGCGATAACAGGCGGTGGACATCATCCCCGGCGAAAGGCCGAACTCACTCGGATCAGGAAGACCGCTGCCCTTCATGCCGACAATCGAATACTCCTGGTCGCGGTAGATCACAAGGTCGGGGATTTGAGCGGTCATCGCGCAGTTCCTCCGCATTTGGCCTGGATGTTATCTTGTTATTCACTCTAGCATGGCTGGGTATCCATGATACCCCCTTCATGCTGAGGGTTTGCTGCTTATGAGCACTTTAAGGCTGCGTTTACCCTGCTGGTGTAATCTTGATGGGCAGCGGCGTGAGACTACGCGCTGCCCCGGTTATAATTGCGTTGATCATCCCCGCTTTAGGGTGTGAAAGGAACCCCACATCATGCGTGATGTCGCTATCATCGGCGTTGGACAAACACCTGTCGGCGAACATTGGGAGAGCAGCCTGCGCATGCTCGCTGCTGAGGCTGCCCGTGCGGCGCTATCGACCGCATCGATGCGCTTTATGCCGCCAGTGCCTACAGCGCCACGATCAGTCACCAGACGCAGCTCGGCGCGCTGATCGCTGACTTCGCCGGGCTGAAACCGGTGGAGGCTTTCGCGATCGAAGCTGCCGAGGCCAGCGGCGCAGCGGCGCTGCGCACGGGCTTCCTCGCGGTCGCCAGCGGCGCGGTCGAGACTGCGCTGGTAGTCGGCGTCGAGAAATCCACCGACATGGTCGCCGGGGCACGCACTGCCGCGCGCAGCGTGAGCTTGGATGCCGACTACGAAGCGATTCAGGGCACAACCGCGACCGCCCAGGCGGCGCTCATCATGCAGCGGTACATGCACGAGTACGACCTCGTCCTCGACGCATTCGAGGGTTTCAGCATCAATGCTCACCAGAACGGCTCGAAGAACCCGAACGCCATGTTTCGCAGCCCGATCAAACCGGGCGCCTTCGCCAAAGCGCCGATGGTCAGTCCCCCGATCAATCTATTCGACGGCGCACCCGATGCCGATGGTGCTGCAGCGGTAGTCCTCGTCCGTGCCGAACGCGCCGCCGACATGGTACCGCAGCCGGTGCGCATTGCGGGCAGCGCCGTCGCCACCGATACGCTGGCGCTGCATGACCGCGCCGATCTGCTCGCGCTGTGGGCGGTGGAGCTGTCTGGCAGCGCGGCCTGCCGGCAAGCGGGCATCACACCCGCCGATGCACAGGTGCTGGAGCTGCACGACAGCTTCACTGTGCTGACGGCGCTGGCGCTGGAGGCGTTGGGTCTGGCCGAACGCGGTCAGGGCTGGCGTCCGGCGGCGGATGGGTTGATCGGGCTGGATGGCAGACTGCCCCTCAGCACCTTCGGCGGTCTGAAAGCGCGCGGCAACCCAGTCGGCGCGACCGGTGTCTATCAGGCGGTCGAGGCGGTGCTGCAGCTCCGCGGCGCTGCGGGCGCGAACCAGGTCGCAGGCGCACATACAGCGCTGATCCAGAACTTGGGCGGCATGGCGAGCACGGCGATCACCCACGTGCTGCGTGTTTGAGGGCTGAAGATCGCGAGCAGGGATACAACATGACGTACCGGATCGGTTCGGCACAAGGGTTCTACGGCGATGATGTGACGCGCGCGCTGCCGATGATCGAGGGGGAGCACGTCGATGTCGTCTGCTTCGAGGCGCTCTCCGAGCTGACAATGGCGATCTTGCAGAAAGACCGCTTGTCCGACCCGGCGCGCGGCTTCACCTTCGACATCGGCCTGATCGCCAAACAGATCCTGCCCCAGGCGTTCGCGCGCCGCATCCCGCTGATCACCAATGGCGGCGGACTCAATCCGCAAGGCGCGGCAGCGCTCGTGCGTGAGACGGCACTCAAGCTGGGGCTGCATGGCTTAAAGATCGCCGCCATCACGGGCGACGATGTCTTGGCACGGCTGCCCGAACTGCTGGCTGCGGGTGAGGCGCTGCGGCATTTGGAGACCGGCGCGCCGCTGGCTGACGAGGTCAATCGGAATTGGGTGACGGCCAACGTCTACCTGGGCGCTGCGCCGATCGTCGAGGCGCTGCAAGCGGGCGCGGACATCGTCATTACCGGGCGGGTAGCCGATCCATGTCTGTACCTCGCGCCGCTGATCGCCCATTACGGCTGGGCGTGGGACGACTGGGATCGGCTGGCAGCGGGTATCGTCTGCGGACATCTGCTCGAGTGTACGGGCCAGGTCGTCGGCGGCAACAGCCTGGCGCTGATCGACGACATCGACGCACGCGATTTGGCGCACCTCGGCTACCCGATCGCCGAAGTCGAGCCGGATGGGACGTTCGTCATCACCAAGACGCCGGGCACGCCAGGGCGGGTCTCGGTCGAGACGGTCAAAGAGCAGCTCCTCTACGAAGTCCACGACCCCGCGCGCTACCTGACGCCAGATGTGACCGCCGACTTCACGACGCTGCGTTTGGAGAGCGTCGGGATCGATCGCGTGCGCGTGCGCGGCGTCAGCGGGCATCCGCGTCCGCAGCAGCTCAAGCTCAATCTGGCGCGTTTAGAGGGTTGGCAGCGCGAGCTGATCTTCACCATTGGGGCGCCGCGGGTTTGGGACAAAGTCGCGCAGCTCCGCGAGATGCTGGCGGAAAGCTGGCGCGATCTGCCGATCGAGCGCGTGCATGATGAGTTCTTGGGCATCAACAGCCTGTATTCTGGCGCACCGCTGCCGTCCGATCCGCTAGAAGTGGTGATGCGCGTCGTATTTACGGCGGCGGAACAGGGTGTGCTCAAGACCGCCGTGCGGCGCATCATGGCCAATGGGCTTAGCGGCCCGGCTGGGATGAGTGTGAGCGGTGCGACGGTCGGTGTAGAGCCGCGCGCTGTGGTCGGCTTGTGGCCGACTTTGGTCGCGCGCACCCACATCGCACCGGAGATCGCGTACATGGTAGTGGAATGAGGTTAGGTCGATGCCACGCACGCTTTATGAACTGGCTTACGGGCGCGCAGGCGATAAAGGCGACATCGCCAATATCAGCGTGATCGCGCGCTCGCCAGAAGCCTACGCCGAACTGAAAGCCAAGCTGACTGCCGAGCGCGTACGCGCCTACTTCACCGGCATGGTCACGGGCGAGGTGATTCGCTACGAGCTGGACAACATCGAGGCGCTCAACTTCGTGCTGTACGGCGCGCT
>CAYTME010000040.1:14729-21898 GCA_964438415.1 uncultured Pleurocapsa sp. | reverse complement strand
GATGCCCGCCGCCCGCAGCACCTGCAAGATGGCCAATCCGACCGGCCCCGCGCCGACGATCACCGCCGTCTCACCCAGGCGCGGCGCAGTGCGATTGACCGCCCGCACGCTGACGGCGATCGGCTCGACCAGCGCCGCCGCCTCGCGGCTGACGCGCGGATCGACCGCGTAGAGCTGGTAAGTCGGCGCGCAGACGTACTCCGCCAGCCCGCCTGGCGCAGACATGCCATGAAAGGCCAAGTTGGCGCAGCGGTTGTACTCATGGCGCTCGCAGTAGTAGCAGTCGAAGCAGACCCAGTAGCCCTCCAGCGCCACCCGGTCGCCGACCTGCCAGCCGGTCACGCCTTCGCCCAGCTCGACGATCACGCCGGCGTACTCGTGGCCGATGATGACCGGCGCGCCGTATCCGGTCAGCGGATGCGGCTGCGCGGCGATGAACATCGGCCCCTCGATGTACTCATGCAGATCGGTGCCGCAGATGCCGCAGTAGTCGACCTTGATCTTGACTTGGCCAGGCTTGGGCGACGGCTCTGGCACATCTTCGATGCGCACGTCGCGCTGCGCATGCCAGCGGGCAGCCTTCATGCCTTCACACTCCCTTCGGAAAGTCCCTGCACCAGATAGTGCTGGAAGAAAAACGCCAGCAGGTAGATCGGCACTAGACCGCCGAGCGCCGCCGCCGACATCTCGCCGAACTGCTGGCCGTGCTCGCCGATAAAATTGGCGATGCCGATCGGGAACGTCTGCGAGGCTTCGCTGTAGGTCAGCAGCAGCGCAAAAAGGAATTCGTTCCACGACAAGATCATGCAGATGATGAACGTGGCGATGATGCCCGGCATGATCACCGGCGTGATCACTTGGAAGAGCGCGCGCCAGCGCCCTGCGCCATCCAGCCAAGCCGACTCATCCAGCTCGTGCGGCACTTTACGGATGAAGCTCTCCAGCATCCAAACAGCGACCGGCAGCGCCGCCACCGCGTGGACGATCACCAAGCCCGGCGTCGAGTCGATCAGGCGGAGCTGGCGCATGAGCATGAAAACCGGGATGCTGATCACGATCGGCGGCGTCACGTAGCCGCCCAGGATCCATGACGGCAGCAGCCGCCCGCCATAATCGAAGCGCCCGATCACATAGCTGACGGGCAGCGCCAACAGCACAGCGACCAGCGCGCTGAAAAACGCCGTCAGCGTCGAATTGAGCAGGTACGTCTGCACGGGCACATTGCGATACGCGCGCGTCCAGTTTTCCCAGAACAGCCCTTCCGACGGGAAGAACGCGCCCGATGCGCGGATCTCCAGCGGTGTCTTGACGGAAGTCGTCACCATGAACAGGATCGGGATCAGCGTGAAGGCGAGCAGCGCGACGATGATCAGCCGGAAGCCGTGCTTGCGCCAATCGATCGCCCGGCTGGGGCGCTGCGCCGGCGTATGCGGTTCATGTCCGCGAGTCATCGTCAACTGTGCCACTCGTCCGTCCCTTTCGCCCTCACTCGAAGCGTGCACGCACGCGGTCGCGGAAGATCGTCAGCAGCGTGACGATCACGACCAGCAGCAGCAGCAGGATGATCGTCAGCGCCGCGGCGTAGCCGGTATTGAACTGCTGGAAAGCCGTCCGGTAGATGTAGAAAGATGCGACCTGAGTCGCCGAACCCGGCCCGCCGAAGGTGAGCAGATACACTTGATCGAAAATCTTGAACGCGCCGATCAGGCGGATGATGAAGATGACTGTCAGCGCCGGGGCGACCATCGGCAGCGTCAAATAGAGAAACGACTGCAGCGGTGACGCACCATCAACGCTCGCCGCCTCGTATGGCTCGCGCGGCAGGGCTTGCAGCGCCGCCAGCGCCAGCAGAAAGACGAACGGCGTCCACTGCCAGACGTCGATCGCGATCAAGCTGGCCAGCGCGAGGCTCGGATTGCCCAAAAATGCGATCGGCTCGGTCGTCAGCCCGATCTGGCGCAGGTAGTAGTTGATCAGCCCGGCATTCGGCTCGTAGATCAAGCGCCAGATCATGGCGACGGCGACCGGCGGTGCGATGAACGGGAACAGCGCCAGCGTGCGCAGGTATTTGCCCGCCGCCATGCTGCGGTAGAAGAACAGCGCCAAAATGAAGCCGAGCACCAACTCGATCAAAGCTGAGCTGAAAGCGTAGATGATGGTATTGCCGAGCGAGGTGGTGAAGACGGCATCCTCGAACGCGCGGCGGTAGTTTTCCAGCCACAAGAAATCTTGAAATGGGCGCGCCAGCCGCGACTCGGTCAGGCTGAGTGCCAGCATGTAGAAGAACGGATAGATCGAGAACACGATCAAGACGATGATGACGGGCAGCGCCATCCAGAAATTGCTGCGCCGGTGATGTCTTGCCCGCTGCTGCGCCGGAAGCTGCGCGACTGCCGCCATATCGTCGTTCCTTTGAAAACTGGAAACCGCTGTGTTCCGTTCGGCCGGTCACCGTGGAGCGACCGGCTGGGCCGCCCCACGACCTCGTACGCTTGGGATGATTGTCTACATCCCGACGATCTGTTCCCAGGCCGCTTGGGTCGCGTCGAGCGCCTCCTGCGCCGACATCTCACCGACAAGCGCCTTGCCAAGATTGGTGTTCAGGATGTCCTGCATCTCCGCCCATTCCGGCGTATTGCCCCAGGCGGTCGCGCTCGTCAGCGCCGCGCGCGCCGCATCCGCGATCTCGGGCGTCACGTGCTCACGATAGGCCGGGTCGTCGAAGGTGGAGAGCCGCGTCGGGTCGAGACCGCCGACGATGGTATTGACCGCCACGTTGATATCCGGACGCGCCAAGAAGAGCAGGAATGCCTCGGCGACTTCTGGATCCTGCGAGAGCGTCGAGATGCCGACCGAGAAGCCGGCGTTGAGCGCTGGTGCCGGGGTCGTGTTGCTGCCGCCGGTCAGCATCGGCACGGCAGCGACCTTACCGACGACTGCCGAACCCTCTGGGCTGCCGACGATCTGGCCGAAATCGGTCCAGAACTCCGCCATCGCCACGCGACCGGCGCTGAAGGCCGCGATCACCTCATCAAAGCCAACGGCGGGCGGCTGCGGCAGGGCGAACGGCGCGACATCGATCATGTTCTGCAGCGCGGCGACCGCCTCCGGGCTGTTGATGGCGGGTCTGCCATCGGCATCGAAGAAGCTGCCGCCGAAACCGCCGAGGCGGTTGGCGAAACTCGAGATCAGGATGATCGGCACCTGCAGACCCATCACGCCGCAGCCGTAGACGCTGTCGGCGGCTCCGGCCTCGGTGATAGCCCGGCAGACTTCGACGTACTCTTCCCAGGTGGTCGGCACGGTCTGTCCGTAGCGTTCGAAGAGTTCCGTGTTGTACCACAGCAGGTGAGCATCACCGTCGTAGGGCACGGCCCAGCGGCGGCCATCCCACATCGTGTACGGTTCAAGGATGGTTGGCGCGAAATCCGCCGCGTTGATCGCTTCGGCGTTGCTGTCCCACCAATCGGTGATATCGACCAGCACGTCGTTGGCGGCCAGCGTGCCGAGCGACGTGTACCAGATCTCGACCACGTCGTATTCGCCCGCGCCGGACGCGACATCGAGCAGGGCTTTCTCGGTGATATTCGGGAACGGCACGACCAACACCTGCACGTCGGCGCCCGTCTCATCCTCGAACAATCCGGCGACGTAGCGGCTGGCGACCGCGTGCGGCTGAATGGTCAAAAAGTTGATCACGCGGCCTTCGAACGGCTTGGCGTCTTGAGCGGCGACACCCAGCGCGCTGAGCATGACGGCCAGCGCAGCGAGCACGAGAATGAACAACAGTTTACGGCGCATGTCGTCTCAGTCCTTTGTCTAAAGCCATCATCACAAAATCGTCGAACCCCCGGCGGCTGTCTGCGTTTTTTCGGCTCACCTCCTCATCCAGGCAGCGCAAGTCGGCAAATTTAGCGCATCAGATACCGCTCGACCATGATCTCGTCCAGCTCGATGCCCAGGCCAGGTGCGTCCGGGACGCGGGCGCTGCCGCCCTCGATCGCGATCGGCTCGCGCAGCACACCTTCGCGCAGCGGCGCATCGGAGACATCGCGCAGCATGTAGCCCCCGCCCGGCGTCGAGGCGCACAAATGCAGCGCAGCTGCAAAACCGACATCCGAGCCGTAGTGATGCGGCGAATAGGTGACGCCGTACCCCGCAGCGAGTGCGCAGATCTTCTTGCATTCGCTCAGTCCGCCGGTGCGCGAGGGATCGGGCATCAGGTAGCGCAGCGCGCCCGTCGCCAGCGCAGCGCGAGCGGCCTCCCGTTCGAAGACGTTTTCGCCTGCTGCGAGCGGGATATCGGTCGCCTGGGCCAGCAGCGCATAGCCCGCATAGTCGTCGGCGGGCAGCGGCTCCTCCAGCCAGTACAGATCGAACGGCTCCAGCAGGGGCAGCATGTCGAGCGCCTGCGCGCGCGACCAGCCCATGTTGACGTCGGCCAGCAGGTCGGCATCGCCGATGGCGCGACGCGCCGTCTCGAGCGTCTGCAGGTCGCGCGCCTCGCCAAAACCGAGCCTCACCTTGACCGCCTGGAAACCCCGCTCGAGATAGTCGCTCGCGCGGCTGAGATCGATGCCTGTGGCGTAGAGCGGGATGCGGTCGCGCACCAAGCCGCCGAGCAGTTGGTAGACCGGCACGCCAAGCGCGCGACCGGTGATATCCCACAAGGCGATATCGACCGCGCCGATGGCGGAGTAGACCGCGCCCTGCCCCCAGAGGATACCCAGCCGGTTCAGCGCCCGATGGAGTTTGTCCCACAGGTATTCGATGCGCAGCGGGTTCTCGCCGACCAGCAGTGGGCGCAGCCCGTCCTCGATCGTGTGCCGCCGCTCTTTGATCGCCCACGCGGGGAAGTTGACCGAGCTTTCGCCCAAGCCCCGGATGCCCGCGTCCGTCTCGACGATCACCAGCCCGAAATTGCGATGGTGCATCGGCCCCCAGGCGAACTGGAGCGGCTGGCTGAGCGGAAACTGGAGCGGTAGGAAGCGGACGTCCGTGATCTTCATCGTGCCGGCCTGCACCTCATTCCAAGATTTCGTAGGGGCTGGGTGTCGGCCACTGCGGCAGCAGGCCGACGAACATGATGCCCCCGACGACCAGCAGGCGCAGCGTCTCGCCGCCGGTATTCCACACGCGATGCTCGATGTTGGGTGGGTTGAAGACGGCGTCGCCGCACTCAAAGGCATGGCGTTCGCCGGCGCTCTCGATCTCACCTTGACCCTGCAGCACGTAGTAGATCTCTTCGCAGTTGTGCCGGTGCAGCGGGCTGTGCTCGCCCGGCTCGATCTCGACGATGCCGACGATCAGCGTGCGCGTATCGACGCCCAGATCTGGGTAGATGACCTTCCAATCGCGCACACCGGGACGGCTCTCCATCGGCGCGCCGCCGACGAATTCCGCCCGCTTGACCACCAGTTTCTGCTTAAGTCCCGTCGTCATCGTCATAGACCAAATCCTTGCCCTCGGTACGGATGAAATGCCAGGCGTCCTTGAGATGCGTCAGCATCGACGCGCGCGCCCAGTCCGGATCGCGGTTGGCGATGGCGCTCAGTATCCTGCGATGGCCGGCCAGCGCGCGGCGGCTTTGTCCCGGCACGCTCAAGCTCGTGCCCCGGCTGCGTTCGAGCGCGACCATGGCGTCGCGCGTGATGCGGATCAAGTAGGGGTTGCGCGTCGCGCTCGTGATCACGTGGTGGAAAACCGAGTCGGCCAGCAGCGCACCGACGATATCGCCCGCCTCGATGCTCGCGGCCATATCGGCTACCGCTGTCTGCAGCGCGGCGATGTCGTCTTGGCTCGCGCGTTCAGCGGCGAGCGCCGCGCAGCCGGGTTCGAGCAGGATGCGCATCTCGAAGACTTGGGCGATCGCGGTCGGGTCGCCGGTCGGCGTCAGCAGCGCGCCCGCCTCGACTGTCGGCATCCCGACGTAGGTGCCGCTGCGCGGCAGCGTGCGCACGATGCCGGTCGCCTCCAGCTCGCGCAGCGCCTCACGGATCATGCCCCGGCTGGCACCGAACTGCTCGGCCAGCTCGCGCTCCGGCGGGAGCTGCGCCCCGACTGGCAGCGCCTCCTCGACGATATAGCGCCGAATCCGCTCGGCGATCGTTTCACTGTCGGAGAGTTTTGTCGTCATGGGTGCGCACAGAAACTGTTCGAAACAATATCTGGTTGAACCAATTTGATACCGTAAAGTAGCAATTCTTCCCTCAGATGTCAAGAAACAGGCTGATTTCTCATCCGGATTTCATGTTTGGTCTGACCAGATCGATCTGGCTGAACCGCTCGCGCGCTCGGCGAAGCAGGCGCGCTCCAAAACGCAAATGCACGCCCCCGCCAAACGTTGCGCACCCGGTGCGGCGCCCTGTGCTACAATAAGGGACAATCTAAGGTTCACGCAGCGAAGGAGTGCGGGGGATGACTGACGATCTCGACGCCCTGCGGCGGTTCGACGAAGATGAAGACTTGAGTTTCGACGAGGCCATGCCCGGTCTCGACTTCGATACCCCAGTGCGAGATGAGCCGCGCTTTCTGGGCATGACGGCGGTCGAGCGCATGTTCATCTCGATCTTCCTCTTCCTCAACGTGCTGATCTTGGGTCTGGGGCTGCTGCTGGCGACCGGCCGGATTCGGTTCTAGAGCAGGGCTTGCAGCATCGGGGTCACTTCCGCCCACAGCCGCTCATTCCCCTTGCTCGGCTGGCCCTTGGTGGCTGGGCGAGGGGGAAACCAGAAGCACCGCCGGCATCTCCACCCGCCGCCGATAGCTTTTGAGTGTTCACGTTTTCACAATTGATAGCTTTTGACAGCCCCGACTTGTTACTATACAGCCACGTTTGCGCAGGCTCAACTTCCCGGCGAGGATCATGACAAGCGAACGCAGCTCTCGTCTGCCTGGCTTCTTCAAGCGCACACTGACCGAACGGGCGGCGCTGGTCACCGAGTGGGCGGGGCTGACACCCGATGAACGAGCGGCGCTGATGGGCACGCCCGGCCTGACTCTCGACCAAGCCGATCACATGATCGAAAACGTCGTCGGCGTCTACGGCCTGCCGCTCGGCATCGCCACCAATTTCCTCGTCAACGGCGTCGATGTGCTCGTGCCGATGGCGATCGAGGAGCCGTCGGTTGTGGCGGCCATCAGCAATGCGGCGCGCCTATTCCGTGCGG
>CAYTME010000040.1:12595-14710 GCA_964438415.1 uncultured Pleurocapsa sp. | reverse complement strand
GTCATGATCGGGCAGATTCAGGTGCTCGATATGCCGGATGTCCACCGCGCGGCGGCGGCGGTCATGGCGGAGCAAGAGCGGATCATGGCGGAGGCCGACCGCGTGAGCGGGCGTGTGCTGTCGTATGGCGGCGGCGCGCGCGGCGTCGAGGTGCGCCCGCTGATCGATACCTCCGTCGGTCCGATGCTGATCATCCATCTGCTGTTCGATACCCGTGACGCGATGGGCGCGAACATGATCAACACCGCCGCCGAACACCTGACGCCGCTGATCGAGTCGATCACCGGCGGGCGCGTCAATCTGCGCATCCTGAGCAACCTGGCCGACCGGCGCAAGGCGCGCGCCGAGGGCGTGATCCCCGCGGCCGCGCTGGAGACAGACGGTTTCAGCGGCGCGCAGGTGGTGCGCGCAATCGTCGAGGCGGGGGCCTTTGCCGAGGCCGATCCGTACCGGGCCGCCACGCACAACAAGGGCATCATGAACGGCATCGATGCGGTCGTCATCGCCACCGGCAACGACTGGCGCGCGGTCGAGGCGGGTGCGCACAGCTACGCCGCGCACACCGGGCGCTACACCAGCCTGACGCATTGGTGGCAGGATGACGACGGCAGTCTGCGCGGGCGCATCGAGCTGCCGATGGCCGTCGGCACGGTCGGCGGGGCGACGCGCGTGCACCCACAAGCGCAGGTCGCGCTCAAGATCATGGGTGTCAGCGGGGCGCGCCAGCTCAGCGAGATCTTGGCCGCGGTCGGGCTGGCGCAGAATTTAGCCGCCATCCGTGCGCTGGCGACGGTCGGCATCCAGCAGGGGCACATGCGCCTGCACGCGCGCCAGTTCGCCGCCGCCGCCGGGGCCGCGCCCGATCAGATCGCCGCGGTCGTCCAGCGTATGATCGAGGAGGGCAGCATCCGCCTCGAACGTGCGCAGGCGATCGTGCGCGAGCTGAACGCCCATCGGGGTGCCCCATCCGTGAGCGGCCTGGGCGGCGTGACAGATGCATGAGACCATGTGAACTACTGGAAATCAGGAGAGCGTGAGATGATGAACTCCCTTAACGGAACCAACCCCAGCCCGAAGACGAACCCGCTGCTGCTGCGTCCCGATCGCGGCGTCGGCATCGTCGGCTATGGTGCGTATGTGCCGCGCTACCGGCTGCCCGGCGCAGAGATCGCCCGCGTGTGGACGCAGGGCTTGGGCGGCAGCCCGGTCGCCGAGAAGGCCGTCGCTGGGCCGGATGAAGACGTGACCACGATGTCGATCGAGGCGGCGCGCAATGCGCTGGCGCGCGCGGGCATCGACCCGCAGAAGCTGCGCGCCATCTGGGTCGGCAGCGAAAGCCATCCCTACGCCGTCAAACCGACCAGCACGATCGTCGCGGAGAGCATCGGCGCATCGCCCAACATCCAAGCTGCCGATTGGGAATTCGCCTGCAAGGCGGGCACGGAGGCGGTGCAGGCGAGCATCGGCATCGTCGGCAGCGGCATGGGCACCTACACGATGAGCATCGGCATGGATACGGCGCAGGCGCGCCCCGGCGATGCGCTCGAATACACGGCAGCCAGCGGCGGCGCGGCCTTCATCATCGGCCCGGCGGAGGAAGCCTGCGCGACCTACGAGGGCAGCTACAGCTTCGTCACCGATACGCCTGACTTTTGGCGGCGCGCCGATGAAAGCTATCCCTCGCATGGCGAGCGCTTCACCGGCGAACCGGCCTACTTCAACCACGTGCTGACGGCAGCGCGCACGCTGATGGAGCTGATGGGCACGAGCGCCAGCGATTACACCTATGCGGTCTTCCACCAGCCGAACGTCAAATTCCCGGAACGCGCGGCCAAGACGCTCGGCTTCAAGCCGGAGCAGTACGAGACCGGCCTGCTCGCGGGCGAGATCGGCAATACGTACTCCGGCTCGTGCATGATCGGCCTGACGGCGATCCTCGATATCGCCAAGCCGGAGGATCGCATCTTGATGGTCAGCTACGGCAGCGGCGCGGGGTCAGATGCGTTCGACTTGATCGTGACGGAGCGCATCCGCGAGGTGCAGGATCGCGCCCCCAAGACGCGCGACTACATCCGCCGCCGCACCGTGATCGATTACGCCACCTACGCGCGCTAC
>CAYTME010000040.1:3771-12585 GCA_964438415.1 uncultured Pleurocapsa sp. | reverse complement strand
GGCCTGCTCAAAGTCTGAGCCTCAAGGCGTTTGCGCACCCTGCTCCTTCTGGACGATGAAGAAGTCGCGCGGCGGTTTCGCCAGCCCGTAAAGAACTGCCGCGCCCTCCATGAGCGAGAAGAACGGGATAAGCAGGATCTGCTGCAGCAGGCGCAGGGCGAACTGGCCGCGTCCGACCTGTCCATAGAGCGTGGCGATATAGCCGAAGATGTACATCGCGACGTTGAAGGCGAACGACAGCCCCGCCAGCAGAGACAGCCACAGCGGCGTGCCCGTCGGATAGAGCAGATTGACGATCGTCATCACCACGCACAGCCAGCTCGTCGACCACATCCCGATGAACAGGCCGAGGATGAGGCGGTGCGCGAACGGGATCTGTGGGGTGCGCACGCACAGCCACAGGCCGCCGAACCAGCGCCGCCGCTGACGGATGAAGTCGGCGATGGTGAACGGTGAGCGTTCGTACATGTAGGCGTGGATGAAGCGGAACGGCACGCCCAGACTCTGCGCGACTAGCCCGAAAAACGTGTCCTCGGTGATGCTGCTATCCGTACCGTGATCGAAGCCAATCATCTGCTCGACGCCCTGATTGATGACGACGAAAGAGCCGTGCAGGCCGAAGAAGGCCTTACCGCGCTCGAACTGCATGCGGAAGCGGCCGTAGTCATCGGCCACGCGGATCGAGTCGGCCAGCGTCGTCACCCAATTGCCGACCTCACCGCGCCCGTAGAGGATGACGCCCTGGCCGATGGCCGGGTGCGTCTGCATGCCCGCTTCCACCTGCTCGCGCTGGACGGCGATGAAATGGTTCACAGCGCGGATGGTATCGCCGTCGAATGTCGTCTCCTCGTCGAGGTGGATGATCCAATCCTCCGGTGCGGCGGGGATGTGTTCCAGCGCGTACTGGAGCGCGCGCGCCTTGAACTTCGCTCCTTGAGCGGTCTGATATGCCCGCGGGACGCAGATCACGCGCACCCGACCGCCGCAGTCATCGACCGTGAGCGGATTATCGCTGACGATCTCGACCAGCCAATTTCCCTCTGGCAGTGTCTCGCTCAGGCGATGAAAGGCCTTGTGCGCATTTTCTGCGCTCAAGGTCGGGTTCTGACCGCGCGTGACGTAGCGGAAGTACAGCGTCACCGGCAGCGCGGTCGGCTCGGGAGGCGGCGTGCGTCGAACTGCGGGATAGCGCAGGTAGCCGTAGAAATTGACCAGCGCGTAGGGCAGCGGGATGAGCCAGGCCAGCTTGAGCGTACTCATGATCTGCTCGACCAGCGGCGGCTTGTCGCCAGGGAAGAACAGATCGGAGAAGAAAAAGCCGTAGCCCAGCCCGACCAGCGCTGCCAGCGCCAGCAGCCCGTAGTAGAGCGCCAGCGTGCGGCGGTAGGACGCGGTATGATGATGAAGACGCGCAGGGGTACGTTCCAGCGTCGAGGAGACACGTGGAGCTGCATCCCCCGCAGTGAAAAGACTGCGGTTCTTCGAGAGCTGCATGGTTTGGGATCTGCTCGCTTGTGTTATATTACGTCAGCTTATGTTGATACTGTAACAAACATTGAGGTCGTATAAGCGTTGATGTTTTTGTGAAAATCGTATCAATTGTTCGTCGCACAAGAGAGCGGCGCGTTTGCGGATATAAAAAAATTGACGATCAGTTTTTTTAGGTTTGCTCAAAATGGTAAAGTCCGCCGCGCACAGCGCTGCGCGTAAGCTGGGAGATAGGCTTCATGACCGATCCTCGATGGCAAGCGGTAGACGACTATTTTGCCAGCCTGTTCGGTGCGGCGGATGCAGCGCTCGACGCAGCGCTGGAGGCCGCCGCCGCCGCCGAGCTGCCCGCCATCAACGTATCGCCCATGCAGGGCAGGTTTCTGCATCTGCTGGCGCGCGCGCACGGCGCGCGTTCGATCTTGGAGATCGGCACGCTGGCGGGCTACAGCACGATCTGGCTGGCGCGCGCGCTGCCGTCCGATGGGCGGTTGGTCAGCCTGGAGATCGACCCCAAGCACGCGGCGGTCGCGCGGGAGAACATCGCCCGCGCCGGGTTGGATGGCCAGGTCGAGATTCGCGTCGGGCCGGCGCTCGACAGCCTGGCGGCGATCGCGGCGGCAGGCGTAGGCCCGTTCGACCTCGTTTTCATCGATGCCGACAAGATCAATACACCACACTACCTGGAGTGGAGTCTGCGCTTGGTACGCCCAGGCAGCTTGATCCTCATCGACAACGTCGTGCGCGACGGCAAGATCGTCGAGGCTGACAGCGACGATGCCAGCGTTCAGGGCATCCGCCAGGCGCTCGAGGCGCTGGCACGCGATCCGCGCCTGCTCGCCAGCGCGGTGCAGACCGTCGGCAGCAAGGGCTACGACGGCATGGCAGTCGCGTGGGTGCGGGACGAGCGCTGAAGCCTCCTACGCCTCATAAACGATCTGGCCGCCGCACACGGTCATGACGACCGCTGCGTTCGGCAGATCTTCCTCCGGTATGGCGAACAAATCAGCGGAAAAGAGCGCCAGATCGGCCAGCATCCCGACCTTGATCTGGCCTTTGACCGCCTCTTGAAACTCGGCATGGGCACCTGCGCGAGTGTATGAGATGAGCGCGTCTGTGAGCGACTGCCGCTGGTCGAATTCGTCCTCGCCCCAGGGCTGGCGTGTGAGCGCGGCGTGCAGCCCGGAGAGCGGTGACATGCTGACGACCGGCCAATCGCTGCCGAAGACGAGCGGCGCGCCCGCCCCGCGCACGTTCTGCCAGGCGTAGGCGCGCCCCCAGCGCTGCCGGCCGATCCGCTCCGGCGCGACCTCGTGCATGGCCGGATAGCGGATCGGGCTGTGCAGCGGCTGCATCGAGGCGATGACGCCCAGCCGCGACAGCCGCGACAGGTCGGCAGGGTGGATCAGCTCGATATGCTCGATGCGATGGCGGCTGTCGCGCAAGCCGTTGACCCGCCGCGCTCGCTCGTAACCGTCGAGCGTCCGGCGCACCGCAGCATCGCCGATGGCATGGACGCTGATCTGCAAGCCGCGCCGGTCGCACTCAACCGCCAGCCGTTCGAAGTGCTCGGCACCGTAGAGCGCGTCGCCCCGGCAGCCGGGTTTGTCGGCGTAATCGTCGAGCAGCAGCGCTGTCCACGACTCGAGCACGCCGTCCATGAATAGCTTGACGCGACCGGAACGCACGCGCGTCCTGGTGTGCTGCCGCGCCATCTCGCTCGCCTCTTCGAGATCGGCCAGCTGTGTCGTCGGGAAGATGCTGTAGGGCACGCTGACGCGCACGGTCAGCTCGCCATCCGCCTCCAGGCGGGCGTAGAGGTCGGCCTGCTCAGCGTCACCGTCCATGTTATGGACGGAGGTGATGCCGTGCCGTGCTGCTAGCTTGAGTCCCTCGCGCAGCCACTGGCGATCGCGGGTCGGGTTCAGGCGCGGCGCGCCAGCCGTCGTGCCCATCAAGCCTTTGACCGTGCGTCCCCAAGCTTCAAAGTGACGCAGGACGACGCAGTAGGCGGCGGGTTCGACCAGCTCGCCGGTCGCCAGGCCGTCCGCGCCGATGACGATGGCGCTGTTCGGGCCGGTCGGCGCGCCGCCGAGCGCCCCCGCGACCTCCAGCGCTTTCGTGTTCGCCCAAGCGGTGTGATGGTCGTAAGCCATGATCGTCAGCGGGCGGTCGGGCAGGATGGCATCGAGATCGTGCCGCGTGAGCGCGCGCCCCGGCGGCATGATTTCGTAGCGAAGCTGCGTCCCGCTGATCGGTTCGCCATCCGGCGCAGCGGCGGCGCGGACAACCTGGCTGAGCTGTTCGAGCGACTCGACCTGATCGAGCTGCACATGCCCCAGTTCAGTCGAACCCAAGAGCAGATGAAAATGACCGTCGATGATGCCGGGCGTCAGTGTCGCACCCTGGGCATCGACCGTGCGGCGCGCACGCCAGTCGGCGGCGTCCGCATCCGAGCCGACGAAAACGATGCGCTCGCCCTCGACTGCGACCGCCTCAGCGTTCGGCTGCGCGGGGTCGGCGGTGAAGATGCGCGCCCCCCGAATGAGCAGATCGGCGCTCGGCACGGTCAACCGCCGCCGCTCGATCTGCCGATCTCGATCAAGACCTGCGATCGCGCCACCGTCGCGCCCGGCTGCACATGCACAGCTTCGATCACGCCGTCGAGCGGTGAGCGGATTTCGTTCTGCATCTTCATCGCTTCGAGCACCAGGATCGGCTGGCCGATCTCGACCGACTGGCCGACCTCGACTAAGACGCGCGCGATCAGGCCGGGGATTGGCGCTTTGACGCGCCCATCGCCCGTGACCGGGCGGCTGACGACGGCATCCAAGTCGCGCGCTTCCAACGCGTGAACGCCGGTACGCGTCCGGATCCAATGCAAATCCTGATCGATGATCGTCTCGTAAACGCGGCCATCGACAGCGTGCCAAGCGCCCAGCTCGTCATCGTCGAGCGCGATCGTGACCGGCTGGCCATCGATCAGCGCCGTGACCATCGTCTCGTGCGCGAGCAGCGCGGGCAGCTCGACCGTGAAGGTGCGTCCGTCAATCGTCACTGCAATCTTGCTCATCGAGTCCACCTTGTTGATCGGTGCGTTTCGTTCGTCGTCTTCACATCAGGCAGGAATACAGCCCCCAACCCGCACATCATCCGTAGGGGCAGCCCCACTTGGCCGCCCAACAGCATGAGGCGAAAGATCTTGCCTTTCGGCTCGTCCCCTGAGCGAGCTGCGTCCACCCTTCCCTCACTCCGGCAGGCGGCGGCTGCTTCGATGCCAGCCGCTCTGGGTGCGTTCGGGTGTCACCGGCGTAAAGCTCAAGTAGCGGCGGGCGAAACGCAGCGCAGCGATGACCGCTAAGTCACGGTAGTAGGTATCGTCGTAAGACCGCTCGCCCAGGCGGTGATGGAGCGTCTCGCTGTCATAAGCGCCATCCAGGAATTCCGGCGTGCCGAAGACCCGCTGGATGAATGGGATGTTGGTCGAGACGCCCACGATCAGACATTCGCGCAGCGCTCGCTCCAGCCGCGCGATCGCCTGCTGGCGATCCTCGCCCCAAACGGTCAGCTTGGCGATCAGCGGGTTGTAGGCCGCCGGCACGTCGCTGCCGGCGTCGAGGTAGGTATCGACGCGGACATTGGGTCCAGCGGGCAGGCGCAGCTCGCGCACATGCCCAGGGCTGGGCATCAGGCGGTTGAGCGGATCCTCGGCATTGATGCGGCAGGCGATGGCATGGCCGTGCAGCGGCACATCGGCCTGTGTACGGCGCAGCGGCTCCCCGGCAGCCAGCCGGATCTGTTCGCGCACCAGGTCGATGCGCGTCAGCATCTCCGGCAGCGCGTGCTCGGTTTGGATGCGCGCCTTCATCTCGGAGAAGTAGGCGCGGCCCTGGTCATCGACCATGAATTCGACCGTGCCGACGCCCTGGTAGCCGAGCAGCCTGGCGATTTCGACCGCCGCAGCGCACAGCTCGGCGCGCTGCTGTTCGTCCAGGCAGGGCGCGGGCGCTTCTTCGATGATCTTGCGGCTGCCGAATTGAAGCGAACCCTCGCGGTCACCCAGGTGGACGAGGTGGCCGTGCCGGTCGCCCACGATCTGCACGCTGACCTGGTGCACAGGCAGGATCGCTTTTTCCAGAAAGATACCGCGCTGGCCGAACACGGCCTGGCTTTCGGCCAGTGCGCTCATGATCGCGCCTTCCAGATGGGCGACATCGCGCACGAGCCGTTCGCCTGGGCCGCGACCGGCGCGGCAGATCTTGACCACGACTGGGTAGCCGAGCGCTTCTGCAGCCTGTTGCAGCGCCGCCAGGTCATCTCCCGGCTGGCACTCCTCGCTCGTTTGAATGGTCGGGAAACCGTGCGCACGGACACGGCGGATGGCCTCCAGTTTTCCGAGCGCCGCCTCGGCTGCCGCCGGCGAAGGGCCGATGAAGGCCAGCCCCGCGTCAGCACAGGCGCGCATGAATTCGACATCCTCGGCCAAGAAGCCGTAGCCGGGGTGGATGGCGTCCGCGCCCATTTCCTGCGCCAGCGCGATCAGCGCCGCGCCGTCGGAAAAGCGGGTTGGCAGCGGCACCGCCTGATCGGCCAGACGCACATGCAGCGAGCGGCGGTCGGCGTCCTCATACAGGGTGACGGTGGCGATGCCCATGTCGCGGCATGTGCGGATGATGCGGACGGCGATCTCGCCTCGGTTGGCAATCAGAATTTTTCGGAACACGCAGATCACTCCTGCCTAAGCGATAGTTCGTCGCGGTGCTGCGGGCGGGAGCACGGCCTCCACCCCCGCTAAGCCGATGCTCGAAAGATGTCCATGATCCACGACCTCGGCGACCAGCAGTTCAAGTGCAAAATACGCTGCTCGGTCGTGGATGACTTTCGACCACTGGCTTAGGCTGGCGAGATACCGTGCTTCTTCGGCACATGGCGCTCACGTTTCGAGAGCGTGAATTCGAGCGCGCGGATCAAGACCCGGCGCGTATTGCGCGGCTCGATCACCTCGTCGATCAGCCCGCGTGCGGCGGCGACGTACGGGTTATTGAATTTGGTCTCGTAATCTTCGACCAGCTCCTTGCGCCGGGCTGCCGGGTCTTCGGCGGCCTTGAGTTCGTTCCGGAACAGGATGTTGACCGCGCCCTCCGCGCCCATGACGGCGATCTCGGCGTTCGGCCAGGCGTACAGCAGGTCACCGCGCAGCCCCTTGCTGCTCATGACGCAGTAGGCACCACCGTAGCTCTTACGCAGGATCACCATCAGCTTGGGGACGGTTGCCTCGCTGTAGGCGTAGATCATGCGCGCACCGTTGCGGATGATACCACCGTATTCCTGATCCTTGCCGGGCAGGAAGCCGGGCACATCTTGCAGCGTGATGATCGGCACGTTGTAGGCGTCGCAGATGCGGATGAAGTGCGCGGCCTTGATCGACGCCTGAATGTCGATGCAGCCGGCCAGCACGGTCGGCTGGTTGGCGACGATGCCCACCACATAGCCGTTGAGGCGCGCGTAGCCGACGACCATATTCTGCGCCCAGAGCGCGTGTACTTCGAGGAAGCGCCCCTCATCGACGATGCTGGCGATCACCTGGCGCACATCGTAGGGCTTGTACGGTTCGGTCGGCACGATCTGTTCGAGTTCCGGGCAGCGGCGCTCCGGGTCGTCGGTCGGCGGCAGGTATGGTGGGTCGTTCTGGTTGTTCGACGGCAGATAGCTGAGCAGGGTGCGCACCTGATTCAGACAGTCGCGGTCGTCGGTCGTCAGAAAGTGACAGACGCCGCTCGCCTGGCTGTGGATGCGACCACCGCCCAGATCTTCCAGACTGACATCTTCCTGCATGACGGCTTTGACCACATCCGGCCCGGTGATGAACATGTAGCTGTTTTCGGTCATGAAGACGAAATCGGTCAGCGCCGGCGAATAAACCGCGCCGCCCGCACACGGGCCCATGATGACGCTGATCTGTGGGATGACGCCGGAGGCCTCGCAGTTGGCATCGAAGATGCGGGCGTAGCCGCCCAGGCTGTCCACCCCCTCCTGAATGCGCGCGCCGCCGGAGTCGTTGAGGGCGATGAACGGGCAGCCGTACTGCAGCGCCATTTTCATGGCCTTGACGATCTTGTTGGCGTGCATCTCGCCCAGCGAGCCGCCCATGACGTTGGCGGCTTGCGAGGCGACCACAGCAGGCCGCGCGTTGATGAGGCCGAAGCCGGTGATCACACCGTCGCCGTAGCGCGAGGACTTGCCGCCCATGTACGACTCGAAGCGCGGCAGCACCAGCGAGTCGATCTCCTCGAACGTTCCGGGATCGAACAGCAGTTCGATCCGCTCGCGCGCGGTCAGGCGGCCCTTCTTGTGCTGCGTTTCGACGTCTTTGGGCGTTCCCTCAGCGGACTGTCTGCGCTTGCGCAGGTCTTCAAGGTAGGTGGGCATATCTTTGGGCATCGATCGGTCTCCAGTGTAAAGCGGACTCGACATCCGCACGACCAATTATCCGCGCCGACCGGCTCAGGCCGGGATCAGCGCGAGCGTATATACGAAACCATGCATGACGCACCACCAGCCGTCGATGTGCGCCGGTCTGCCCGGCAGCCGCCGCACATCGAGATGGATGGTCAGAGGATGCCAGACGCCCTGACCGCTCTCTCGACCTGCGGGACTGCCGACGGTCGTCAGAACGAAGGGGTTCAGAACTGTCCGTGCATCCTGCGTTTCCTCAAAAGCCGCAGCGTCAGCATGTTTGAAAGTCCCGCTCCCCGAGGGAGAGGGATTTAGGGTGAGGGCACCCCGACACTCGACTGCGCGCGTATCGACGGTCAGGCCGAGGTGCAGCGCCTTGAGCGCTGCCTCTTTGGCGCTCCAGATGACATTGGCGATCGTATGGCGGTCATCCGGCGCTGCGGCGTTCACCGCGTCGCGTTCCGACTCGGTGAAGTAATCGGCGATGAACGCATCGCTGCGCGGCGCGATCTGCTCGATATCCGCCCCAACCTGACCGCCGTCCGTCAGCGCGCAGAAGGCACGCCGCCCGGAATGGCCGATCGAGATCGACATTTGTGGGTGATCGATCAGGTACGGCACGCCGCTGGCGTCGGCGGCGATGACAAGTTCGGCCAGCGGGATCGGATGTCCTCTCTGATCGCACAGCACAGCTTGCGCCAGATGCTTGGCCGTCCAGCGCCCCAGCAGCCAGTCGGCGCGCCGCTTGGCCGTCGCCAGGCGCTCGAACGCAGCCAGCTCCGCCGCCGCGAGCAGCCCCGACGGGGGGATGCCCCGCTCCAGATCGGGCTGGCCGTCGGCAGACTGTGCCAACCAGTGGAGCATGTTATC
>CAYTME010000040.1:1239-3751 GCA_964438415.1 uncultured Pleurocapsa sp. | reverse complement strand
GCCTACAGAGTCACCTGACCGGGCAGGGTGACCGTGCGGTAGCCGCGCAGCGCGACGTACACGCCGCCCGACGCATCGACCACCTGCGCATCGAACGCCTGCCCGCCGTCGATGGCGGTGACGACGGCGTAGAGCCGCTGTCCCTGTGCCGCCTCCGGCTGGCGGTAGGCTGTCACCGACTCGATCGCCAGCGGCAGCGCCATCGCTTGTTTGGTCTTCATCTCCCAAATGCCTGCCGTCTGGAAGCAAAGCTCGATCAGGCGCGGGGCCATGAGCGCGGCGGCCTCGGCGGGCGCTGTGTTCGGCGGTAGATCCGCCGCCGTCAGGCCGAGGGCGCGGTCGCCCTCGACGCCGGCGCGCTCCAAGACCTGGTACGCCGGACCATGGAAGTAGACTTTGTAGATCTGTTCGGCGGTCACCGGGAGCGCATCATCGCTCGGCGGCGTGAATTCAGCCACCGGCGCGGCGGGTGCGTCTGATATCAGGCGAACACGGGCGGTGAAGTGCGTCTTCTCCTGCCGCTCGCCCGTCGCCAGCGTGCGCGCCGAGCGCAGCGCGGTGTAGGCGATCAGCGCGCCGTCCGCCGCCGGGTGCAGCGTGGCGCTCAGGTAGAGCGTCTGCGGCTCCATGCGGTAAAACTTGAACGGGCTGTCGAACTGCTCGTGCTCGACGGCCGCGACATGCCAGCCGGGGACGAGCAGCCCGGCCACCTGGGCGAAGGCTTCGGTGCCCATGACACCCGGCAGCAGCGGCGTGCCCTCCATCGCATGGTCGTAGAGGAACGGCTGGACGTTCGGGTCGAGCGTCGTTTCAACCTGGACGCCGCCGTAGAGCGTGCTGGCCGTCACCCGCCCGATCATGAGCAGCGGCGGCTGCATGTCGGCCAAGCGGCGGTTGAATGCCTCGGTATCCAGCCCGCCCTCGGCGTCCCACTCTTGGCCAAGGATGCCAAGTTTGCCGCCGACGACGATCTCGCCGCGGAAGCCGCCCGCGACCAGCTCGCGCCGCACGGTCGGGATGCCGACTTCGGGCGGCAGCATCTCGATGCCCGCCATTTCCATGATCTTGGGGATCGAGCCGCGCGTCGCCATGCCGATGCCGCCCCAGGCCGTCCAATCGATGGCGATGGCGCGGGTCTCTGGACGCCAGCGGCGCATGCTGCTGCTGATCTTGCACAGCAGGTCATTGGCCGCGCTGTAGTCAGTCTGACCGCTGTTGCCGAAGCGCCCGGCCACCGAGCTGAAGACGACGGTCGCGCCGATCGGCATCCCCTGCGCCGCGCGCAGCAAGCTGAAGAATCCGTCGGCTTTGACATCGAAGACGAGCTCGAACTGCGCGGCGTCTTTGTCCGGCAGCGTGCGGCTGATCTCCAAGCCGCCCGCGTGGATAAGGACGTCGATCCTGCCGTACTGCTGGCGGATCTCCTCGACGACGGCGGTCACCGCGGGGCCGTCGAGCAGATTGAGGCTGCGATAGTGCGCCGTGCCGCCGACCGCCTCGACCGTTTCGATGGCGCGCAGCGCGGCCTCCTCGCGTTCGATGGCCGATAGGCGTTTTTCGACCTGCACCGGCGTCAGCCGTTCGCCAGCGGCGCGCGCCTGTTCGATGATCTGCGCCTTGAGCGCCTCACGGTCGCGGCGGAACAGCGCGATGGTCGGGTCGGCCTTGTCTGGCGCGGCCACCAGATCGAGCAGGTAGAAGACGCCGCCGCTAGCCGCCGCCAGGTCCCCGACGATGGCGCTGGTGATACCGCCCGCCGCGCCGGTGATGACGAACACCGTGTCAGGGCCGAGCGTCAGGCCGGGCGCGCCGTCCACCGCCGGCTGTTCGACCAGCGTGACCGTGTAGCGCTGCTCGCCGTGCCAGCCGACCTCGACGACGCCGGGGTCGGTGAGTGTCTCGGCGATCAGCGTCTCGGCGAAGGCGGCCGTCTTGCGGCTGATCTCGAAGTCGATCACCTTGACCAGCATATCGCCGCGCTCGCGTTTGTAGGCTTTGGTGAAGCCAGAGACCGCGCCGCCCAACGGAGCCGATGCGCCGTCCGCACCATAACCGTGGAGGCCGCCAAGCCGCGTCGCGCTGACCAGGAACGTCCCTGCGCCCTGGATCGAGTCGTAGAGCGTGCGCATGGTCGTGTAAAGGTTCTTGACGCGGCGGCGGTTCAGCTCGCGCCATGTCGCCAGGTCGAGACTCTCCAGCTCCGGCTCCACGTCGAGCGCGGACAGCCAGTAGACGCCCTGGATCGGGCCGTCTTGCAGCCAAGTCGTGAGCTGCGCTTCGAGCGCATCCGCGCTGATGGCGGCATCTTCGAGCGCCAGCACCGTCACGCCGAGCTTCTCGAGACGGCTGACGAGCGCCCGGCCGACGCCGCCGTCATCGAGCATGACGACGACGCGGCTGTGGGCATCGAGCGTGACGCCCGTCGGCTTGCACAGGTCGAGCGCCGGTCGCAGCGCCGGCAGCGCAACTCGGCGCGGCATCCGGTCGGCATCCTCCAGCCGCCCCGCCGCTA
>CAYTME010000040.1:0-1224 GCA_964438415.1 uncultured Pleurocapsa sp. | reverse complement strand
ACCGCCGTCGCAGCTCCACCCAGCCCCTCACCGCTCACGGCGGACGCACTCAGCCCCTCTCCCCCGGGGAGCGGGGTCGGGGTGAGGGCAGGCGCAGCCAAGTCCGGCCGCATCTCGCGGACGAAGCCGATGACTTTGGCCAGCGTGGGGTAGTCGCGCAGCTTGAGGTCGTCGCGGCGCGGGATGTCGAAGCGCTGGCGGATGGCGGCGAACGTCTCCGCCTGCTTGACGGTATCGACGCCTAAGTCGGCCTCCAAGTCGAGGTCGAGGTCGAGCATGTCCTGCGGGTAGCCCGTCTGCTCGGACACGATCGCCAAGACCGCCGCCACCACCGGGTCAGCACCATCGCCGCTCACCCCCGTGCTGCCTCGCCCCTCGCCCCCGGAGAGCGGGGTCGGGGTGAGGACAGGCGTTGGGGTTGGAGCGCTGAGGACAGGCGCGGCCGGCGCAGGTTTCGAAGTCTCTGCCAGCGCCACAGGTGCCTTTGCAGGTGCCGCGGCGGGGGCCGAAGCTGGCGCAGACACAGCCGGTGACGGTGCGGGCGCAGGCTGCGAGAGCGTCAGCCGCGCGGGCAGTTCGCCCGGTGCTGCACTGCCGCCGGCGGGCGCACGCAGCGTCGGCTCGGTGCCGTACTGCCAGCGGTTCGCCATCGGCGTGCGCTGCGGCTGACCCTGATCCTTGATGCGCAGCGTGCGCTTTTCGACTTCGAGTTCGGCGCGATCATAGCCGCTCACCTCGTCCAGCCAGCGTTGATACTGTGGGCGGCTGTCGATGCGGTCGAGCGCACCGGGTATGCGCCGGATCAGCGCCATCGAAATCTGCGAGCCGAAGCCGGCTGAAAGATGAAGCACGTACTGCACCGGGTAGCGCCCGCCCCGGCTCAGGTTGAGATCGCCCAGTTCGGGGTCGCGTTCTTTCAAGTTGGGCACCGGCGGCACGATGCCGTATTCGAGCGCCTTGATTGCGATCACGTCCTCGATGCCGACGCCCATCGGGTGGCCGGTGAAGCCCTTGGTGTTGGCGATGATCACCTCGTTGGCCGACTCGCCGAAGGTGTGGCGCAGCGCCACGATCTCGGCGGCGGCGCTGCCCCCGCGCGCGGGCGTGAACGTCTCATGCGACATGAAGACCGTTTGCGGAGCCATCGCGTGGCGGTGCAGGCCGAAGCGCCGCTCCGCCGCCGTCACCAGCGCATCCATCACCTCGGCGACGTGAGCGACATCC
>CAYTME010000039.1:19766-21973 GCA_964438415.1 uncultured Pleurocapsa sp. | reverse complement strand
CAGAACTCGCCATCGTTGGTGACGAGGCCGCTGCCCATGAAACGCGCCAGCCCTTTCTGGCGGTCTTTGTAATTCGCGTCTTTGATGAAGCTGGCAGCGTGCGTGATCAGGATGGCGTGGTAGTGATCGGGGTGGCAAAACATGAACTGATCCATGCTGCCCGCTTCGATGTGCCACACATCGCCATAGGTGTCGAAGCCGCGGCGGATCATGCCGAGCATGTCGCGGTCGTAGGCGGCGGACAGTTGAAGCTGTGCGATCAGGCCGCGAACCGGCTTTGGACCGGGGACGATCTGAGCCGAGGCTTTCGTTGACATTTTTGACATTCCACAAGATAATTGACACTTACGTCACTAAAAGGCATGATACGAGCTGTAGGTTTTGTGTCAACGACGAACTCATCGCGCCCGTCAATTAAAGGACAAGTGTCAATGAACGATGCAGAACCCAAACTCGACCGCCGGGCGCGGCGGACGCGCGCGCTGCTGCGCGAGGCGCTTTTGGAGCTGATCCTGGAGAAAGGTTTCGACGCGATCACGGTCAAAGACATCACCGACCGCGCCGATGTCAGCCGGGTGACGTTCTACCTGCATTTCAAGACCAAAGAGGAGCTGCTCTTCAGCAGCATGCGCGATATTTACGACGACCTGGTGCAGCACGTCCGGCTCTTGGGCGACCCGAACGAAGTGCTCTGCCAGGTGATGATGGGCAATCATGAGGCCTGCTTGGACGCGACCGACTTCAAGCATGTGGCGGAATACGCCCGCTTCTATAAGGTGCTGCTGAGCGACAAGGGAGCGGCTTCGTTCGTCGTTCAGGTGCGCCGCTACCTGGCCGAGATGTTTCGCCAGCACAGCATCGACCCGATGACGCAGGAACACGGCGCGCCGCGCGTGCCGCCCGATCTGCTGGCGCATGCGCTGGCCGGGGCGCAGATCGGCGCGATCAGTTGGTGGCTGGAGTCGGACATGCAGTACACGCCGGAGGAGATGGCGCGCATGTTCTATTCCATCGTCGGTTTCGGCCTCTGGTGGTCGCTCGGCCTGAGCGTGCCAGCGCCGGAGCGGGTCGAGGCGGCGTCTTCAGCGAGCTGACTCGCCTGCGGCGATCAGCGCGAGCGCCTGCTCGATTGACTCGACAGGCTGGACTTTGAGCGCCGTGTCGGGCAGCACGCGCTTCATGATGCTGCCCAAGGCCGTCAGCAGCGAGTTAGCACCGACGATGTAGACGCGGCTGCTGTCGCCGCGCATCCGCCGCCCGATGTTGTTCATCTGCGTCAGCGTGTTCTGCGGCATCGTCCCCGCGTCACGAAAATCCATGATCCAGTGCACAGCATTGGGCGCTTCGCGCTTCATCGACTGCGCTTGATCGTCGGCGGCGTAAAACTCCGTCCAGTCCCACGGACGCTTGAACGTGATCATGATGGCCGTGCGGTCAGCATTGGCCCAATCGACTGTGACAGGCATCTTCATACTCCATTCTGCTGTTTGAATGCACTCGCTTCCAGCAGCAGTTCGCGCGCACTTTGTTTGCCGCTCTCATTGGGCGTGCCCAACATGGCGGCCAGCTCTTCGACGCGCTCCTCTTCCGCCTCTAACGGGCTGATGATCGTCATCGTGCGGCCGCCGTCGACATGCTTGGAAACCCGGTAATGGCGATCGGCGTAGCCCGCAAGCTGCGGCAGATGGGTGACGACCAGCACTTGATGCCCGCCCGTCAGCCCCCAGAGCTTTTCGCCGACCACGCTGCCGATACGCCCGCCGATACCCTGGTCGATCTCGTCGAAGATGAGCGTCGGCGTCTGGTCGGCCTGCGTCAGCACCCGTGTGAGTGCCAGCATGATGCGCGCCATCTCGCCGCCAGAGGCGACCTTGACCAGCGGGCGCAGCGGTTCGCCGGGATTGGCCGACATCATGAACTCAACCCGATCGACCCCCGTGTCGTCGAATGCCAACCGCCGCTCACCGATGAAACAGCCGTCGGGGTCGTCCGACTGTTCGATCGCCACTTCAAAGCGAGCGCTGGCCATGCGCAGGTCGGCCAGCTCGCGCACGACACCCTGTCCCAGCACCGCGGCGGCGTTGGCGCGCGTGCGGCTCAGCAGGCCAGCCAGCTCCCCGATCTGGCGCAGCAGCCGCTGCTCCTGCTGCTGAAGCTCCTCCAGACGTTCGGCGCTGTTTTCGATCTGCGCCAGCTCGGCCTCGGCC
>CAYTME010000039.1:18455-19756 GCA_964438415.1 uncultured Pleurocapsa sp. | reverse complement strand
ATCGTCTCCAGTTCCGCGCGCGCCGCGTCGGCATAGGCCAGCACATCGGGGATCGTGGTTCCGTAGCGTTTGCACAGCAGACGGATGACTTCCAGCCGCTCCTCGATCTCATCCAGACGACTCGGGTTGAATTCGATCGTCTCAGCGTAATCCCGCACCGACGAGGCGACCTCCTCGACCGCCGTCAGCGCCTCGATCAGCGCGCTGTGATCGTCGGATCGGGCGGGATCGACGGCGGCGAGTTTTTGCAGCAGCGCGCTGGCTTGATGCAGGCTGTCGAGCGCATCGAGGCGCATCAACTGGGCGCGGCGCCGACGCGCGGCGGGAAGGGCCCGATCCGCATCTCGATCCCGCCCGAGCGCAGCGAGCTGACCGACGGCGCTCTCATCGCCGTAGAGGAGCGCCAGCGCCTCGGCGGTCAGCCGGGCGAGCTGCTCGCTGTTGGCCAAGCGCGTGCGCTCGCTGCGCAGGCTCTCATCCTCGCCAGGCGTGAGCGCCGCCGCATCGATCTGCTCGATGGCCAGGCGCAGACTTTCGGCGCGGCGCTCGAGCGCCGCTTCATCATCCTGCAAATGCCGAATCTCCGACCGCAGCTCGCGCAGGCGCGCCGTCAGCGTCGCCATCGCCGCCCGCGTGTCCAGCAAGTTGGCGTAGCGGTCGAGCAGATCGAGATGCGCCGATGGTTTGATCAGAGACAAGTGCTCGCTCTGGCCGTGAATGTCGACCAGATACGCGCCGATCTCCTGGAGGATATCGAGATTGACGGTGATGCCGTTGACGCGCGCTGTCGTGCGCCCATTGCTGCGGATCTCGCGCGCGATGCTGACGGCAGTGCGCTGCTCGGCGTCGAGCAGGTCTTCGCGTTCCAGCACGGCCAAGACCCCCGCACCCGCCCGCTCGTCGATGCCGAAGACGCCTTCGATGACCGCTTTCTCCGCTCCGGCGCGCACCATGCCGCCGTCCGCCCTGCCGCCGAGCAGGAGCTCGACCGCGTCGATGATGATCGATTTGCCGGCGCCGGTCTCGCCTGTGATGACGTTCAGCCCGTCAGCAAAATCCAGTTCAATCGAGTCGATAATGGCGAAATTACGGATGCGAATCTCTTCCAGCATATGGGCACGCTTCTCACCATCTTGCTCATCCGTTCTACAGAATAATTATAGTGCAGGCAGGGCTGATCCACCAAGACAGATCATCGGGCGGGGCACGGCTGTCGCGTCAAGTCTCGTGCCGGGACGCAAAAAGGGCGGTTTGCGAGCCGCCCTTCGGTTTGGACGCAGCGCACTGCGCCCAAAACTACG
>CAYTME010000039.1:15235-18445 GCA_964438415.1 uncultured Pleurocapsa sp. | reverse complement strand
AGAGTCCACCTGTACAGTCAGTGTCTGCATGCGCGTGGGCTGGTGCTCAGCCGCTGATGGCGAACGTCACCGCGAGCTGCACACTGACGCCGAGCTGGCCGGGATTGATATTCGAGCCGCCCAGGCCGTCAGCCATCGCCGGCGCTCGGCCGCCCGGAAACGGCACGGGACCGGGGAGCTGCACACCCTCGCTGATGCTGATGACCTCGCCGAGCGTGACGCCGAAGGCCTCGGCCAGCCGCTGCGCCCGCTCACGCGCATCCGCTACCGCCTGCAGGCGAGCATCCGCCTCCAAGGCACCCGTGTCGGCGATGCCAAAGTTCAGCCCATTCAGGCTGTTGGCACCGGCGTTGAGCGCCAGGCTGATGACGCTGCTGGCCGCATCGATGTCGCGCACAGTCACGCTGATGCTGAGCTGGGCGCGGTAGACGCGCTCGCCAGTCGGGCGACCGGTCATCGGGTCGAAGCGATCTTCGGCATAGACGAAGAAACCGGAGGTCTGAATATCGTTCGGAGCGATGCCCCCCTCACTGACCAGCGCGTCGACGACCGCGGCCAGCGTCTGGCGCGCGCCTTCGACCGCCGCCGTGACATCGGCATCGCTGCGGTCGACGCCCAAATTGATGTATGCGGTGTCCGGCGCGCCGAAGACCTCGCCAAAACCATTGACCGTGATCGTGCGGCCAGCGCCGCTCATCCCCTGGGCGGCGACCGTGCGGCTGCTCAAGCCGATGACGAGAGCGGTCAGCGCGGCGAGCGCCAGCGCGGCGGCACCCCATTTGCGTAAATCGAACATCGAAACGACTCCTCGTTTGAGATATGCCAGACTGTCATCGCCTGTGATGACAGCACAGTACCCTAGACGAGCGAGCTTATCGCCGGGTTCCATATGCGCGTCGGGCGTAGGGATCGCGTCAGGTTGGCGTCGCTTTTCAGCCGCGCATCCGGAAGCGGCCGTAGACGGCGGCCGCGGCGATCCCGGCGAAGAGCAGCACATCCAGCCGCAGCACGAAGACCCCCGCGGTCAGCAAAACCCAAACGATCGGGAACAGCGCGCCGGCGGCGGTCGCCGCGGCGGAGACGGTTGGGGTGTAGCGCCCACGCCGCCGCTGAATGGCGCGCAGCGCGACTTCGGCGATCAAGCCGCCGGCGGGCGCGGCCAGGATGATGATGAGCAGCAGAAAGCCGATGCGGTCGGCCAGCAGCCCGCCGAGGAAACCCAACACCAAGCAGATAGCGGCCGTCAGCACATCGTCGCGCACCGTCGCGTCGAAGTATTTGTCCTCCAGTTCGCGCACGCAGTCGCGGCAGCGGTAGCCGACCGGCGTCTGCACGGCGCACTGCACGCACATGTAGCGTTCGCATTTGTTGCAGCGCAGGGTCGTCTCGCGGTCGGGGTGGCGCTCGCAGAAGGTGATCTCGTGTTCGGATACGGTCTCGGTCATGCAGTCGGGGAATCCTCGTCAGGTCTCGAGTCGACCATCCGGCGGCAGCCGAGGCTCCAGGCGGTCGAGCAGGGAACGATAGAAATAGCTGCGCTCGCGCAGCCGGACGAAGCGGGCGATGCGGTCGCTCGCCCGGGTGATGACGCGGTCGCCCTGCCGCAGATCGCACACCGGCACACCATCGGCAGCCAGCGCACATTCCGTGTCGCTGCGCACGATCGACATGACCGAAGCGCCTTCTTGAAGCACGATCGGGCGATCCAAGCTCAGGTGTGGGGCGACCGGCACGATCAGGATATTGCGCAGCTCCGGGGGCAGGATCGGGCCGCCGCAGGCGAGCGCGTAAGCGGTCGAGCCGGTCGCAGTCGCGATGATGACCGCATCGGCATTATAGGTGGTCGTCCACCCGCCGTCTATGTAAGTTTCCAACTGCACCATGCGCGTGACGGCGACCCGGCTGATGACAACATCGTTGAGCGCCTCGGCGCTGCACCAGCGCTCGCCCTCGCGTTCGACCCAGGTGTGCAGCATCATCCGCTGCTCGATCCAGTACTCACCGCTCAGCAGACTATCGAGCGCGCTTTCCCAACGTTCTGGGTCATTGACTTCGGTCAGAAAACCGAGCCGGCCCATGTTGACGCCAAGCACCGGCACGTCGAAAGCCGCGCACACGCGCGCAGCGCGCAGCATCGCCCCATCGCCGCCGATGGCGACGACGACATCCAGGCCGCCGATATCGGCGCGCACCGAGGCATCGTCCCACTGCGTGTGCAGCCGCACCTCGATCTGACGCTCACGCAGCGACGCAGCGATCCGCTCGGCGACGGGCGCGCTTTGCGGCCGCAGCGGATGTGCCAATACGCCGGCGGCTGTCCATTTGTGCACGGGTGGCATCCCCCTTCTCCCCGCTCATTCAGCCCGGTCGGGGGCAGAGCATAGGCGTCAGAGTGTAGCGCCGGGGCGTATGCTGCGCCAAACCAGCCGCGCTGCCCGGGTGCACTCGGAAACGGGGCGCGAGATTGTCGAAACGCACTGCTGCCCCGTCTGACGGGCGGCTTGTTCTGCCCGCGCTGGCGAGTGAACTCGTCGGCCGTCAGGCGGTTCGCCCGCCGAAAAGGCGAGAAAAACCACCGATGAACGCCTTACATAAGCCCGACATGAGAGACTGCGCAAATAAAGGGGACTTAAACAAGACGCTGAGGTTTCTTAACAATCGCGTGGACAATCCTTGACTGCCGCTCGATACGATGAGTGTCGAGCAGTAGTCTGCTCGCCTATCAGCATACAGTTTCAGGAGATGACGGACGATGCTGAAGAAAGTTCTGTTGGTCGTAGCTGTTTTGATGCTCGCCCTGCCGGTCTTCGGCGTGGCGGCGCAGGACGGCAACATTGCCGAGGTTGCCGCTGCGGCGGGCAATTTCAACACCCTGCTGGCCGCTGTCGAAGCTGCTGGTCTGGTCGATGCCCTGAGCGGTGAGGGTCCGTTCACGGTCTTCGCGCCCACCGATGATGCCTTCGCCGCACTGCCGGCTGGCGTGGTCGATTACCTGCTGGCGCATCCGGACATGCTGACCCAGGTTCTGCTCTACCATGTGGTCGCTGGCAGCGTCATGGCAGAAGATGTCGTCGGCCTGAGCGAAGCTGAGACGCTCCAGGGCGGCAGCATCGGCATCCGTGTGGAAGGCGACAGCGTCCTGGTCGATGGCGTCAACGTCGTGACGACGGACATCATGGCCAGCAACGGCGTCATCCACGTCATCGACGC
>CAYTME010000039.1:14752-15216 GCA_964438415.1 uncultured Pleurocapsa sp. | reverse complement strand
ACTGCCGGAAGTCGACCCGCTGAGCGTCACCGGTGACATCGTCGCCGCGGGCAGCTCGACGGTCGGCCCTGTGACCCAGGTGGCCATCGCGTCGTTCCTGCAGGCCGGTTCGATCGCCAACATCACCAACGACATCATCGGCACGGGCGCCGGTTTCGAGCGTTTCTGCACCCAGGGTGTCACCGACATCGCCAATGCCAGCCGCCCGATCCGCCAGAGCGAACGCGACGCTGCGCCGCGCTGAATCCGCCGCGCAACCCGATCGAACTGCGCATCGGCACGGATGCCCTGAGCGTCGTCGTCAGCCGTGAGAACGACTTCGTTCAGAACCTGACCCGCGCTCAGCTCTCCGCCATCTTCAGCGGTGCGGTCACCACCTGGGATCAGGTCGATCCGAGCTACCCCGCCCAGCCGATCCAGGTCTTCAGCCCCGGCTCGGACAGCGGTACGTTCGATTACTTCCT
>CAYTME010000039.1:4402-14742 GCA_964438415.1 uncultured Pleurocapsa sp. | reverse complement strand
AAACGCTGGAAGCCAGCACGGAGCGCGGTGGTCTGGGTCTCGATGCGGCGGCTGCCGAAGCGGCCATCCAGTCGGTGCCCGGCATCCAATTCAGCGAAGATGACAACGTGCTCGTCCAGGGTGTCGAGGGCAGCCCGTTCGCCATCGGCTACTTCGGCTACGCCTACTACATTGAGAATACCAGCCGCCTGCGCGCCGTTGCGCTCGAAGATGTCGAGCCGACCGTGTCGGCCGTTGACGCTGGTACCTACATGCTCGCGCGTCCGCTGTTCCTCTACACCGACGCCGGCATTCTCGCCGCCAAGCCTCAGGTGGCCGCGTTCCTGAACTACACGCTGACCAACATCCAGGACTTCGTGGCGCGCGTGGGCTACTTCCAGGCTCCGCCTCGCGCCCTGCGCCTGGCCAAGCTGCTCCTCCTGATCGGCGAAGGCGACATGATGTAAGAAACGCGCTTGCAAGCGCGAACAAGAGGGGGGATGGTCGCGAGATCGTCCCCCTTTTTTGTTGTTCCTTAAATGTTTCTTAAACACTCTGATGCATAATCAAATGTGCGACAGGCATCCTGCAAGGGGAACCGGGGTAACCTATGCAAACACAAGCAGAATTGGGGCGTAAAAGCGGCGTGATCGCGGCTGCGCTGGCGAACGATGTGGACGGCCGACCGCGTATCGAGCGGCGCGCCCGTCCGTTCGACGACACGATCCGCTATATCATGCTCTTGTGCGGCGTCGTATCGATCTTCACCACCATCGGCATCGTCGTCGTCTTGGGCAATGAGGCGATCGCGTTCTTCACCTCGGTCAACCAGCAGGACAACGTCGTCAGCACCGTCCTGGGCAACGTGGCCAACTTCCTGGGCACAACCGAGTGGCAGCCGAGCGGCGGCAAATTCGGCATCTGGCCGCTCTTGCAGTCGACGCTCATGACCTCGTTCATGGCCATGCTGGTCGCTATCCCGCTCGGCCTAGGCGCAGCCATCTATTTGGCCGAGTACGCCGCGCCGAACGTGCGCGCGTCGCTCAAGCCGATCCTGGAAGTGCTGGCCGGCATACCGACGGTCGTCTACGGCTATTTCGCCGTGACTTTCATGACGCCGCTGCTGCAAGGCCTCTTCGGACGCGATGTCGTCCAGTTCTACAACACGGCCAGCGCCGGTCTCGTCATGGGCATCATGATCCTGCCGACGATCGCCTCGATGAGCGAGGATGCCTTCAGCGCCGTGCCGCGCGGCCTGCGCGAAGCGAGCTACGGCCTGGGCGCGACCAAGTTCGAGACGATCTCGAAGGTGGTGCTGCCCGCCGCGCTGTCCGGCATTTTGGCCGCGGCCATCGTCGGCATCTCGCGCGCAGTGGGTGAGACTATGATCGTGGCGCTGGCGGCCGGTGCCGGCCCGCGCTTCACCATGCCGCCGAATTTCTTCGTCGCCGCAGAGACGATCACCGGCCATATCGCGCGCATCAGCAGCGGTGACCTGAGCTATGGCTCGATCGACTACGAAAGCCTGTTCGCGCTCGGCCTGGCGCTGTTCATCTTCACCTTTGCGCTGAACTTGCTGAGCCGGTACGTGACGAACCGCTTCCGGGAGGCTTACCAGTAATGGCCACCGAATCGACATCCCTGACCAGCCGATCGCGCGAGCGTGTACGCGACGAGCAGGCATTCTTGAGCGGTCTGCGCGGCAGACACCTGCGCGGCAGCCTGTGGCTGCGCTTCTTCCAGCTCTCGATCGTGATCGGGTTGATCGCGCTGCTGACCCTGATGGGCAACGTGGTCAACCGCATCTTCGGCTTGATCGCCATCCGCGAGGCCGTGCCAGCAGCGCAGATCGCCGATCGTCCCCTAGAAGAGCTGACCAGCGAGGAGCTGCTCACCATCTTAGTCGAGCGGGTAAACGGTGGGCCGCGCGCCTTTGTGCTCAACAGCGTCGTCGGCCGCGACAACCTAGAACGCCCCGTCGGTCAGGTGCTGGGCGGAGTCAGCCTGCCAGCCGAGATCGCAGCCAAGAGCGTCCGCGAGATGTCGCCGGAAGAGGCGACGGAAGTCATCAGAGCCGCGCTGTCCCAGAGTGATCTGCTCAACGCAGTCTACGACCAAGTCGTCGGCCGCCAACTGCTCGAAGCCTGGACATTCACAGACTCGGTCTTCAACCGCGCTCAGATCGAAAACGAAATCGCGACGCGCGAGGAATGGGCGGGCGCACGCCTCGAGTGGAGGTCGTGGATCAACAGCTTCTTCCTGACCAACCGCATGGATATCGATGCCATCGACTCCGGCGTGCGCACGGCGCTGCTCGGGTCGCTGCTGGTGATCTTGCTCACCGTCCTTTTCGCCTTTCCTCTCGGCGTGGGCACGGCGATCTATCTGGAAGAGTACGCGACCGGCGACAGTTGGCTGGAGCGCGTCATCGAGACCAACATCCGCAACCTGGCAGGCGTGCCGTCGATCATTTACGGTCTGTTGGGGCTGGCGATCTTCGTCCGCGCGCTGGAGAGCATCACCCAGGGGCGCAGCGTGATCTCGGCGGCGCTGACGATGGGTCTGCTCATCCTGCCCGTGATCATCATCAATGCGCAGGAGGCGCTGCGCGCGGTGCCGCCGAGCATCCGCGAGGCGAGCTTCGGCCTGGGCGCGACGCGCTGGCAGACGATCTGGAATTCGGTGCTGCCCGCCGCCATGCCCGGCATCCTCACCGGAACGATCCTCGGTCTTTCGCGCGCGGTCGGCGAAACCGCCCCGTTGATCATCGTCGGCGCGGCGACGTTCGTCGCCACCGATCCAACCCTCACCTCGCGCTTCACAGTGCTGCCGATCCAGATTTACAACTGGACGCGCGATCCGCGTCAAGGTTTCGGCGAAATCGCCGCTGCAACGATCGTCATCCTGCTGATCGTGCTGCTGCTCTTCAACGCAGTCGCGATCTATTTCCGCCAACGCTTCCGCAGAAAGTTGAGTGCATAGCATGTCCACGACCAATGGTGCCAACGCCATCGATTTGCGTCATGTCAAGGTCTACTACGGCGACAAGATCGCGGTAGACGACGTTTCGATCCCGATCTATCGCAATCAGATCACCGCGTTCATCGGCCCGTCCGGCTGCGGCAAGAGCACCGTGCTGCGCTCCATCAACCGCATGAACGACCTGATCCCGGGCGCGCGCGTCGAGGGCGATGTCATCTACAACGGCAAGAATCTGTATGCCCCAAATGTCGATCCAGTCGAAGTGCGCCGCCGGATCGGCATGGTGTTCCAGAAGCCGAATCCATTCCCCAAGAGCATCTACGATAACGTGGCCTACGGGCCGCGCCTGCTCGGCATCCGCGACAAACGCACGCTGGACGAAATCGTCGAGCGCAGCATCAAGGGTGCCTATCTGTGGGATGAAGTCCGCGATGACCTCAAGAAATCGGGGCTGGCGCTCTCCGGTGGTCAGCAGCAGCGCCTGTGCATCGCCCGCACGATCGCGGTCGAGCCGGATGTCATCCTGATGGATGAGCCGTGCTCGGCGCTCGACCCGATCGCGACACAGGCGATCGAGGAGCTGATGAAGGAACTCGTCAAGCAGTACACGATCGTGATCGTGACGCACAACATGCAGCAGGCGCAGCGCGTCTCCGACTACACCGCCTTCTACAGCATCCGCAAAGCGGAGGAAGTCGGCGGCAACGAGCGGCGCTGGGGCGTGCTCGGCGAATTCGCGCCGACGGCGCAGTTGTTCAGCAGCCCGCGTTCGGAAGAGACCGAGCGCTACATTCGCGGTGAGTTCGGCTAGACGCCAGCCGCCCGACAATCGCAGAGCAGAGCGCAGCGCGCGGCATGGGCACCCATGCCGCGTTTCGATTTTGGCCCGCTGGATGCGCCCGCGTACCCAATGGGTATAATGGCTTGACCAGCAGGAGTGGAGGTGGCGGCAGCCGTGGCACGACTGCTCGAACGGTTCAAGGGGCTGCAGCGATTGGCAAGCCGCATGAGTGGCGACGTGCATCCGCTTCACGAAACGATGGTAGACGACCTCAAACAGCGCGGGTTGGTGCGCAGCGCGCGCGTCGAGGCCGCCTTTCGCGCGGTGCCGCGCCATCTGTTCCTGCCTGCGCTGCCTCCGGAGCAGGTCTACCGCGACGATCCGATCGTCACCCTGTACGATGAGCGCAAGCAGCCGATCAGTTCGTCCTCGCAGCCGGCCATCATGGCCATCATGCTGGAGATGCTCGCGCTGGCACCCGGTCAGCGCGTCTTGGAGATCGGCGCCGGCACAGGCTACAACGCCGCGCTGATGGCGGCCATCGTCGGCGAACAGGGAACGGTCGTGGCGATCGATATCGACCACGACATCGTCGTGCAGGCCGTGCAGCATCTGGCCGCGGCCGGTTTTCCTGGCGTGCGCGTGCTGCTCGGCGACGGTGCCGAGGGCTGCGAGGCCTTCGCGCCGTTCGACCGCATCATCCTGACCGTCGGCGCGGGCGATATCGCCCCTGCCTGGCGCGACCAGCTCCGGCTGCGCGGGCGGCTGGTGCTGCCGCTGACTCTGCGCTGTACGCCGCGCGTGGTCGCCTTCGAGCGCACAAGCAGGACGGTGCTGCGCAGCGTGCAGGTCGCCCTCGGCGGCTTCATGCCCCTGCGCGGGATCGAGACGCCGGCGCAGCATATGCACAATCTGCCCCAGACAAGCGCACCGCCGATCTGGAACGACAGGCCAGATCTGCTCGATCTGGAGGCAGTCCAGCAGGCGCTCGCGGGCGATTATCACACTGTGCACACCGGCGTCTATGTCGATACCGTATCGAGCTGGAGCGGCTGGGGCCTGTGGCTGGAGCTGCACGACCCGGCGTACAGTCAGGTCTATTTCGAGAAGCGAGAAGATCAGCGCGGCTACCAGCAAACAGTCGGGCTGATCGAGGGCAGGCAGGTGGCCCTTGTGGCGGCGGGGCGGCGCGCTCACCAGCATGAGGGCAAGGCCGAGCTGATCGTGCACAGCTTCGGGTCGAGCGAGCGGCTGGCGGGACGGCTGGTGCGCCATCTACGCGACTGGCAGGCCAGGGGCAGCCCGCGGCTGGAGGATGACCTGCACATCGCCGCGCTGCCGGCAGAGGCGGAGCTGAATCTGCCGCCGGATGCCCTGCGCATCGTCAAACGGCACATGCAGTATGTGGTCGAATTCTTCCCACCCGCGCGCTGAGCGCCCCAGATCGAGCTGGCCATGATCCGCAGGCGAATAACGCGTGCCAGCCTGCACGGCGCAGTGCTGACGGTGTACATTGCGTGCGCGCTGGCGATCACATTTCCGCTGGTCACCGTCTGGTCGACGCACTTCGCTGGCCATCCGTTCGGCGACTCGTATGAGATCGCGCGCTTCATGTGGTGGTTGCCCCACGCGCTGACGACGGGCGAACCGCTGTTCGCCCAGCCCTGGCTGCTCTACCCAATTGGCCTGACGAGCTGGTTCATCTGGGGCAATCCGCTGCAGGTCTTCCCGGGCTGGCTGTTCGCCTTCGCCATGCCGCTGCCCGCCGCCTACAACCTCCAGCTCGTGCTGACGCTGACGCTCAACGGTTGGGCGATGTACGCGCTGGTGCGCTCCCTGACGGGCAGCGGGGCGGCGGCGCTGATCGCCGGCGCGGTCTACCTGGCTTACCCGACCATGCAGGGTCACGCTGCTGCCGGGCATACGGGCTTGCTGGCGCAGTGGATGGTGCCGCTGTTCACACAAGCGCTGCTCATGATGACACCGGGCGAGCAGCGGCAGCAGCGCCGCGCGATCGCAGCGGCGGCGATCGCGTTCGCGCTCAGCGCGCTGGGCAGCACGCAGATGCCGATCTTCACCACGCTGCCGGTCGCGGTCTTTATGCTCGTGCGCGCGCGTCATGATCGGCGCGCCGTGCGCGCCATCGTCGCGGTGCTCGTGTTGGGCGGGCTTTTGGCGGCGGTCTTCGCACTGCCCGCCTTGCTCGAGACGCTGGCCGCCCCCCAGCGCAGCGAGGGCGGGCTGGTGCGTTTCAGCGCCGATGCGCTCGCCGTCGTTACACCGTCGCCGTTTCACCCGCTCTACGGCGCGCTCGACTACACAGGCCATGTGCTCGGCGTCGATCCGTTCGAGGGCGCGGCCTACGTCGGTTTGGCCGCCGGGGCGCTCGCGCTGATCGGCTTGCGGCGGGTGCGCGCGGCGCGCGCCTGGCTGGTGCTGGGCGGGTTCGTATGGGTGCTGTCGCTGGGTCCACTGCTGCGCGCCGGCGGTGAGCTGGCCGCCCTGCGCGTCGATGGCTACCCGACCGCCGTCACACTGCCCTACGCCGCGCTGATCGATGTGCCCCTGCTGGACATTCTGCGCACGCCGGGGCGTTTCAATTTCGCGCTGGCGCTGGTCATCGCGGTGCTGGCAGGTCACGGCGCGGCCTGGCTGCTCACGCGAATGCGTCCGAGCCTACGCTGGGGGACGGCGCTCGCGCTCATCGCGCTCGTGCTGGCCGATTACCAGCTTTGGTGGCGCGAGGGACGCCCCGACCTGCCCACCATCCCCGCGGACATCCCGGCACCGATCGCCGCGCTCCGAGAACGCAGCGATGTGCGCGCCGTCTTCCATGTCCCCTGGCAGCATCTGCTCGTCGATAAGGACGCGCTTTGGCTGCAAACAGGCTATCGACGGCCGATGATCGCCGGGCACATCACGCGGCGCACCCCGCTCGAACCGGCGCGCGGCTGGCTCCTGCAAACCTACGACCCCGCGCTGCTCGATGCTGCCGGAGCCGATGTCATCATCTTGCACAAGGCGTGGGCGGAGGATGACTTCGTGATCTTCAGCCGCGAGCGCTTGGGTGCCCCCTTCTACGAGGACGACCGCCTGATCGCCTGGGATGTGCCGCCGCCCACCGATCCGCTCGGCTGGCGGGCGCTCATCCCAGCGCCCGAACTGGCGGCTCAGGTCGATGCGCATCTGTTTCTGCCGACTGCCGAGGAGGTGCGCTTCTCCGTGCGCCTGAGCGGGGATGCCGCTGTCGTCGCGCTGCAGGTCGATGGTCAGCCGGTGACGCGCTGGGCGCTCGGCACAGCCGAGCAGTTCGAGCAGCAGATGCGGCTGGATGCGGGGTATCATACACTCGGATTGGCGACGGAACCCCCATGCTGGCAAACGAGCGACTCAACCCTCATCTGTCAGCGTTTCCGCGCTGAGATCGAGCTGACGCCCATCACACCACCGTGATCGCACTGTCGAAAGGGAACCCATTTCGCATGAAGTTGTTTGCTGCAACCGGCATTTTTCACCCAGAAGCTGGCGGACCAGCCACCTACCTGCGCGAAATCCTGCCCCACTTCGTCGAACGGGGCTGGCAGGTGCGCGTGCTGACCTTCGGCGCGCCGCATGACCAGGATTACGGTTACCCGGTGATGCGCATCCCCCGCCAGGCGCTGCCGCTGCGCTGGATCGGCTACGCCAGCGCGTCGCGCGCGCTCTACCAATGGGCGGATGTCGTCTACATTCACTCCCTGGGGCTGCCGCTCTGGCGTTCTGGGCGGGCGCGGCGGGTAGCCAAGATCGTCGGCGATGTCGTCTGGGAACGCGCCATCCGCAAGCGCTGGATACCGCCGACGTTCGACATCGATCGGTTTCAGACGAGCAGCTTCGACCACCTGGCGATCGCGTTCAACCGGCAGATGCAGGCGGCGGAGGTGCGCTCACTCGACGCGATCATCGTGCCGAGCCATTACCTGAAGACCATGGTCATCCGCTGGGGTGCCGCGCCGGAGCGCGTATACGTCATCTACAATGCGATGCCGCCGCTGCCTGCTTCGGCGGATCTGCACGGCGGGCAGGCGGCGGCGCGCGCTGCGCTCGGGCTGCCGCAAGATGCTCGCCTACTGCTGACGGCGGCGCGGCTGACGCCGTGGAAAGGCGTGCAGCACCTGATCGCCGCGCTCAGCGCCGCGCCCGATGTCCAGCTTCTCGTCGCCGGCGAAGGCGACATGCTGCCCGAACTGCGCGCCCTGGCGGAGCGGCACGAAGTCGCGGGGCGCGTGCACTTCCTCGGCCTTGTCACACATGAGCGGCTGACGGCCTTCATGCAGGCCGCCGACTATTTGGCGCTCTATTCAGGCTATGAGGGTCTCTCGCACACGCTGCTCGAGTCGCTGCGCGTCGGGACGCCGGCCATCGCCAGCGACAAAGGCGGCAACCCGGAAGTCGTTCAGCACGATGTCAACGGTCTGCTCGTGCCGTATGTCGATCTGGATGCGCTCAAGGCGGCGCTGCGGACAGCCTTCACGCCAGGGACGCGCGACCGTCTGGCCGCGGGGACGAATCTCGGCCTGGAACGCTTCGATTTCGACCGGATGCTGGCGCAGACGACCGCCGTGCTGAGCGGCAGCCTGTGACTCAGACCGGCACGCGGCGGTAGACCCAGGGCAGATCGTCCGTCCGCGTCACCAAAGCCTGCGCGCGCAGATACTCCAGGTGCGCCAGCGTTTCGGCAACGGCGAAGCGCATCTCATGGGCGGTGAAGTGGCGAAAATCGAACACGCGCTGGGCGATCTCCAAGACCTGTGCGCCGTCCCCGGCAGCGCGCCCGATGAGCGCCAAGCGTTCGTCATGATGATGGAGCAGCTCAGCCAGCCGGCCCGGCCAATCGGTGATGACGGCGCGGTGCCCCGGCAGCGCCAGGCGCACGGGCAGCGTCGCAAGCTGGCGCAGCGACTCGACGAAGCGCGCCAGCGGGTCGGCATCCGAGCCTGGCCAGATGCCGACATTGGGCGTGATCGTCATCAGTACATGGTCGGCGCACAAGAGCAGCCGGTCAGCCGGGTCATAGAGCATGACCTGCGCCACGCTGTGCCCGGCGGCGAGCAGAACCTCGAAGCGGCGCGCGCCCAGCGTCAGCGCATCGCCATGGCCGACGCACTCGAAACGAGGCGGATGGGGTGCGGTGCGCCCGCGGATCTCGGCGGTGACCTGCATCATGTCATCGAGCATCTCACACGCGACGCCGGCGCAGCGCATGAGCTGCGCGAACTCGTCCTGCTGGCCTCGCGGCCGCTGCCAGACCTGCTCGATCATGCCGAGTTCGCGCTGCGATGTGTAGAGCACGAGCGGCGCGCTGTTCCACTCACTCAGCCAGCCCGCCATGCCGTAGTGATCGGGATGATGATGGGTGACCACGATCTGGCGCAGATCGCCCGCCGCGATGCCGAGCGCGGCAAGCACCTCCCTCCCGGCGGCCTCGCCCTGCTCGGTATGCAGACCCGTATCCACCACCGTCCAGCCGTCCGGCCCGCGCAGCAGATAGCAGTTGACGAGGCGCAGCGCGAACGGCAGCGGCAGCCGCACTTGGTAGATATCGCCGGCAATTTGGGAGATCGATTGCAAGAGCCGTACCCCGCTCTCTTATGTACCTGTGCGCAGGCGCTGTGCCAGCCGTTCCCAGCCCGGATAACCGCGCACGCGCAGATCATCGATCACCGGCTCGACGTCGTAGGGCAGCGCGCGCAGATCGACCTGCACGTCACCCTCGGCGAAGGTGAAGATGCCGTACTGCGCATACCCCGGGCGGTCGAACGACATGCCCGCGCTGCCGATGTTGACCGCTCGCCAGCCGCCCAACCTGCGATCCATCTGGCGGTGAATATGGCCGCCGATGCCGAGCCGCCCCTCGCGGTCGAGCAGCGCGTCCTCGGCTTCTTCGTCCGGCGTTTCCGGCGTCAGCATCCCTTCATCGTCACCCGGCGTGCCGTGGTAGCCGATCACGTGTCCCCAGCCCGGCGCTTCGAGGTCGGTCTCGCCGCGCAGCTTGGTCAGCCACTCGTACTCAGCGAAGGTGAGCTGTTCCAACCCCCACTCCAGATTGGCCGCCCACTCGCGCCGGCTGGGCGCAAGCCGCGCGAACTGCTCGGCATCCTCAGCGGGCTTGCCTGGCGGGCGTCCGCCGGTCACCAGATAGCGGTCGGTATTGCCGCGCACGAAGGCGAGCTTGTCCTCACCCCACTCCGCGACCAGCGCCTGTAAGCGCTGAATACACTCGGCGGGACGCGGCCCGAACGCCGCGTAATCGCCCAGCAGCCAGAGTTTATCCGCGCCGCCGCTCGCCTTCAGGTCGGCCAGCACAGTTTCCAGCGCGATCAGATTGCCGTGAATATCGGAAATTGCCGCCAAACGCATCACGCATCACGCTCCACTCATCACCCATCACGCACTACAACACCACCCCCAAATCACCCACAGCTCGCCGGCAGCGCAGCATTCGCTGCGGGCGGCTCAAACACGACGCGCACCTGACCGATGCCCGGATTGGTCGCCAGCAGAAGCTGGCTGATGACGGTCTGCGCCTCGGCGTGGGCAGGGGGCAGCCGCCCGGCCT
>CAYTME010000039.1:2348-4325 GCA_964438415.1 uncultured Pleurocapsa sp. | reverse complement strand
AAAGATGCCCGTATCGCGCTGCGCCACATACGTCTGGTTCTCGTCGAGCATGCAGGCTTGCAGCGCCGCCGCTGGCAGCGCGATCGTGAGCACGCCGTCGTCGATGCGAATGTCGGCCTCATCGACCTGGCTCAGGTCAACACCCGCCTCGATGTAGCCGACGGCGATCAAGATTTGGCGGTCGCCGTAGATGGTCGCCAGCAGCGGCGGCATCTGACGCTCGGTGGTGACGATACCGCTGAAGTTGTACCGTGAGGTCGTCAGCTCGGCCAGCGCCTGGATGCGCTCCAGCACAACGACGGCGCTGACCGTCGGCTCGGCGCTGATGCCGAGCAGCCCCAGCAGCCCTCCGCGCAGCAGCACGATGCCGGACGCCAGCCCGAAACCGAACACAACCAACAGGCCGATCACGACCAGCAAAGCCCGCACCAATTTCATCCTCTGTCCCTCGCTGCTTTGCGTTCGAAATAGCGCGCTTCGGTCAAGATGAACTCGATCACCCCGGCGATCGTCGGATCGGGGACAGTCCCCGGCGGCAGCGCGAAGATCTGCGCCGCTGCCAGCCGGGCCTCACCGCGCGCGTCGGCCTCCAGCCGCACCAAGCCGATCTCACCCTGCGCGAGGGCGGCCAAGCGCAGCACGCCGCCATCCATGTGCGTGACCTGCGCAGGCGTGGGGTCGATCCACAGGCCGCGATCGGCAGGCCGCACGAGCGCGATCGTGCACGACCGGCAGCGCAGGGCGTGCGTCTCGTCGATCAGCGTCATGCGCAGATGTCCGCTCTCCAGCCGCAGGCGATCTTCCTGGCTCAGCCAGCCCGCGACCAGCGCGGCGTCGAAACCCATCGCATCGAGCGCGACCAGCGTCGAGCGTCCACCAGTCAGCGCGCAGGGGAAGATCTCCGGCGCGCAGCTTTCGCCCAGATCGATCAGCAGAGCGTCGCCACCGGCCGCGTGCTCGGCGCGCAAACGGCGCAGGTACGTGTACAGACGCGGCAGCAGTTCGAGCGCCCCGCGCAGACGGTGGGTGTACAAGATCGTCAGCGGTGCTTCCATACTGGCTTACGTTTCTCGGCGAACGCGGCCATTCCCTCGGTCTTGTCTTCAGTGCTGAACGCCAGGTAGAAGCTGCGCTTCTCATAATCCAGCCCGGCGCTCAAGCTGAGTTCCTCCGCCTTGTTGACGGCGTCCTTGATCAGGCGCGCGGCCACGCGCGGCATCTCAGCGATCTTGGCCGCCAGTTTGATCGCCTCGTCGAGATAACTCTCAACCGGGAACACGTGATTGACCAGCCCAGCGGCCAGCGCCTCCTGGGCGCTCAGATGGCGGTTGCCGAGCATAACCTCCATCGCGACCGCCTTGCCGACCGCGCGCGTCAGCCGCTGCGTGCCCCCAGCACCGGGGATGATGCCGATGGTGATCTCCGGCTGGCCAAACTTGGCCGTCTCCGAGGCGATCAGCATGTCGCACATCATCGCCAGCTCGCAGCCGCCGCCGAGCGCCCAGCCGCTGACCGCGCCGATGATCGGCTTGCCCACGCGCATCATGCGCGTCCAGTCGGTGAAATCTTCGCGCATCATGTCGGTCGCGCTCTGCTGCGCCATCTGCTTGATGTCTGCGCCGGCGGCGAAGGCCTTGTCGCTGCCGGTCAGCACCATGCAGCCGATGCTCTCATCACGGTCGAACGCCTCCAGCGCGCTGAAGATTTCGCCCGTGATCTGAGCGTTGAGCGCGTTGAGCGCCTGTGGGCGGTTGAGGCGCACCAAACCGACTCCCGCCTCCGGGGTCTCGGTCAGGATCATCGCGTACGTCATGATCAGCCTCCTGTGTCGATATCGGCACTGTATGGCGGATTGTAACGCAGGCAGGCGCAAACAGCCGGTGTCATCTTCGGCGACCGCCCGGCTGCGCTCGCTCGGCCTAAATGACGATGTTGACCTTCGGCTCCATACCGTTGCGCCCCGGCACGAAGACGACC
>CAYTME010000039.1:0-2338 GCA_964438415.1 uncultured Pleurocapsa sp. | reverse complement strand
TCGGCTGGCCGCCGTTCAGGAAGCGGCGCGCCACTTCGCTCGCCAGCGCGGTCGCCTGCGCCTCCGCCTCGCTGATATTGACCGGCACCATCACACGCCCGACCGGCTTGCCGTTGCGCATGATGACCAGCTCGGTCATCTCGCTCATGGCTTTCTGCGCGTCGTAGATCGGCCACGCCTGCTGATGGATGCTGTATTCGCCGCCCAGCAGCTCCCACAGCTCCTCGGCGATGTGCGGCGCGAAGGGTGCCATCAGCAGCAGAGTCGTGCGCAGCGCCTCACGCCAGGCGCTCTCGCTCAATTGGTCATCGCGGATGGCGGCCTTCAGGTCATTGCGCAGCGACATCAGCGCGGCGATAGCGGTATTGAAGCTGAACTGCTCCAGCCCATCGCTGACTTTGGCGATCGTCTGGTGGACGCGGCGCTCGATCTCACGCTCGGCTTCTGGGTCGCCTGCGCCTGACGGCGGCGCTGCCGTCGCCAGATCCCAAATGTCATTGATCCAGCGGACGACGCCGGAGATCTGCTGGCTGTTCCACGGCCCGCCCTTGCCCCAGTCGAAGCCGAACATCAGGTAGACGCGCACGGTATCCGCGCCGTACTGCTCGACCAGCTCGTCCGGATTGACGACGTTGCCCTTGCTCTTGGACATGCGCTGCACTTCGAGATGCTGGCGCAGTTGGTTGACGTTGTTCTCGCCGGGGATCGACGGGATGACGATCACCGCGCCCTCGACCACCTCGACCGTCTGCAGCTCGCCGCCGCCGACCGAAACTTGGAGCAGATTTTCAGTGCGCTTGATGATCTCGCCAACCACGGCGTCGGGCTTGCTGGCGCGCACATCGTCGACCTGCGCCCGCTCGATCACCTCGACGTAATCGGCGAACAGCTTGGCACCCTCGCGCCGCCCAGAGGCGACGATGACATCGCCGTCGCGCTCCTCGCCCAGAATCTGCCCCTGGTTGCGGAGCTGCAGCATCGGCTCATCGAACAGATGCTCGACCTCGCGCCCATGTTTGCGAGCGATGCGCACGGCATCGTCGAAGACGCCCAAGTCGCGGATCGCCTTGTTGAACCAGCGCGTATAGAGCAGATGCATGGTCGCGTGTTCCGCGCCGCCGGTGTAGGTATCGACCGGCAGCCAGTAGGCCGCCTCCTCCGGGTCGAACGGCGCGGCGTCGTAGTGCGGACTCAAGTAGCGCAGGTGATACCACGACGAGCACATGAAGGTGTCCATCGTGTCGGTCTCGCGTTTGGCGGGCTGGCCGCGGCTGTCGGTCGTGTTCAAGAACGGCTCGTGATAGGTCAGCGGGCTGCGCCCAGTCGGCATGAATTCGACATCATCCGGCAGCAGCACCGGCAGTTGGTCATCCGGAACGGTCTCCATCGAACCGTCCGCGCGGTAGATGATCGGGATCGGGCTGCCCCAGTAGCGCTGGCGGCTGATCAGCCAGTCGCGCAGGCGGTAGTTGACCGCCTCTCTGCCGACACCGAGCGCCTCGATATGATCGATAGCCGCCGCGATCGATGGGTTCTTGCGTCCCTTCTCACCGCTGCAGCGCAGACCGTCCAGCGGGCCGCTGTTGATCATGGTGCCCGCGCCATCCCAAGCTTCGGTCATCGTCGCGCCGTCCAGCGGCGGCTGGTCGTCCGGCTGGACGACCGGGATGACCTCTAGGCCGTACTTGCGGGCGAACTCGAAGTCGCGCTGGTCGCCGGACGGCACGGCCATGATCGCGCCTGTGCCGTAGCTGATCAGCACGTAGTCAGCGATCCAGATCGGGATCGGGCGCTGCGTCACCGGGTTGATGGCGTACCCGCCGGTGAAGACACCCGTCTTCTCGCGGTCTTCGGCGGTGCGCTCCAGCTCGGTCTTGCGCGCCACCGCGTCGATATAGGCCTGCACGGCGCCGCGCTGCGCGTCGCTGGTGATCGTCGCCACCAGCGGGTGTTCGGGCGCCAGCACCATGAAGGTCGCGCCCCAGAGTGTATCCGGGCGCGTCGTGTAGACCTCGATCTCCGCCCCTGCCTCGCCCTGACTGAGACCGTGCAGCGAGCCAGGATCGACGCGGAAGCGAACGCGCGCGCCTTCGCTGCGGCCGATCCAGTTCTCCTGCATGATGCGCACCGGCTCCGGCCAATCCACGCGGCTGAAATCGAGCAGCTCGTCGGCGTAGCGGGTGTAGCGGAAGAACCACTGCGTCATCAGCTTTTGCACAACCGGCTGCCCCAGGCGCTCATCCTTGCCGTCAATCACCTGCTCATTGGCCAGCACGGTTTGCAGCGCATCAGACCAGTTGACCAGCGCCTCACCCCGGTAGGCCAGGTCGGCTTCGTA
>CAYTME010000038.1:20999-22015 GCA_964438415.1 uncultured Pleurocapsa sp. | reverse complement strand
CATCGGTTGAGCCTCAATCGAATATGGATTTGAGGAGGCAGTATCCTCACGTTGTCACCTCTTGAACAGCGCTCATCATGCGATGGTATCATGATCCGTGGATGCGCAGTCTCATATGGTCAGCAGCATCATAACTGACATGGACGAAAAGCGGCGGCGCTCCGGGTGGCAGCGCCAAGATCTTCGGCAGTATGATGTCGATGTCTTCGACCAGATCGTGTTGGCCTATTTGGTCGATTTCGACCCATTCCAGCGTGCCTTCTTCGCTGTCGATCACTGTGCGCGCTGCGCTTTCCCCCAAGAATACGAACAGCGTGATCCCGGTGTCTGCGCCAGCATCGATATTGTACACTGCCACGAGGCGCAGGTTCGGAACGTGCAGCCCGGTCTCCTCAAGAACTTCGCGCTGAACACTCGTCAGAATGTCTTCATCGCGCTCTACATGACCGCCAACGCCATTGCAGCGATTGGGGAAGATCCGCTTATGTGCACTGCGTTTCATCAGCAGGACGGCGCCTTCATTGACGATGAAACACAAGGTTCGCACGACGGTCAGCCAGCGCCCAGTCGAGTGCTCTGCGCCCTGCTCTGCTGCGCTCATCTCCGCTCCTATGCCTATGCCGCACGCGCTAACCGAAGATGTCCGAGTATAATGGTCTTTAGGCATCATGTCATCCAGAAATGTCGAACATGACTCTTCCGCAGCTCGATGCACCGCATCCTGAACTCCGTATCATTCCGACCGAAGCACTGCGACCACATGAGGAGCACGACAATCAGCGCTCGGTGCCGCTCGCCGAACGACTGAGCCAGGAAACCCACATGATCAATCCGCCGGTTGTCGCCCCGATGGATGATGGCTATGTCATCCTCGATGGGGCGAATCGCTTCCACGCGTTCACACATTTGGGTTATCCACATATCCTGGTGCAAATTGTCGATTATGAGAGCGAATGGGTTGAGCTGGATACGTGGCATCATGTCGGGCAGGATTAAGCGAGCATAGACTCGCCGAT
>CAYTME010000038.1:20696-20973 GCA_964438415.1 uncultured Pleurocapsa sp. | reverse complement strand
TGCTCGAGGCGCAGGCACATACGCCGCATGCGCTGGCGCACATCACGACGCGGGATGGGCTGTCCTATCACCTGACACCCGTCAAGACCGATCGCGTTCTGCCGCTGTCCGCCGTGCGCGCTTTCGTTGCAATCTATCAACGTCAAGCACCGCTGCACCGCACTGCCATCCATGATGCCGAGACGCTCTGGTCACTTTATCCTGACGCTGTCGCGTTGATCCGGTTTCCCTCGCTGATGCGCGATGATGTGCTGCGGGCTGCACAGACGCGCGATTT
>CAYTME010000038.1:13027-20671 GCA_964438415.1 uncultured Pleurocapsa sp. | reverse complement strand
CATATCGTGCATGGGCGAGCAGTCCGCGTCAATTACCCGCTGGAAGCACTGCGCGATTCGAGCCACACTCTGGACGAGAAGAACGAGCGGCTGCAAGCCTGGATCCGCGCGAGACTCGCCAGCCGCGCCATTCGCTACTATGCCGAGTCGACGTATCAGTTCGATGAGTGAGCCGGGGATGTCCCAAATGAGCGATCTGGATGACGTGCTTCGCAGGACCCGCCTGCTCACAGACGATCATCTTTATGCATTCATCCGGCTGCCCAACAGTGAGTTTTCCGCGACGCTGACCGCGCTCAGCGATTTGAGCGCTCCATTTTCGGTATTCATCTTCGATCAGCACGAGACGACGGTCGTTTGCCCTGCGGACGGCTGGCTGCATGTCGTCGATTGCTGTCCTTCGGCCGTCCGGGAGGGAACAGACTTCCGTCTGATCACATTTGACCTCGTGCTGCCGCCGACGCTGATCGGTTACATGGCGCGTATCAGTGCGGTGCTGGCGGCTGCACAGGTGCCGATCTTCCCCTTCGCTGCTTTCAGCCGCGATCATATCTTGGTGCCCGCCTCCCAATTCCAGGTTGCGTGGGACGCGCTGACCGCGCTGACCCGTTCCGAGGGTGCAGGCTCGTGAGTCATAAAAACAGCGATGCTTCATGGCAGTCAATCCTGGTCTGTCCCATCGATCGTGATTCGTTGGAAGTTGGCCGGTGCGCAGCTTGCGGCTTCCAAGCATCTGAAGTGATCGTCGGCGGAAAATCTATCGTCGATTTGCGCGCGCTCGATCGTCCGCAGACGGTCACAATATCGGTCGATCTCCCGGTGGTGGCACTCGACCGCAGCACGATCGCGCGCACGATGTTCCGCGCCGTTCACGAGGACTTTCCGCATTTTTCACGGCGGGAGGTGCGGCGTCGCTTCGGCACTAAACTCGACAAAGGCATCCAGTATTACTGTCAGATGCTTTTGCGTGAGAAAGGTACAGATGCGCGCATTCTCGATCTCGGCTGTGGCAGCGGCGGCAACCGCCGTTATCTCGAGACGCTCGGCTTCAAGCACATCCTCTGTGTCGATTGGTATGCGCAAGGAGCGGATTACCTGGTCGATGCGCACCGTCTGCCGATTGCAGACAGCACGTTCGACATGGTGATCTCGACAGCGGTATTTGAACACCTCTATCAGCCGCTGCTCGCCATGCGCGAGATCGCCAGGATTTGTCGTCCGGACGCTCTCTTCGTCGGTGGAGCCAGCTTCTGGGAGGCTTGGCATGGCAGCTCATATTTTCACCTCACGCCGGACGGCTGGAATGCGCTTTTCACTCAGTCGGGCTTCACCTGGATCGATTTATGGCCAGGTTGGGGGATCGTCCCGGCAGCATTGACTCATGTTTTGACGCCGGGGCACTTGCGCGGATTTGGGCTGCGGTTACAGTCGATCGTCGAGGCTGCCTATCGTCTGGCGATGGGTGAACAGGGAGTGCGCCGCTTGCAGCTCCGTGCCAGCGGCTCTTACCAAGTCTGTGCGCGCAAGGCTGCATGGTCCTAGGCGCTTGGAGATGCTGCTGCGGGTCGTTCCCTGCGCAGCAGCAGCAGGGCAAGCACGATCAAGAAGGCCTCGACCACTGTCCACCAGAGGCGCGCCAACACCGCGACCAATACCGCTTCGCCAGGTGTGAGCCAGGTTTGCAGCAGCAGCGTCAGCGCTCCCTCACGCACGCCAAGCCCGGCGGGGAGCACGAACACGAGGAAGCCGGCCAACCATGCCAGCGCAAATGCGCCCACAGCTTGGAGCCACTCCGGGCGGTCGCTGAGACTCGGCAGCGAGCCGAGCAGGATGTGAAAACCCGTTCCGAGCACCATCCAAAAGGCGAAGGCAGCACCGGTCATCCGCAGCAGCACCAGCATCTGCAGACGATTTCCCACATTCATACGCATACGCGCTGGGAAGAAGCGCAGTACCGTGCGTCTGAGCAGCTCGCTCATGGCCTTTGATTGTGAGAGGTGAAGGGTGGCGAACAACGCCAGCACCAGCCCGAGCAGCGCAAGCGCCAGTGAGGCCTGCTGAATGCCCAGCGTGATGTTGATCAGACCGACCAGCCCCGCCCCCAGACACAAGGCCAGCATTTCGACGATCACCAACATGGCTGAGCGCGCCGGATCGATCGCAAACTGTTGGTGATAGAGCAGCGTGCGCCCCGGTACGACCCAAATGCCTCCGGGCAGATATTTGGCCGCCTGTGAGCTGAAATACACGACCGCGGTTGTTCGCCAAGTCGCATCGCGAGAAGATGTGCGCACGGCTAGCCACGTCGGTAGAGGAAGCAGAAATATGAACGCACTCGTCAAGATCGCGCACGCCAGCGCGAATGTGCCCCATTCAAGTTCCCGCGCCAACGTGGAGACAGTCGTTCGGTGCTCCACGATTGTGCTTGCCAGCGAGTACAGGACGAACACGAGCAGTGCGGTGCGCACGAGCACGGCGGTCCATCTGCGCAGATGAGGACGCTTCATAGGCGCGACGACAAGACCAGAATGCCCCAGCTCTGCGTGCGCAGGCCAGGGATCTGCGCGATGCCGCTGTCGAGCTGGATCAACGCCCTGACAAGCGCTGGTGGGATCGGCAGACGGTGCAGCGGTCCCATCATATCTGGAAAGCCGAACGGGTAGGCAAGGTAGCCGAAATGCCGCACCCGATCGATGTGCAGGCTCTGGCTGATCCAGGCAAGGTAATCCCGACGTTGGAAATTCTGGTGTTGTTCTGAGAAGCTGTCTCGTTGGTAGGCGATCTTGCGCGGCAGGGCGCTAATGATCGACCGGTTCGTATCGGCAAAGACGGCGCGCCCACCCGATTTGAGCACGCGACTGATTTCGCGCACACCTTGTGCCGGGTCGCTCAGATGGTGCAGGAGTGAGCGCGCAAACACGAGATCGAAAGAACGATCGGGGAATGGCAGATGCAGACTGTCGCCTTGCACGCACAGTGCGAAGCGTCTTCGTGCCTCGTTCAGCATCCGGAACGACAGGTCGAGACCGACTGCGCAGCGCGCATCTGGCAGCAGCGCTGCGATGTGCCCGGTGCCGCAGCCGTTATCGAGCACCGTGCCCGTCAGTCGGTCTGATCCCGCCAGCGCGATCATTTCACGCATCCACCAGTCGTGGTAGGCGCGCGCATATGGAAGTCGATACCGCAGCGCGCTATACTGTTCGACCATCTTGTCCTGGATCGTTTGCTCATCCGCTTTGGGTCGGCTCATGGGAGATAGCGCAATCTGCTTATGGTCGTCAAAAACGTGGAAACCCGCGCATGACTTTGGTGCTGAACCGACTCGGACAACTCGTGCTGCTCGGTCTGTTGATTGTCTATGCGCTTGTCCTCTACTCATTCTTCATCAAGCCGCTTATCTTGCCAAGTCCCACCATCCATAACTTCTTCTACCGGGGTATGGAAGCCGACATTCGCTTCGAACGCGGGCTGACCTTTTACGGTGACTGTCTGCGGCTGACTTGGGATATCACGAACGCCAACAGCGTCAAGCTCGATGGTGAGCCGGTCGCCGCAAGCAGCGAGCGCCTCGTCTGTATCGATGACCCAACTCGCGTTTTCATCTTCGAGATCGATATCGGCGGCTTCATCAACGTCTACCGCGTCGCACCGGATATCCTGTGGGCACAGTCGTACTCGATGGTCTACCCTGGCGTCGCCGCTGTGCTTCTACTGGCTGTCACGGCTGGCTACCTGCTCGGTGTTCGCCTCATTCGTGCGCCAATCGATGCAGTCATCGCTGCTGTCAGCCGAGCCGACCCGCGCATACCCCACACGCTCATTGCTCTCTGGATCGTCGCCGCCTTGTTCGTCTATTGGACGCTGCGCGGTAGTCCTGGTCTGGTGCCATTCGCCATTTGGCTGGAGGACGCGCGCATGAATCTGCGCATCTTGTTTACAGGTTTGTTCTAAATGCAGCTTGCCGTGACCGCCATCTTCGTGTGCGCGATCTACACCCTAGCCTGCTTTGCCGTGGGTTCATCGGCACTGCGGCTCTTGATCCGCGAGCGGACGCTGTCGGGCGCAGCCGCAGGTGCCAGCGCATTTCTGCTCGGCCAGGGCCTCATCGCGTCGATATTGATGTTGGCGGCGACATTCGGCAGCTTTTCACAGCCGTTGGTCGTGGGTGTGGTGATCGTTTCACTCAGCTTGGGGTTGTATCGCCAGCACGCGCTGCGTATCGCTGCAAGTACAGCTACCGCGCTGCCACTCGCAGTGCGCCGGTTTTGGCGGCTGCCGGTCGGCTACAAGGCGATCGTAGTCTTAACTGTGTTCATGATCGTCCGCGCGGTGGCGCTCGCTTTTATCCCCCCAGAACCGTTTGGCGATGCCATTGCCTACTATCTCGTGCTCGCGAAGGCGATCGCCGATACCGGCCACATCCAGATCATTCCCCAGCATGAGCCTTTTGCTGCCTTCGGTATGCATGTCGAAATGCACTATGCGGCGCTGCTCTCTCTTGCGAATTATCCAGCAGCCAAACTGTTCGCCGTGCCCGCCGCCCTGGCAGCCAGTGTGCTGCTTGTTGGGACAGCACATCGTCTGCACATCGGCTGGCGCGGTCAAATTGTCGCTCTAGCAATACTGTGGACATCGACTGCATTCAACCGCTATGTCGGGGATGGCAAAACCGACGCCTACGCGATCGCATTGGGGATGGCGGCTCTTTACTGGGCACTTCATATAGATGAACAGCCGATCAGCCGGTCTGCGGCGCTGTTGACCGGGGCGTTTGCAGCCATGGCGGTCATTGCCAAGTTTGCTTATCTGCTCGTGCTGCCGCCGTTTCTGCTCCTCATCACTGCCGTGCCGTATCTGGTGCGTGTGCAGCGCACGGCGCTGACCCGTTCGCTGCGTCCGCTGCTCATACCGCTGGCGCACATTGTAATCGCAGGTGTGGTAATCCTCCTGCCGCATTTGATCAAGAACGCCGTGGTCATTGGCGAGCCATTTGCCCCGTTCACTAACCTCGATGATAATGCACGCAGGGTGGTCGCCCAAGATGCAGATGACGAGGACACCATCCGCCGCGTCTTTCTTGGCTATCCGTTTTACCTGACTTACGCCTACGCTGGAAACGTCGATCACGTGTCCGTATTGGTGCTGGCTTTCACCCCTTTGGCTTTGATGATACCCAAAGCGCGCTGGAGGCGGGTGCCGCTGCTCAGCCTATCCATATTGGCGGCCATCACAGCTATGACGTGCTGGCTTGCGTTTCAGCCGGTTGTTTTTCTGCCACGCTACTTCTTAATCGCGCTTGTCCCTTTCATGCTGGCTGCAGCATGGACGGCTGACTATTGGCTGCGCAGACACGGCAGTACGGCCGTACCGTCCTATCTGATCATCCCTGCAGCGATTATCACGATGTCGATCAGCCACACCGACCCTCTACTGCGTACCACCCAGCAGGTCGTCGATCTAGGCTGGCGGCATGCGGTGGGCGAGTTGAGCGATTGTGATTTCGAGCAGGGGGCGGGTGAAGGTGCCTGCGATATTGCCCCCTCCTTCAACGCCTTAGCTGGAGCAGGTGAACGTGCATGGGTGATCAGCTATTCACGCTTCTGGCTTCGCAGCGATCTCGTTATATGTGCAGCTCGCAATGTAGAAACGAGAACGATGCTGCGTCTGCATGAAATGAACGATCGATGGACATATCTCTATCAGCGCGGGATCCGGTATATCCTGTATCAGCCCAGTGTCATGCCCAACTTGTTCGAAGTGCACTTACCGCTAGTGTTCAAACCAGATTGGCTGCGTTTGGAACTCATCGCTGAAAACGGTGAAACACGCCTGTACAGCCTGGATGCCGACGACCCGCCGGTTGAGCGTGAGGTCGCCTGCCGTGCCTCTCGCCCCGGCTATTGGGAGCTTGTGCCCGCCGGCGAGCGCTGATCGCTATTCATGGTCGTCGTTCGTTTCGTAGTGCTCTTTGCGCAGTTCAGCGATCTGGTCGGCAAGCAGCCCGAATAAGAAGATCAATATCCCTGTCAGCACAAGGAGCAGCGCGACAGTCGTGAGACCGCGCCTTAGCGCTAGATAGGGCAGTGCCCAGATGACGCCTGCGCTCACGAACAAGATACTCATTGGAACGAAGATGCGTAGCGGATCGAGCTGCATCATCAGGCGCAGGATCAAGAGCAGGGTTTGAAAGCCGGTCGAGAGTTTGACGGTACTCTTGTTCTGGCGACGGCGCACCTCGACCGGCACGTAAGCGATGTTCAGCCCGCGATTCAGGAAAATGAGCGTGCTGGTCGTGCTGAAAGAGAAGCCGTCAGGGAAAAGATGCAGATACTTGAGCAGCGACTGCCTGCGGAACAGCCGCAGACCGGAATTCAGATCGGGGATGCGCTGGCGCGACATGAACTCGGCGAACAACTTGAGTATCCACTTGCCCGGCATCCGCCACATCGGGCTGTGCAGCAGCGCAGTCCTTTGGCCGATGACCAAATCTTGGTCTCCATCCTGTTCGAGCATCAGATGAATATGCTGTACTGTATGCTGCCCGTCCGCATCCATCGTCAACACATGAGTCGTTGCAGATGCGCGGATGCCTGTCTTGAGCGCCGCACCATAGCCGCGGTTGTTCGAGTGATGCAGGACGCGCAGCACAGCGATGTGCTGCGCCTGCAGTTCATCCAGCAGCGCGCCGCTGCCATCATGGGAGCCGTCATCGACGGCGATCACATGCCATCCTTGAGCGGCGGCGGCCTGTGTCACGGTTTCGACCACACTGCACAGGGTGTCGATCTCATTGAAAACCGGGATCACGATCGTCAGCGATTTGGCAATCATCATCGCGCCATAGACTCAGATAGGAGCTTCCGAAGCGCCCATTATTATACGGGATGCTCAATTTTCCCATGCATGACTCATAGTTCCTGGCTAAACTGTGGAACAGTGCACGTGCGTGTGACTAAGGATGAAGATGGACATCCCGATTCTGCCCCAGCACCATGCCCCCAGGCCGCGAGAGGAAGTCCGCATCGAGGCGCTCGATGTCGCTATTTACCCTGACCGCCGGCGCATTCTGGTGCATGTGCAGGTGACGCCATTCTTAGAGCGACCCAACCTACTGTTGGGTGTACGTACTGATCAAGATGTGCTTGTCGGCGAGCTGAACATTATCGAAACGATGCACAACGACATGGAGTTCACGCTGCACCTGCGCGGCCTCAATGATACCACGGGGTGGTACACGATTGAGGCTGAGCTGTTCTACGAAACACGACACCCACCTCAAGATACGCGTGTTGAGGCTTTCGAGATTCCCGCGCATGTGCCGGGGGAGAATACATGAGCCGCTCTGCTCCGCATGTCGTATATATGCATCCTGATCTGCTGGCTGAGATTACAACGCACGCAGAGGCGGATGCACCCCACGAGGCATGTGGTTTGTTGTTCGGCATTGACTGTCGGGTCATTGTGGTCGCTCGCGCGCGCAATGTCGCCCCCGATCCATCTCGCTTTTACCATCTCGATGAACGCGACCTTGTTCATCATGTGTTCTCTGCGGAGCGCCAGGGACTGGAGCTGATCGGCTTTTATCATTCGCATCCTGATGGCATCGCAGCGCCGTCGCCGGTCGATGTGGCTCAAGCGTCTTAT
>CAYTME010000038.1:5370-13017 GCA_964438415.1 uncultured Pleurocapsa sp. | reverse complement strand
CGATGCCGTGCATCTGATCGTCGGTCTTCGGTCTGAACCTAGGGTGACCGCCTGGCGCATTGGTCGCGGCTGCGCGGAACGTATGCTTCTCGACACGGATACTGCACCGCCCACAACTGCGGTCGATACGGGGAACACTGGCGCGCACTACGCAGTCGTGATTGCCGGTGTGTTGGCAGCGATTATGGCCATTGCGTTTGCGCTGCTGCTTCTGCCCGCGCCGCCGAGACTGCCGCTGCCGTGACGAGTCTTGTCATGAGGCATGATTACAGATCGCCCCGCCGGCGGGTGGGTGTTTTGCTGCCGGCCTTGAAATCGACTTCGATGCGAGCGAAATCGTCATCCGCGACCAGTTCTAGGATGCCGTCATCGTAATACCACACCGGCGCACCCTGACGATCCAGTCGGACTTCACTCGGCTCTGCCGGTAAGCCAACGATCTCGATTTGACTCTTGAGCACGGCTGGGATGAACGTGCCGGCCTTGCGTCGGGAAACGCTGAAACGCGTCTCTTGATCCCACTGGCATGAGTAGTAGACCCAGCGGTACTCACCATGTATGTAGGCCAAACCCTCACCGTGATCCTCGTAGAGTGTGGTTTCGCCGCTGCCTGGATAGATCCGCACGACTTGGCGCTCTGGCATCCGCTCATTGACGTAGTGCTGTACCTCGTGCAGTGGCAGTGAGGTTCCACCTCGAACGAAGAGCGGCAGCCTCTCCAACGGCGCAGGGACGGTCACACTGCGCTCGCCCATGTGGGCTTCGTTCGTCCAGTAGTCGTACCAAATGCCAGGTGGAAGATACAGGGTGCGTTCGCGCACGCCGGGTGCGGTTACCGGCGCGGCCAGCAGATGCTCACCGATCAGGTAAGCATCATCCATCTTGAATAGAGTGGATGCGCTCAGCCCAAGTGGGCGGATGACAGGTGTACCGTACTCGCGTGCCTGCGCGATCGTGCTGTAGAGAAAAGGCAGCAGACGATATCGCAGTTCGAGTGTGAGGCGGTTGATCAGTTCGTAGGGCTGACCGAACGCCCAGGGTAAATCGCTGCCGCTTGGGCTGCGCAGCCCGGGCATGAGGGCACATGCTTGAAGCCAGCGGGTTTGCAGCTCACCGCCTTCGCAGCTTGGCAGATCGACTCCAAAATACGGGATCGCCGATAAGCTGGCATTGAGCACAGAGCGCAGCATGTCGCACAGACCGTCCCAGTCACACCGCTTGCTTGTGATCCAAGGTGAGCCGTACTGTGTGCTGCCGGCCCAACTGACGGGCAGTATCAGCAGGTGGCGCAGTGCGGAGCCGTATTCATCGAATGCTGCACGGCTGGCGTTAGCCATGCCGTTGGCGTAAAGATTGTGGATGGAAGCGTGTGATAACATGACATCACGGCCGTGCTGAGCTGCATCTGGCAGCGTGGTTGTTACGCCATGACGCCAAATATCTGGGCTGCTATCCCGGTTTTCGATCCCGTCGATGCCTGTCCGGACAAGAGGTGCTGTCTGTTCCGACCACCATTGGCGCACATCCTCGCGGATGAAATCGGGGAAGACACTGGTTCCCGGGTGTCCGGCAGCACGCACAAAGCTCCCATCAGGATAGCGAACGAAAGCATGGCGGCGCGCCCCCGACACGAAAGCTGGATATGCTTCGTCGGCTTTGATGGCCGGGTGCTGGCCAGCCACGACCTGAAAACCGAGATCGTGGAGATCATCGATCAACTCGCGCAGTGCGGGGAACCGCTGCGCATCAACCGTGAATGGTCGGGCCGCGTCGAGATAGGCGAATCCGAGATGAATGGCGTCACATGGCACTTCGCGTTGGCGGAATTCTGCTGCCAGCTTAGCGACTGCGTCGGCAGCGGCATCGTCATCGACACTGTGCTGGTAGCCGAGCGCCCACAGCGGCGGCAGCGGCATCCGCCCGAAGCAAAGCCCGCAGCGCGCGAGCGCCTCCAGCGGTGTTTGGGTGATGGAGACGACGTATTCGATGCGGTCATCTTCACCCTCGAACACGATCTCGTCGGGGCGCGATGCGCCGACATCGACGATGCCGCGCGCTGGATTTAACCAGAGCAGCGCGAACGCCCCATATGGCGTCGTGCCGAGCAGAAGGGGTGCGCTGCCGCTGCTTCCCTGCGGCTGCACCCACAGCGGGAACCGGCGCAAATTGACATCGAGTGAGTCGGTGCGTGACCCCAAGCCTCCATACACAGCGCGTGGATGAAAAGCGACCGACAGTTTGCCCCGTTTGCCCGCCTGCCATGACAGCCCGTTCAGCTCGACATAGGCGGGTGCGGTTGCGGGCAGGCTGAGGGATAGTGTCCCAAGCTGCCGGTTGACGCGGCAGATGCCAGATGCTGTCGTCATCTCGACAAAATCTTGCGTTTCGACCAGTTCAAAGGGCGGAGGCACTGCCACATCTGAGAGAACTGCTGGTAGGTTCGGCAGGGGGGGGCGGTCAGACTGAGTCAATCGAACATGCAAACAGTCTGACCCGATCCAAGTGAGCACGACGCGCTTGTATTCACCGACAAGTGTCACGCCGCGCTCGTGCGATTCGATGTCGACAATACGACCCGGAACCGACCATTCGCTAGATGTGCGATTGAGCAGGGCATAACGTCGCTCATATGTGCGCAGTTCGCGTTCGCAGGTTTCGATCGCCTCCTGCGTCGGGCCTTGGTTCTGGTTGCTTTCGTCTCTACTGAGGCGGCGTAAGAAACGCGGGATCATGGGACAAAAACAGCCTGTACCCATTGCATCGGATCGACGGGCACACCGCTAACCCAGAGTTCCCAGTGCAGATGAGGACCAGTGACGCGGCCGCTGCTGCCGATCGTGCCAATCACCTGACCAGACGTTACCTGTGCCCCAGGGGTCACATACGACTCCGTCTGATGCCAATAGCCGGTGAAGACGCCCCATCCATGATCGATGATAGTGGCCAGTCCGCGCACATCCAACCAGCCGCTGAAGACGACCCGCCCAGCGGCGGCGGCGGAGATGGGTGTGCCGGGCGCGCCGGCGAAATCCGTTCCGGTGTGCAGCCGCACCAGTGAGCCGCCGTTGTACGACCGATTAGACCCGAAAGGAGACGTGATGGGTGCGGCAGCGGGCAGTCCCATCGGGCCAGCAAAGGATCGTATCGCGGAGTAGCCGCTCATGATCTGGCGCACCTGCTCATTCTCCGCAGCATCGACTTCATTCCCGATCAGCGCCAGCCTGTCAGCGGGGATGGCGATGGACTCCGTGCGCGCTGCGCTGGCGACCACTTGAATGTTCAGCGCAAGGGTGGAGCGCACACCGCCGGCATCGATGGTCAGTTCCATTGAGGTGACACCTGCTGGTGCGTCCATCGGTATGCCGACCAAAAGGTAGTGATCAACTGCGCCAGCGTCAGCCGATGCTGTCAATGGCATCCCCAGGAATGAACCTGTGATGGTGGCGGCCTGCTGAGTCTGGATATGCACGACTCCCGTGTGACCCGTGACGAATACTTGAGGCTGTACGCCAATCCTGCGCACGGCTGGCGGCAGGTTGAGCGATAAGGCGGGAGGTTGTATTCCCGGTATCAAGAGCTGCTGGCCGGGATAAATCAGACTTGGGTCGCCGATCGCGTTGGCGCTGACGAGTGCATTGACGGTGATGCCGTACTGCGTTGCAATTTGGAACAGCGTTTCGCCGCGCAGCACGACATGGAAGACCGCCTGCGTATCTCCGGCCGTAAGCAGCCCCAAGTCGCCTGTGTGCGCAGAGGAGGCGGCAGTCGCGGGAGAAACTGACGCGGGGATGATCAATGTTTGGCCAATGAACAGGTCACTGTCCCCCAAGTTGGCGTTGGCTGCGCTGAGCGCCTCAGGCGTCAGTCCGTAACGTTCTGCAATGGTCGCCAGGGTCTCACCGGGCTGTACATTGTGCGTCTGCGCGTTGGTTGGAAGTGCGCCGGGCGCAGACGGCACTAACAGTCGCTGTCCGACTTGAATGCTGGCCGGGTTTGCAATGCCGTTGAGCCGTGCGAGATCGTCCACACTGACACCATAGCGCAGTCCGATGCGAAAAAGGTTTTCGCCCCTTTGGACAACGTGGATCGTCAAGCCTGGCGGTGCGTTCTCTTGAGCCGATGTCACCAAAGGCATGCAGAGGACTAACAACAGCACGAGAATGCTGTTGAGCCGGTATCGCGTTTTCTCAAGCCTTTTCATCAAATCGAAGCACATCGCCCACCTTCACACGATCGAGGACGCTCACGTTGGCTTCAAGATAATACTGCGCCGGAGCTGCTGGCGCATAGGCTGGACGCCAGGGTTTGGCGAGCTGTTTGTCGACGACGCGCCCCTGCGCATCCAGCCAGATGACGCCGATGCTGAAGCGCATGAAGAACATATGGATGGTGGTGTGCACGCGGCCCTCTTTGTCGGTCACAAAGAGCAGTCCCTCATCTTCAGGCAGGCGCGCCCGCAGCATCAGCCCCCGGAAGTGACACCAGAAGCTGATGCATAGACGCGCCTGCGCTAGCACGACTGCGCCGGTTTGGACGTTACGCAGTACGCGCCGCTGGCTCATGGGATGATGAGCACCTGACCGATGAAGATCAAGTTCGGGTTGCCCAGGTTGTTCGCTCGGATCAGCACGCTCATCGGCACACCAAAGCGAAGCGAGATGCGGAACAGGTTGTCCCCTGGCCTGACGATGTACGTGCGCGTGACCGGCGGCGCGGATGCGGTCGGTGGCACGACAGTGATGACCGGCGGAGTCACCAACACGGGCACCAAGATCGGCTGACCGACGAACAAGCGATTCGGATTGGCGATGCGATTGAGCTGCGCCAAAATGGTGATCGACGTGCGGAAGCGCAGCGCGATTGAATAAAGCGTATCGCCAGGTTGGACGACATAGGTGATCGTGCCCGGTGCTGGGCCGCTGATCGTACCGGGCAGAACCTGAGTTGGGGCTGCGGTCGGCACAAACGGCGTGGCCGATGGCTGGACAGGGGCACTGGTTGGCGGTGTGGCGGTGCGGATCGGGATGATCAGGCCTTGCCCGACAAAAATTCGGGCATCCGGGCCGATGCCGTTCGCAGCGATGATCGCTTCAACTGTGCTGCCATAGAAGATGGCAAGCCGACCGACGGTATCGCCTGGTCGGACTGTGTGGATGATGCGTCCGGGGAATTCGCTCAGCGACGGCGTGACCGATGGCGGGAGCGGCGTGCTGCTGGGCACAATCGGCGTCGCTGTGGGCACCACAACAGCCGTGTTCGTGGGCGGGACAGCGGTATTCGTCGGCGGCAGAGCCGTGTTGGTGGCTGGGAGCGGCGTATTGGTCGCGCCAGCAGGCGGGCTGGTGGGCGGCAGCGGCGTATTCGTCGCAGGGACTGAAGTGTTGGTAGGCGGCAGCGGTGCCGCGCCGGTTGTCAGAGCCGCGTCATCGAGGTAAATGACGTTGTTCTTGACCGGAAAGCTGACATTGGACTCGACCCAGACGGTGACGGCGCTGCCACCGGCCTGCCCGGTCACACTCAGCTCCACAAAATTGTCATAAGGCTGAACGCCCGCCGACCAGACGATACTGCCGCTCTGCCCGTCTGTCCCGCCAGTCGGGTCAATGCCGACGCGGACGAGGACACCGCCATCGTCTTCGCTGACCGAAGGATCGTCAAACGACGATGACCAAACGCGAACGAAGACACTGAAGCGGAGCGGAGTGCCTGCTGTCAGACCCGTTAAACGCTGGAAAACACCGCCTCGATGTGTTCCGAAAAATGTATGATACTGCTGTGCATCTGCACCAGAACGGATGCGGGGCACGCCCAGTCCGTTGGTGGTGTCCGAGGCTGGGTAGTATTCCGGCTGCAAGTTCTGTGAAGACGAGTCGCCCGGGCCTTGCGGCACATGCCAAGGAGTCCAGCCTTGCGCGACTTGCACGAGTGGGTTTCCGCCAATGTTCACGAAAGGTGGTTCGAAACCGGGATTGGACAATAAATTGGTCTGTGCGAAGGTGGGCGCTGCGCCGAGCATCAGCGCCGCCGCAAATAGGATGACGACCAGCAAGATCGGACGTATCAGCTTCATGTCGATGCTCCCGGTGATTCGGTGCGAAGCGAGAAACGATTGTTTTCGGTTAATGTACCACAGCTTGGCGCAATTGCCTGCCAGTTTCATTCACGATTTTTGTGATACATACTTTTTGAGGACGCGCTCGACACTGGCGACCAACTGAGGCGGTGTGAAAGGTTTGGTGATGTAATCCTCTACTTGGGTCAGTTGGCGCGCCATGGTGCGTTCCGCCTGCTGGGCGCGAGCGGTCACGACGATAACCGGGATCGTGCATGACTCGTCGTGCGCCTTGATTTGGCGGTAGACCTCCCAGCCATCCAGATCGGGCATCATGAGATCGAGGAGGATCAGCTCTGGCTGGAAGGATCTCACCATCTCCAAACCAGCAGCTCCGTTGAGAGCCAAGCCAACCTCATGCCCCAAGCGCAGCAGAATCATGGACATGAGCTGAGACATCTCGCTGTCGTCTTCAATACAAAGGATGCGCGCCATCTGTCTAGCCCCATCAAGACGCTGTATGTATTCTGTCTGCCTAGTATCATAGGCTGACTTAGGCGGCTAGGGGCATTAAGAGCGGCGACCAGAGACAACAAGAGATGTGCCTGCACACATCTCTTGTTCATGCTTGATTGGATGACTGACTGCAACGTCGCTAGAAATCGCGTTCGACTGTGGCGTGCGCCAGAGCGACCAGCTCGTCCTTCGCGGGGCTTTCTGGCAAGACCTCGAGCTGCGCGACCGCCGTCTCGACCAGCATGCGAGCCTGCATCTGTGCCTGTTCCAGCGTATCGCCTTCCAACATGCGCAGCTTGAGTGAGTCGAGCAGGTCATCGGCTGAGTCGGTGCTTGAGTGGGCGACAACGAACCCACGGCCTTGTTCGACATCGACATGAGCATTCTTGCCCAATTTGGCTTCATCGCCGATCACATCGAGCACGTCGTCGATGATCTGGAACGCCAGCCCGATGTTGAAACCGAAGCCGCGCAGTGCCTCGATCTGTTCAGGCGTGCCGCCGCCCATCCGTGCGCCAAGTTCGCTTGCCGAGCGGAAAAGCGCCGCCGTCTTGCGCGAAATGATGTCGTAGTACGCTTGGCGCGTGAAGTTATTCTCCTTCACGGCTGCCGCTTGCATCGTTTCGCCCTCAACCAATGCCACCGTCGCCTCGGCCAGGATGACATTGAGATCGCGGTACGGAGCCATCAGCTCATAGACTTTCGTGAACAAGAAGTCGCCGGTCAGCAGGGCAAAGGTGCGGCCCCAGATTTGATTGACCGAAGGCCGCCCCCGGCGCACAATGCCGTGATCGTTGATATCGTCATGGACTACACTGGCGGTGTGCACCAGTTCGACTGCTGATGCGACAGGCACTGCGCTCTCAGGCTCTTCGCCTCCCACCGCAAGATACGACAGCATCAGCAGCCGAGGACGCAGACGCTTGCCGCCAGCCGTGATGATGTGGCGGCTTGCATCGCGCAGAATCGCGACATCGCTGTCGACGACATCGTACATGCGCGTCTCGACAGCCTGAAGCGCACTGTTCAACGCCTCAGCGAAATTGACTTTCGAGCGGTTGTCCTGGTACACACCTACT
>CAYTME010000038.1:0-5352 GCA_964438415.1 uncultured Pleurocapsa sp. | reverse complement strand
GTCGATCATGGCGGTTCCTATCTTTTGCCACGAGTGATTTCAATTGTGACATTCAGAACAAATTAAATCTTTGAAATAGATTCTAACTGGGAATGGCTTGAGAGTCAACGAATGTGGCATGAATGCCACATGAAAGTGGGGGTTGAGGGGGAACTGGGTTTTCAGTCGCTCGTCACACCAATCACCGGCAGCGTGAATGAAAATACGCTGCCTTTGCCCGGTGCGCTCTCGACTTCGATATTACTCTGATGCCGGTCGAGGATCAGTTTTGCCAAGCTAAGCCCGACACCTGCTCCGCCGTAGCGGCGAGTTGGCGACGGGTCGCCCTGGTAGAACAGCGAAAAGACATGGCGCTGCTTCTGGCGGGGGATGCCGATCCCGCGGTCTGCGACGTACAGGCGTACCTGGTCACCTTCGAGCTTTGCACCAACGTGCACCTCGTCTTGACTGAACTTGAGTGCGTTATCGATCAGAAGCTGAAGCACTGTGCCGATGCCGCGCTTGTCGGCCATCACCATCGGCAGTCTAGCGGGGACGTCGAATACGACACGGTGGGCATGAGTGTCTTTGTATTTCCATGAGTTGCGCAGCCAGCGGCGTGCGCGTTCAATACAGTCACTGACCAGGGCGATGTCAGGCTTGATTTGACGACTCTGAGTCAGCTCAGAAATATTCAGGATTACCTCCTCCAGCCGTCCGACTGCGCCTTTTGCCATCGCCAGCGACTGTTGATCGTCCGGTGCGAGTCCGAGCGCATCGATGGCGGCTTTGACCATGAGGAGCGGAGTCTTCAATTCATGATTGATGTTGTTGACGATGAGAGTTTTGAGCATTTCCAGCTCATCATCACTCAGCGTGACATTGGCAGCGCGCAGCGCTTCGATCTCAGCGGCCTGGTCAGCCAACAAATGACGCAGCCGCGCGTTTTCAGCGCGCAGGTGCAGCATTGGCTGAAGCTGGGCACTCCAATGTGCTATGTCTGTGCCGAGCACAGCGTCGACCGCACCGCTGGCGTCTGGAGCGGCGGGTGTAATCGGAAACAGGACGCAAAGCGGGAGTGGTTCATCGGTCTCTTGATCGCGGAGTTCGCGGAAGACCGCCAGCACCGAGGGTGCATTGGGTGCCAGGATCGCGTCAGGATTGACCGTGTTGATAGCAGCGGCCAGTCTGTCGCTGGCGGTGTCAATCAGTTGAAAACCATCCTTCGGGAAAGCCTGAGCGAGCACATCCGGCGTGTAAGGAGGGTCGCAGACGAGCAAGGTGAAGCAGGTTCGATGGCTGTCGAGCAAGGCGGTCATCACGTTCTCGAAAGTGTAAGAGCGGTGCAGCCGAACAACCCTATTATGACAAAGTTCAGCGTCATTCACCGTTCGAATCCGGTTCGGGTTCTTCCAACGCTTTCAAGAACACATCGATGCCCGGCCGCTCCGCGTTGCATCGTGAGCAGCCAACATATGGATCTTCGACAGAGATACTGTGACGACTGCAGTAGGCTTTCACCTCATTGTGCCGACCGAGCACAAGTAAGCGGTACTTGATCGTCAGGGTGAGGACGAGGTCGGCGCTCGCGTTTGCCTGCAAGATGCCCGGGACCGGACACCCAGTGCAGTCGCGCGGACGCCAGGGCGCTGAACCGGGGTTGGCTTTCGCGAGCCGGCATTCTTGAATGTCGCGTCCACGGTGAAAATCTTGATAGTAGTGCCGACAGTCAGTGCCTGCAGGTGTTTTCATGGATAATGTCTCTGCGTAATGCCAAGATCGATCCTAACACAGCTCTGTCACGATGGGGAGCGGCAGCGGATCGAACGCTCGGATCGTACCCGGAAAGCGCTGACTTTGATGTTACAATGGTGAGGCTAGAACATTTATGCCGAGACCGGAGTATCTCATGTCAGAGCAGCCGCTGCGCACCGTCAGCGGGGCGCGGCTTCCAGATGAGCGGGACAATGCTGCGCTGCGGCCGCGCCATTTGAGCGACATCATCGGGCAGACGAGCGTGAAGCGCAATCTGGAGATCATTATCGAGGCGGCACGTGCCCGCGGCGAGCCTATCGATCACGTCCTCTTTTACGGCCCGCCAGGTTTGGGAAAGACCTCCTTTGCGCATATCATCGCCAACGAGATGCAGGTCAATATCAAAGTCACATCGGGGCCGGCGATCGAGCGCGCGGGTGACTTGGCTGCGATCCTGACGAGCATCAAGGCGAACGACATTCTGTTCATCGATGAGATCCACCGGTTGGGTCGGGCGGTTGAAGAAGTACTCTATCCGGCTATGGAAGACTTCGCCCTGGATATCGTCATCGGCAAGGGCCCAGGCGCGAAATCGATGCGGCTGAGGCTGCCACGCTTCACAGTTGTCGGCGCGACGACGCGTTTGTCGCTGCTTGCTGGCCCGCTTCGCGATCGCTTCGGCATTCATTTCCGCATGGATTTTTACGATCAGCAGGCGTTGGAGCATATCATCCAGCGAGCTGCGTCCATGCTCCAGGTCGAGATCAAACCGGAAGGGACGGCGGAGCTGGCGCGCCGCGCCCGCGGGACACCACGTATCGCTTTGCGGCTGCTGCGCCGCGTGCGCGACTACGCTCAAGCGCGAGCGGACGGGGTGATCACGGGGCGCGTGGCAGGGGAAATGCTCAACCTGATGGAGATCGATCATCTGGGGTTGGATGAAACCGATATACGCATCCTGCGTGCGATCATCGACAAATTTCAGGGCGGTCCGGTTGGCGTTGAGACGATCGCCGCCGCGATCGCTGAGGATGCCTCCACCGTTCAGGATGTGTATGAGCCGTATCTGCTGCAGCTTGGTTTCATCAAACGAACGCCGCGCGGTCGCGTGGCGACTCCACTGGCCTACGAGCATTTGGGCTTGCCTTACGTCGCTGCGCCGGAACAGCCGCGTTTATTTGAGGATTGATGAACACGAAGCAGGAGGTGGGGTATGAGAGAGAGGCACGTGCTCTTCACCTGGTTGGGAGTGCCCTGGGTGAGCACCTCGGAGACGATCCCATTCCTTATTACCCGGCTAGCCGCGGGTTTGATCCTTGCGTGGTTTCTGCTGCCTCAGGAGTCGGCAGCCATGCGCCTGTTCTGGGGCGTGTTTTATGGCCTGCTGATGATCTTGGCACAGGTTGCGCACACCGTCGGTCACATCATCTCCAGCCGGCAGGTCACGCCGCCCATGCGTGAGGTACGCTTTGGCTTGATCGGTATCATGACGCTCTATCCGATCGATGATGGGAAGATACCAGCCAATGTCCACGTCATGCGCTCGATCGGCGGCCCGGCAGCCAACATCCTCGTCGGCGTGATCGCGTTCGCGGTCTGGGCGCTTCTGCGCTGGCATCCTCTGTCATTCTTTGCCGCTTTCAATATTCTGCTCGGCGCTGCGGCGCTGCTGCCGCTGCCGATGATCGACGGCGGTATCATCTGGCGCGAAATCGGCAAGTGGACCAGCCAGTAGTGTTTGGCTGTGCAAAACTGCAACCCCTGTTCGACCCGCTGCGTATAAAGCAATAAAGTTTGTAAAAGCGCAAGGGGTTGCACAAATATGACGACAAACACCATGCACAACCGCGCCGACATCGGCACCCGGTTTCTGGCTATCGCGATTGACTCGTTCGTTCTTGGCCTAATTGCCGGTCTGCTGGTCGGCTATGGACGCGAGGCGGGCGGTATCGTCAGCTTCATCGTCGGTTTGGTGTACAACTGGTACTTCTGGACGCAGCAAGACGGCCAGACGCCGGGCAAGCGTCTGATGAATCTCCGTGTCGTCAAGACCGATGGCTCGCCACTCAGCGATACCGACGCGATCGTGCGCTACATCGGGTACTACATCAATACCTTCGTCTTCATGATTGGCTGGATCTGGGCCCTATTCGATGATCGCGGCCAAGGGCTGCACGACAAGCTGGCCGGGACGGTGGTCGTGCGAACGTAATGTGTCGTGCTGGCTGCAAAACGGCAGCGGGGCGTTCTGAAGGGGACGCCCTATTCGATCCTGGTGTTTCGATGCGGTATCTGGGTCTCTATCACACTGTACGCGCAGTGAGAGGGAGCAGTTGGATGGATTTGCAGCAGGTTGGGCGAATTCTGTTGATCGTCGGTGGGGTGGTGGTTCTCCTCGGGCTGATCTTGGTCGTACTGGGGCGGCTGCCGTTTGTGAGTCAGCTCGGCAGTCTGCCGGGCGATATCCGCATCGAGGGCAGCGGCTTCACCTGCTTAATCCCGATCGTCAGTTCGATCCTGATCAGCGTTCTGCTGACGATCATCATCAACATCATCCTGCGCCTCTTGAACCGCTAGACCGAGTTCCTAAAGACGAGTGCTTTCCACTGCGGCATATTGAGATTTATGCTCGTGACCTTTATAGTCACTGGAGTGGAGGAGATGAACGCAAAGCCGAAACCGCCTAGTCTGCTGCGGATCGCGATCGCCGATTGGCTGTCAACCTTGTTGGGCGTTTTCGCCCTGCTCGCGCTCGTGATGTTCCTCGTTTTCTCATGGGTCATGCCGCCCGCTGAACGTCGTCCCAATGACTGGCAGTTCATCAATGCGCTTGCCATCGGGGCAGTCGTTTTCGTGCTTGCCTTCGTCTTACGCTTGGCGACACGGGTGGCCACCGTTCGCTGGCGTTGGACGCGCGGCGTCTTCACCCACGCACATATCATCGACGTGCAGTCAGCCGTTGGCATGGCGTTCCGGCGCGCTGTGAAGCTGCGTTACCATGTGGGCGGCAAGACCTATGATGTCATCAAGTATGTGGGCATCAGGTGGGTGCCGTTCACGCGCTCGCTGGCTGTCATCGTCGATCCTCAATCCCCGGACAAGCCTTTGTACTTGGATGATTACCAAGGCTGAGTCGGCAGTCAAGATACACCTGTCATCCGTGATCTCACGTCATCGGTTTTTGAAGCAATACAGCTGACACCATGAATAGGCCTGGCGCGCAGCAGTGTTCAAGGGATGCTGATGATCCAAGTCGCATCTTGCGCTGGCTGGCCTTGCGCGTCGATCACGGGTAGTCGGCCGCCCGCAGCCGGATCGTACCAGCCGACTGCAAGCGTGTTAACCTCCGCGGTCAACATGAATGACGCGCAGTCGGTGACCACCTCACCTGGCTGCCAATAGCGCGTGGGGTATGCGCCGCCGCGCGGGCTGGCATCATCTTGAGCAGCAAGGTTGCCGTTGCTATCCAGTACATGGATGAACCGGTGAAGATCCTGGTCGATGGCGCTGAGCGCTGCCCAGTCGATGCAGACCGATATCGCGCTGTCCGTACGCGTCACGGCTGCTGGCGGTGCGCCGATCAGGCTGCCAAAGCGAGCAGCAAGCGGCGGATGATCT
>CAYTME010000037.1:21775-22340 GCA_964438415.1 uncultured Pleurocapsa sp. | reverse complement strand
GCTCCGGCGTGACGGTGGTCGGCTCCGGCGTGACAGTGGTCGGCTCCGGCGTGACAGTGGTCGGCTCCGGCGTGACATCGGGAGTACCGCCGGGCGTTTCTTCCGGGCTGCCGCCTGAGCCGCTGTCCCCAGAAGAGCCTGAAGGCGGCTGCCCCATTGCAATTTCGACCGGACAGAGTGCCACATCGGCGTAGCCATGGAGGGCGCAGTTGACTTTCTTGAAGTTGTCACGCACTGCACGACCGGTGACCGATACGATCGAGATGGTCGCGGTGGCGACTAGCGCCAGAATGAGTGCGTATTCGATGAGACCTTGACCGGACTGGAGACGTTTGCGCTGCATGGATAGATGTTTCCTTTAGCGTTGATCGTCGGGCAGCATGACCGGCTCGCGGAATGGTGCATGCTGCATCGCTTCAGCCAAATAATCGATAAGCTCAGGCCGGAGCGCAGCAGGATAGACCACGATCGCGCTGCCATCGACACGGTAACGTTTGTCACTTTGTTGGGCTGCGTAGTGAATGCCGTTGATCAGGCTGCCTTCAGCGTAGTCGTAGAGATAGAT
>CAYTME010000037.1:16711-21755 GCA_964438415.1 uncultured Pleurocapsa sp. | reverse complement strand
GTTTGGACCACGCCGCCGTCATTCAGATAGATTTCCAACATGTGGTGTGCCAACGACTCACTGGGCGCTGTGAGTACTTGCACGCCAAACCCAAGCGATTCGAAATGGGTGACCAGCGGCTCCGTGTCCATCTGCCGCGGAGCTGGGACGTCGGCCTGAATGACAATGGGCTGCGATGAAGCCGCTGAGACACTATCCGACTCGTTCATAAAACCGATCATGCGCAGGTTGAAGAAGATGATGAAGGCGAAGAGGCTGACGACGATAGCAGTGCGGCCCCAAGGTCCGATCGGCTCCATCAGCGGGCGCAGATAACCGCGGTTAAGGCCGAAGTTCTGTACTTCTTTGAGCAGATCGAACGTGATGCCCCCGGCGATCTCCACACGATGCATATCTCGACCGCGGAGGTCGTGCAGCAGCACATGCGCTTGTCGATGATTGGGATCGTACATCAGCGCGCGCTGAAGATACTTGAGCGCCAACTGGGGGTCGTCGGTCAATTTGGCTGCGGTATACCAGGCATCGGCGCTGGGTCGCTGCTGGATGATCCGCTTCAGCATGGCGTTCGCTTCAGCGCGCTTACCTTGCCTCGCGAGCGCCTGCACTTGTGCAAGTGTCATTGCGCCTCCCTTCAAAGGATGAGTACAGATCGGACACAAAATGAAAGCTTGATGATATCGTGATTGTATCAGCGAAAATTGAAGATTGTCTTTATTCGTGCAGAGTCTTTACGAAAAATTCAGCAATGACCCGCGCATTGGTCGATTTGAGGGAGCCGCGACCATCCCTCATGGGTGTGTTTGCGCGGTTGGCCGGACTATAATTCCCTCAATGACGATGATTATCAAGTGAAGGGCGAATGCCATGAGTGACATGATCCGCAATTTCATTGACGGCCAATGGCAAGATGCTGCCAGCGGCGCGACGTTTCCGACGTACAACCCGGCTACCGAAGCGCTAATCGGCTATGCAGCACATAGCAGCGCGGACGATGTCGATCGCGCTGTACGGGCTGCACAGCGTGCCTACTCAAGCTGGCGCTTGACCCCGGCACCGCGCCGGGGCGAAATCTTGTATCGTGCTGCGCAGCTCATCACCGAGCGGAAGGAAGCGCTGGCGCGCTTGATGACGCAGGAGATGGGCAAAGTCATCAACGAAGCCCGCGGTGATGTGCAGGAAGCTATCGACATGGCCTATTACATGGGGGGTGAAGGGCGACGGCTGCTTGGCTATACCGCACCCGTCGAGATGCCGAACAAGTTCGGTATGGCGATCCGCGACTCTGCGGGTGTTGTTGGTCTGATCACGCCCTGGAACTTCCCAATCGCTGTGCCGAGCTGGAAGATGCTGCCTGCGCTGGTTGCGGGAAACACGGTCGTCTGGAAACCAAGTGAGGAAACGCCTGCTGTCAGCGCAGCATTTGTGCAAGTATTCATCGATGCCGGGCTACCACCAGGCGTGCTCAACTTGGTGCTCGGTGGCGGTGAAGCAGGCGCCGCTCTCGTTCACCATCCCGCCGTGCGTGTCATCTCGTTCACTGGCAGCACACAGACCGGCCTGAGCGTGTACACGCGGGCGGCTGAGCAGGGGAAGAAAGTCGCGCTTGAGATGGGTGGCAAGAACGCGATCATCGTGCTGGACGATGCCAATCTCGATTTGGCGGTGCAGGCGATCACGTGGAGTGCATACGGCACGACAGGCCAACGCTGCACAGCGACCAGCCGGCTGATCGTGCAGAGAGGTATTCGTGCGCGCTTGGTCGAGGCGCTGGTCGAAAAGGCGCGCCAGCTTAGGCTGGGTGATGGGCTTGACGAAGCGGTCGAAGTCGGCCCGCTGGTCAATGCGAAGGCGCTGGCAAAAGTTGAGCACTACGTCGGTATCGGCGCGCAGGAGGGAGCGCGAACGGCAGTTGGCGGCGGACGTGCGGCGCTCGACCGCGGCTATTTCTATCAGCCGACCCTCTTAGATGGTGTGCGGCCGGAGATGGTGGTGGCGCGCGAGGAGATCTTTGGGCCTGTGCTGTCGGTGATCGATGTGGACAGCCTCGAGCAGGCCATCGAGGTTAACAACAGCGTCATTTACGGTCTGTCGAGCAGCATCTTCACGGAGAACGTGAACGCGGCTTTCCGCGCCATTCGTGACTTGACGACCGGGATCGTCTACGTCAATCACGGGACGACCGGGGCCGAGATCCAATTCCCATTTGGCGGCACACGCGGCACGGGCAATGGGATGCGTGAGGCGGGTCAGACGGCGCTCGACAGCTTCACCGAGTGGAAGTCTGTGTATATCGATTTCAGCGGGCGGCTCCAGCGCGCCCAGATCGATACCGACTCTGTGCTTGGCAGTCTAAACTAAGCACCGGAAGGCAGACGGGGTGTGCGGCGGCACGCCCCGTAAAGTGACAGTAGATGACCAGCCTCACGCAAATCCCATACCGACTCCAGACTGTGGCAGCACCTTCACCTTAAGCTCAAGATCGAAGCAGTCATATACTGAGGCAACTTGCGGTCGCAGCTCTTGGGTGTAGGTGGATTTACTCTTGTTCCGCCTCGCGCAGCAGCAGCTCAGCCCGCTCGCGCGCAGCATCCAGCGTTGCCAGTACGATGGTGCCGCCGCGCCGGCCGAGCAGCCCGATGGTGCGTGAGGTGAGCGCTGCTCCTGCATGCGTGGCGACCACGACGGCGAGAAGATTATCCGTGTATGAGGCACGCTCAAAAATACGCGCAGCGGTGCTGCCTAGACTGCCGATCTGCATGGCATCTACCAGCGCGACGATCGGCAGGGGGCTGGCCTGCGCGGCCTCCGCCAACTTGTCCGCCCATTCCTGAGCATCTTCGGCGGTGATTGTCCCTGTCTCTTTGGCAAAGAATATGCGATCTTGAAAACTATAATCCGTAATCGGCATCAGACTTTCACCTCCTACGTCAAATAGTTCAATTGTAATCTAGAAATCAAGAGTGACCGCATGTCGGCCGAACGTTGTTTCTTTGGGTTTTTGCTCAAGTGCGGTAGCATTGCTGTACATCTTCAAGCCAAGGCAAAGAGCAAAATGAATAAACAAGATCAAATCCTACTTTTATTGCTGCATCTGACCATTACTTGCGTTAAAATGCACAATGTATGATCGACAGCAACGGGTTTAACCGTCTTTACTGGGAATCTTCGTATGCGATAGTCCTTGCGCTGATGGACGCTTACCCCGATGTCGAGATAGAGACAGTTGGGATACATCAGCTTCGAGAATGGATCGTTGGGCTGCCCGATTTCGCCGATGATCCCGCGTTAGTCAATGACGACATCTTGACCGAAATCTTGCGAGAGTGGTATGAGGAGGCGAACGCCGAATGAGTACGCTGAACATGCGCGATCTCCACGATCCGGAGTTTCCGGTGCCTGTAGAGATGGAGGGGAATGTCGCGGTCACCAGTTTGAGCAAAATCTACAACTGGAGCCGTCGTTCTTCGATGTGGCCGATGCTGTTCGGGCTTGCGTGCTGCGCCATCGAGATGATCGCGACCGCTGCGTCGCGCTACGATTTCTCACGCTTTGGCATGGAAGTGATGCGTGCCAGCCCGCGTCAAAGCGATTTGATGATCGTGTCCGGTACTGTGACAAAGAAGATGGTCGTGCCGATTGTCCGTCTGTATAACCAGATGCCAGAACCGAAGTATGTGCTGGCGATGGGAGCTTGCGCAAGCGGCGGCGGGCCTTTCAAAGAGGGCTATAATGTCGTGAGTGGTATCGACCAGTACATTCCGGTCGATGTCTATGTGCCAGGCTGCCCGCCGACACCTCAAGCGCTCATCTATGGCCTGATCAGTCTGCAAAAGAAGATCGATGGTCAGTCACTGGCAAATCTCGACGATGTGCCCTGGTACGGCGTCGGCCCTTCCGATCCGGTGCCGGTGCCGGTGCTCGGCCCAGACATCATTGACCCGCGCCAGGCAGAGCTAATCCGCCAGCAGGCGGCGCTGGCTGCGGCAGGCATGCCCTATGGTCGTCGGGAACTCCCCTCAGCCGCCGTTCCAGCCAAACCGGCTCAGGTGGCTGCACCCGCTGAGGAGAAGCCAGCGATCGCAGCGGCGAGCGCCGACGTAGGCGCGGAGATCGACCCGGAAAAAGCTGCTCGGCTCGCGAAGCGCGAGGCTGCGCTCGCCCGCAAGCGCGCAGCACAGGCCGCTGGCGGCCAGGATAAGGCGGAGTAAGCGATGACCGATCAAACGATGATCCCTGTTCGCGGTGACCAGCTCGATACAGCGGGCGTGGCGGACTATTTGGCGCAGAAGTATCCCGATTATGTTCGACCGGATACGCGCACTGGCTTCGGGGGCGTGATCGTCGACCGAAGACATCTGGTCGAAGTAGCGCGTGCTATCCGTGACGAATTGGGCTACGACTATTTGTCCAGTGCGACTGCGGTTGACTACCTCGGCATCTCCGATCACATGGAGATGGTCTATCACGCTTACCGCAGCAGCGGGGGGCCGGCCCTGGTGTTCAAGGCGCAGACACCGCGCGACTCGGCGGAGATTCCATCGGTTGTGAGCGTCTGGCCAGGTGCGGACTTTCAGGAACGCGAGGCCTACGATCTGTTCGGCATTCGGTTCCCTGGCCATCCCAACCTAAAGCGCATCCTGCTGTGGGATGGTTTCGCGGGCCATCCGATGCGAAAGGACTGGAAGGAAGCCTACTACGAAGAGGAGCACAAACCGTTCGAAAGCCGCTGGCCAAAAGGTTGGGTGCACCGCGCTGAAGAACTCAACGTTTACGGCAAGAACGTAAGTTACCCGGCCGACATCGACTTAGGACGGCTGAGCGACACTTCGGAGGAAGCGATTTACAGCGGTATGGGGCTAGGAGTTGATGTGCAGGAGCTGGTCACCGAGGGTGAACACATCCGCACCGACCGGCTGGTTGTCAACCTAGGGCCACATCATCCCAGTACGCACGGCGTCTTCCGGATGGTCATCACGCTTGATGGTGAGACCATCGAGCACCTCGAACCGGTCATGGGCTATTTGCATCGTAATCACGAAAAGAT
>CAYTME010000037.1:1958-16680 GCA_964438415.1 uncultured Pleurocapsa sp. | reverse complement strand
TCCCATTCACCGACCGGCTCGATTACATCAGCAGCATGGGCAATAACTTCGGTTATGTCATGGCGGTCGAGCAGCTTTTGGCTAAAGGCGCGCGTTACTCACCACCGACATACCGCGCGGAGGTCATCCGCGTCCTGATGGCCGAGCTGACCCGCATCGTCAACCACTACTGGGCGATCGGCTTTCTGCTCAACGATCTCGGTGCCTTCTTCACGCCTGCGCTGTACGCTATCGCCGAACGCGAGAAAATCCTCGATTTCTTCGAGGCGACGGCGGGCAGCCGCATGATGTGCAATTACATGCGTCCGCAGGGCGTCTACAAGGATCTGCCGGATCGTCTGCGCAGTACGGCCAGCACGGTCAACGACATGATCCGCGATTTCGACACGATGGAGTACCTGACCGAGCTGATCAACGAACGCATCCCACGTTCTATCGATGAGCTGGATCGCTTCTTGACCGACAGCGAGATCATCAAGTCACGCTGCATCGGCGTCGGTCTGCTGCCGCCTGAGATGGCGATCGCATACAGCGCCGCCGGTCCCCTTCTGCGTGCCAGCGGCGTGCCATACGATGTGCGCCGTGCCGAGCCGTACAGCATCTATCCTGAGCTTGATTTTGATGTGTGCACGCGCCCGAATGGGGATATTTACGACCGCTATCTCATTCGTCTGGATGAGATGCGCGAGAGCGTGCGCATCCTCAAGCAGATCTTGCCGCGGCTTGAAGCCACACGCGGCGAAGACGTGTTCAGCGGCAACAAGGCGATCTACGCGCCGCGCGTGCCGATCGGCGAGAGCTACGGGCGCGTTGAAAACCCGAAGGGTGAGCTGGGTTTCTACTGCGTCAGCGAAGGCGACCCGAAGGGACCGCAGAACCCCTGGCGCTACCATGTGCGTGCGCCTAGCTTCATCAACTTGACCGCACTCGGGCAGATGTGCAAGGGACACAAAGTCGCTGACGTGGTGGTCATCCTCGGCAGCATCGACATCGTGTTAGGGGAGACAGATCGCTGATGAACGGGCTTGGTATTCTCAAGGGATTGGGTGTCACCATTCGGCACTTCTTCCAGACTTACGTCGATGATATTCGCTACGGCGGCCGCAAATACCTGCGTCAGGACAACTTTGAGACGCGCCAGGGGCTGCGGGCGGCTGGGGCGTACACCGTGCAGTATCCCGAAGAGAAATTGGCGGTGCCGGAACGATTTCGCTTCGTGCCGTTTCTAGTCGTCAACGATGAGGATCACCCTGAGGCCCCGGGCAAAGACTGGTGTACGAGCTGCGGCATCTGCGCCAAGGTGTGTCCACCGCAGTGTATCTGGATCGTGCGCAGCGAGGACCCCGTGACCAAGCGGCCGGTGCCGGAACCAGAGGCATTCTTCATCGATATCGATATCTGCATGAACTGCGGGTACTGCGCTGAATTTTGCCCGTTCGATGCGATCAAGATGGATCACGATTACGAGCTGGCAGATTACGACCGAACGGGGGCACACATCCACGACAAAGCGCGCCTCAGCAAGCCTTACAGCTATTGGTACAGCATCGCGCCGACGACAGCGCACGAAGAGGCGGAAGCACGCGGTGGCTGGGAACACACCGATGTGATCAAGGACAAGAAGAAGTCGGGCACACCTTTGATGCCTCAGCCATGGCATCTGATGCGTACCGAGGATCCCGCTGCACGCGCCGCAGCAGAAGCCGCAGCGCGGGCGGAACGCGAGGCTGCTAAGCAGAGCGCCGGGCCGAGCGAGGCCGAATTGCTCGCACAGCGACAGGCGCGCCGGGCCGAAGCGCTGGCTCGACATCGCGCTTGGGCGAAGAAATAGGCTCACGCTTCAGTAAGTGCAGGATTAAGGATAGGCGTGCTGTCAAGCGCGCCTTTTCTTTTGCCCCGGTCGGCGGCTGTTAGTGATACGCCAATCGAACAGGAAACGTAATGGGGATCGATAGGTTTTTGAGCAAGTGGAGCGATAGCATGTGCACTGAATTCATGAGATTTTCACAGACATAAAGTCGATTTGTGTAAAACGTATTTGTTTGAGACTCGAAATTGGCGTTTACTGTAATGTGTAATGGTCGATTGGTAGTCCAGCCAACGTGAGGATAATTGTGGCCATCGAAGTCAGTTGGTACGACTCGGAAAAGACCATTCGCTTGTGGCGTTTCACGGGCGATTGGACTTGGAGTGAATTCTTCGGTCTGCTCGCAGAGTCAGTACCGCAGGTCGAAGCACGCGGCTGTCGGATTGATACGATAGTTGATTTGAGCGAGACAGGTTTGTCGATCCCAGGCCTTGTAGAAAACTTTCGTCAAGCGCAGAGAGCGCGCGCGAGCAATGTACGGCTGCACGTCATCGTCGGCGGGCCGCTCGTGCGCGCAGGTCTCAACCTGTTTGCTGAGTTCCTCAGCGGTATCCATGAGCGGTATGTGTATGCGCCGTCGATCGATGCTGCGCTAGCCATGATCGCGCGCGACCGGGATGAAGTGACGCAGAAGGCGACCCCCGGTCAAGGTCGGTAAGTACCCTGCCAATTCTGTGCCGCTTCATCCGCGCTGACGTTCGCGGTCGTAGCGCTTGTTGACTTGAATGCAGCCGCGGAAGTCGGAACGAGCTGCCAGAAGACGTTTGTTCGGGTCACCTCCACTAGCGGTCATACAGTTGCTGCACATCGTCCCCCAGGGTGTCCAATACTTCCCTCGCACTGACAGCCAAATCTCTTCGCAGATGCGATATGCCTCATCCTTGGGGATCGGTTCGTAACCAACGCGCTTGAGCATCGCAGTGTCTCCTCGATGTCACTCACTTCGATCTTACACCCGAATGTGCGTTCTCTCACAAACAACCATCATACTCGATGCATGATCTTCGACACAGGTGCCCGCCTCTCACAGCCTGCTCACGCGCTTGTGTTATCTCATTTCACGTAAGCTGCTGCGACAAAGGGGATCACTGATGCGCGGTGTAAAAAAACAGCATCTGCCGACCAAAACATGTGTCGTTTGCGGTCGTCCGTTCACCTGGCGCAAGAAGTGGGCCAAAGTCTGGGATGAGGTCAAGTACTGCAGCGACGCCTGCCGGATGAAAAAGGGTGCTGTTCGCTCATGAATTTAGAACGAGATATGCGCCGAGACTTCACCAGCCGCGACGACCTAGCCGCATATGTGCGCGAACAGTTTCCCAACGCCGCCGCACGCGATGGGCATATCAGCCCAACGCGCGGCGGTCACACGCAGGCGCTGATGCGCCTCGACCAGATCGACCCGGCGCGCTACGGCAGGACTCGTAACCGGCTCATTGGTGCGGTCACACGGCTTTCACCCTATTTGCGCCACGGGGTGGTTACGCTGGCGCAAGTGCGGTCGGCTGTGCGCAGCCGCGTCCGTCTCCGTGGAGAGGCGGATAAGCTCATAAATGAGCTGGCTTGGCGCGACTACTTCCAACGCATCTACGCTGAAATCGGCGGCGGTGTGTGGGTCGATCGCGAACCTTACAAGACCGGCTGGAAGCCTCGTGACTACGCAGACGCGCTGCCGAATGACATTCAAGAGGGTACAACGGGTTTGGCCTGCATCGATGCCTTCAGTCGCGAGCTGCGCGCAACGGGTTATCTGCATAACCACGCCCGCATGTGGATGGCGGCGTACGTTGTCCATTGGCGGCGAGTCAAATGGCAGGCAGGCGCGCGCTGGTTCCTGCAGCATCTTCTCGACGGCGACCCGGCGAGCAATAATCTCTCATGGCAATGGGTGGCGAGCACATTCAGTCATAAGCCCTACTTCTTCAACCGTGAGAACTTGGAGCGGAACAGCGACGGCGTGTACTGTCGAGACTGCCCGCTGCGCGGCAGGTGTCCGTTCGAAGGCAGTTATGAGCAGTTGGCTGAGGTTCTGTTTCCAAATGTGAGGCTCGATCTATGACGTCGATCGTTTGGGTGCACGGCGATGCGCTCAGCCCCTACAATCCTGCACTGCGTGCCCATCCAGCCGTACCTGCACTCTTCGTGTTTGATGACCAACTGCTGGAGGAGTACGCGATCAGTCTCAAACGGATCATGTTCATCTATGAGTGCTTGTTGGAGCTGCCTGTTTCGATCCGGCGCGGTGACGTGGCCGCGGAGGTACTGGCTTTTGCCGCTGAGCACAGAGCCGCACAAGTGATCACGACACCCAGTCCCAGCCCGCGTTTCGAGGCGATTGTCCGCACAATCGAGCGCGTGCTGCCTGTGATCCAGGTTGCCGACGAGCCGTTCCTGGACTATGACGGCTTTCTCGACCTGAAGCGCTTCTCGCGCTATTGGCGTACAGCGCAGCGGTACGTATAAACTTGCCGATGTGTTCAAGCTGTTGGAGCAGCGCACAGCGGTCGGTCGTGTGTCTTGAATCGGCGTACCGATTTTTGCTGATGTGAATTAGAATAATAGGTGGCGTGACCACATAGCGAAAGAGCGAGAGCGATGACAGACCTACAGCAGCAGATCATGGCGGCGCTCAGCACCGTAATCGAGCCTGAATTGAACCGCGATATCGTATCGTTGAACATGGTGCGCGATTTGAGTGTGCAGGGCAGCACGGCGATGTTCACCATCGTACTGACGACGCCCGCCTGTCCGCTCAAGAACGTGTTTCAAGAACGCTGCGAAGCGGCCTTGATCGGCAAGGTGCCAGGTATCAACGCCATCGAAATCAAATGGGATGCGCAGGTGCCGACGGACAAGAAGATGTTCGGGCGCCTGAACGTGCCGATCCGAAGCATTGTCGCTGTTGCCAGCGGTAAGGGCGGCGTCGGCAAGAGCACTGTTGCCACCAATCTGGCGGTGGCCCTGGCGGAAGCAGGCGCGCGTGTCGGTCTGATCGACGCCGACATCCTCAACCCCAACATTCCGATGATGACCGGTCTCGGCCATGGTCGCCCGCGCGTCATCGACGGCAAGATGGAACCGATCGAGGCATACGGTGTCAAGGTGATGAGCACCGGCTTCCTCAGCGACCCAAGTAAGCCGCTGATCCTGCGCGGACCCATGCTGCACAGCGCTATCCGCCAGTTCTTCACCGATGTCCATTGGGGGGAACTCGACTACATGATTGTCGATCTGCCGCCGGGCACGGGTGACGCGCCTCTCTCGCTCGCGCAGTCGTTCCCGCTGACGGGCGCAGTGATCGTGACACAGCCGCAGGAGGTCGCCGTGAGCGATGCACTGCGCAGCGCAGCCATGTTCGAGACGCTGAATGTGCCGACACTGGGGATCGTCGAAAACATGTCGGGTGACTTCTTCGGCAGCGGGGGTGGCGAGAAGCTGGCCGATGAACTGAAGGTCCCGTTTCTAGGGCGGATCCCGCTCGACAAAGAGGTGCGCATCGGCGGCGATTTTGGGCGTCCGGTCGTCATTTACCGCCCGGAAAGCCCAGCAGGGCAGGCATTTAATGCGCTGGCACAGCAGGTTGCGGCGCGTGTGAGCGTCGTCATGCTGCAAACAGCCGACGTGATCCCGCTCAATGTGATCGGCTGAAGGCGGGGGATAGGGGTGCCGAGCACACAGCTTGTCGCCCCTATCAGTCGTCCAACCCTAGGACTTGGATCGTCTCATCGGCGCTTCTGACGCGGTTGTAGCGCCCGATCAGCAGCCAGAACAAGAACGCGATCACGCTTGCAAGCAGCAGCGCCAAAAGACCCTCTGCCCCTGCATCACGATAATTGATGTAGTTGTAAGTCAGGATCACCACCGGCACGAGCGTGACAATGACGATCAACCGCCGCTTTGGGTCGATGCGCTGCAAGAGCAGAAGTAAGAACAAGAACAGGCCGAACAGCAGCAGGAAAATGCTCCAATCCATGCCTTATCACCTCAGATTGTTCTGAACTCTCTTTTGACGGATTGTAGTAGTCCGGCATTAGACGGGGATGATCGTGGTTGGGTCTGCCTCGTCACGTCATCCAAGGGCTGACAATATCGGTGCTGTCGACAGCAATTCACAATATCTGCCGCGACACAATCACGGGTCTCCACTCCCACCTCCGAGGCCGAGATCGGGCAGGCTGAGGTTGACCTGTTCGTAGGTCGGCGCGAAATAGATGCACTCCTGCGCTGTCGGCGGGAGGTCGGTGCGCCGCTGGAGCAGGGGACTCTCCGGGTTAAAGTAGTTCCATGTCGCGCGCGAGATCTCTTCGATCAGCGGCCAGGCGCGCTCGAAGCTGAAGAAATCGCTGTTCTCCCATACGAAGACGGCGATGATGTAATTGCGACCGTTCGGCGAAAAGACGATGCCCGCATCGCCATGCATGTTGTTGAGCCAACCATTCTTGTGCGCGATCGGCGTGCCAGGAGGAATGCCTGCTTGCAGCAGACGCTCCAGGTTGTTATTGCTCAACAGGTTGAGCATCTGGCGACATTCAAGCTGGTTGAACTCACCGTCGGGATAGACCGTCATCAGGCCGCTCCCAGAATACGCGCAGTCATAGATCAAGCTCAACAGGGTGCCCATGTCTTCTGCAGTCGTCTGGTTGAATGGATCGGCTCCCGTGTTGAAATTCGGATTGGGCGATGTCAGCGGCGCGGGGATCGCGCCGAGCTGCTGGCCAGGAATACCGAGATCGAACGGTGCCGTGATGAACGTGTTCCGCGCCCCGATATACTGCGTTGTGCGCACGATGTCCTGCAGTCCAGCGAATAGATCGTTTCTGCCGATGATCTGCATCATCAAATTGGACGACGAGTTGTTGCTGCACAAGATCGACTGGCTGAGCAGGTACTGTTCGTCCTGCGACGGATTGGTCGGCAGGTTGCGGTAGTAGTCGATCAGGATCGGCAGCTTGGCGGTGCTGGCAGCGGAGAAGGCGACATCCCCCAGGATGCTCATCTCCTCGCCCGTTTGCAAGTCCATGACGAAAACGGATGCGACCGTTGACTGCCCGTCATAGATGAAGCCTTGGCTATCGAGGTAGTTCGTGATCAGCGTGCGCAGTGCATCGAGGCCGGGGCCGCGCCCATCTGCGCCCTCCACTGGCAGCAGTACCGTCCGGTTGATCGGGTCGCGCAGGGCGGCATCGATCAAGCGCATTGATGCCTCGACATCCAGCCGGTAACCTGCTGCGCCCGGGCGCAGAGTCAGTGTCGTCGGGTCAAAGCTGGCTCCGCCAGGTGCGCGGTCATAACGCGGGACGACCTCCGTACGCAGCCACTGTTCGAGAAGCTGTGGCTGATAATCGGCGACGAGCGGCACGTTGATGGCGCTGCTCTCGGCGCGCTGGCCGGTCAGATAGTCGAAAAAGCGCAGCCAGAACTGGCCATCTCCGCCTTTCGCACCGCGGGCACTGGCGAGCATCGTGTCGCGGCTGGTGCGAAAACCGACCGCTGCAGGATCGAGCAGGATCGGCGCATCGGCGTACCAGAGCGTCACTGGCGCGGCGTAAGCGGCTTCCCAGGTTTGCATCGCTTCGCTTGGCGTCAGTCCCCCGACATCGATGCCTGCTACGGTCACATTGCGCGGAAGGCGGTCGCCCTGCTGGCTGAAGCGCACGAGTTCGATGATCGTCATGCCGATGGCTGTCAGAAGCATGATCGCGGACAGCGCTGGAACGACTGGGAGTCGGCGCGGCCGCCGCTGTGACCTTAGGGAAGTGACAGTTGCGGTACTCATAGTGGATCACTCACGCGAAATGTGCTCGTAGGCGTGCAAGACCGACCGGTGTTGGAACGGATCCAGGTTCGGCAGTGCCTCAATTTTGTGCCAGCGGTAATCGAGAAGCTCGGGCGAGAGTGCCGTGATGCTGTAGGGCGGTTGGGCATAACACAGGAAGGCAAAATCAAGGTGCTGCGAGTCGATCGCTTTTTCGATCAGGATCAGCGGGCCAACCTCGACGTGGAGCGCAACTTCCTCGCGGAGTTCACGGGCGGCCGCGACGGCGGGTGCTTCATGGGCATCGACCCAGCCGCCGGGCAGTCCCCACGGGTGACGGGGATGCAGGACATGTTCGACCAGCAGCACCTCACGGCGATCATTGAAGACAATGCCGACCACCCCGAGAGTCCACTTTGGTCGTGTCCAGCGGTAAGCGCGCAGGAGCGGCTTCATCACCCATGGGCTGCGACGCAGTGCGATCGCCAATTGCTGCCGCCAGTTCATGGCGCTGTCCGAAGTATCGATCATTGGCGCAAGTGTAGCCGTGCTAGGGGATGGGTGTCAATGTGCGTTCGACGGCCGCTTTGCCCATGTTCCCCCCATTTTCGGGGGGAACCAAGGTGTCATATGGGACTATAATTGGTATCAAGAAATGCGGCTTGTAATGTGTCGCTGATAGTTGGAGGTTGCATATGGATACCATCAATGTCATCGCCTGGGGTGTGATCGGTGCGATCGTCGGTCTGCTGTTCGCTTTGGTGCGCAAGCAGGAGGCGACGCTGGCGGTGCTGCCAGAACTGCTCGTAGGCATCATCGGCGGTTTCCTGGGCGGAGTCATCCTGAACGCGCTTGGTGGGCTGGTCGGCGCGCAGGTGATCGGTGTTAATCTGGGCGGCGCGGCCGTCGCTATCATCGGCGCCATCATTCTGGTCGCCTTGTTGGAGATGGCGCGCGGCACGCCCGAACGTTAGACGACGCGCGCTGAGCATCTACCGTCGCTGGCATGGGAACCCCGCGTTCAACCGATGAACGCGGGGTTTCGATTCATATACTGCAGCCCAACCTTCGCCAGACGAGACCTAAACCCGCACGCCTGTTTGCTTATGGTATACTCGAATAACAATCTCTCAACCTCCACAATACCGTGAGGTGGGTCGTCTTGAACGAAGTCTCTACGAGTTTTCTCAATCTGCTCGCGCGCCCGCCGGGCGACCTCTTCTATTTCCTGCTCGTTTTCTTGATCGTGATCGCCAGCTTCGGCATGGCAGTGGGGCAGCGACTGCGCATCCAAGACCGCGCATCGACCCGCTACGCATTGGCTGCGCTCGGCGTGCTCGTCGCCTGGTGCGTGGTGCTGCTTGGCCAATTTGTCGCCGTCTTACTCGATCAGCCGGTCAATGTCATCTTGCCGCCGCTCGAGCGGGCGGTTCAGGTTGTGATCGCGCTGGTGATCGGCTGGGCATTTCTCACCGCTGATCATGAGCGATTTGGCCGCGGCTCCAACCTGCTGCTGCTCGCGCTGCTGTGGGGGGCGGTCATCGGCTACGTCGCCACGGGCATCGAGTGGTCAGCGCCGAGTGCGCGTGACACGACCTTCAATCTGACTGCGGCCAGCTCGACCTGGGCGCTGACGCTGGTCGCGATCAGCGTGGCTGGCGCGGTACTGACCCTCGCCAATATCCGTCTGATTTTCGATGCACCGTTAAAAGTCGTTTTTTTTGCACTGCTCGCTTTTGGCTCAGTCGCCACGCTGTCCGGCTCGGGCGCGCTGGAGGGCGATTACGCAGGCATTTTGCGGCTTGCCTTCCTCGGCGCACTTCTGGTTGTGCCGGCTGTCCTTTATCGGCTGACGATCAACCGTCTGGAACTGGCGGTGCAAACGCAGTATGCGGCCCAATCGAGTGCCCCGCTGCTGCCCGTGCAGCCGGTGTTTACACCAGCGGCGGCCGAGCCGTCGAGCGCGCAGATCGTGCTGTCTGAGCGTGACAGCGCGCCTTTGATGAAGGCATTGGGGATGATGCTGGAAGACAGCGATCCAGACGCTTTCCCTCGACAAGTGGTGAGCGCGGTATGTTCGCTGCTCAAGGCTGATGTCGGGGCGCTGCTGACGGTGCAGGATGCCAACTTTGCCGATGTGGTCTACAGCTACAACAAACTGCTCGCTCGCCCGATCGATACATTCTCGGTCAGCTTGACCAACCAGCCCACGCTTGTCAATGCTATTGAACGGCAGACGCAGCGGCCGCTGCTGCCTGATCGAAATGAGGATGAGCTGCTCGATCTGTATTCACGGTTCGATATCGAGCAGCGCGGCCCAACCTATTTCCAACCATTGGTGCGCCGTGGGCGTGTGTTGGCCGTTTTGATGATCGGGATGCCCTACACAGGCCGAGAGCTGACGCTGAGCGAGCAGGAGACGCTGCGCGGCGTCGGGATCATTGGTGCCAACCTGCTCGCCGTCAGCGAGGCCGCACGTGAGGCGCGCGTCAAGGCAGAAGGTCGCATCGTGCAGGCGATGGTGCGCAACGTGCCCCCGGACTCGGTGAGCGATGCCGAGGTTGTCGCCGCGTGGGAAAACATGCAGCAGCAGCTTGAGGCTGCGCGCGACCAAATCGTTCAGCTTTCGCGCCAGGTGACGGAACTGAAACTTGAGCTGGATGATGAGCGCAGCCGCGTGACCTCGCAGTTAGGCGATACAGAAGAAGGTTTATCTGCGACCGGGCGCATCATCGCGCTGACCGAGGAGCAGCAGCGGCTCTTGGAGGAGCGCGACAAACTGCACACGCGTCTGCGCGAGGCGGAAGCGATGCTGGCGCAGGCGATGGCCACGGGCGATCAGGGCATGTTCCAGGCCATGATCGACGCTCTGAACCGCGAAAAAGACGATCTCGTTCGCCAGCGCGAGTCGCTGCAGCAGGAGCTTCAAGAGCTACGCGGGGCAGGTGGAGCGCTGCTTCCGGGCGTCGTGCGCGACATGATCGAGCGCATGAGCGCCGAAAAGGCGCGTTTGGAGGAAGATCGCAGTCGTTTGATGTCGCGCTTAGCCGAAATCGAAGGCCAGCTCCAAGCTTTTGGTGTAGAGGGCGGTGCCGAAGGCTTGGCCGCTACCCTTGCGACACTGTATGCACAGAAAGCCCAATATGAGGCGCTGAGAGGTCAGGAGCCTGGCAGCGCGGTCGTGCAGGAAGGGGTGGGCACCTCAGATGAGCAGGTCGAACGCCTGCGTGCGGATCTGGCGCGCCTGGCAGCCGATCGCGAGGCGCTCATGCGCCAGCGCGATCAGTTGAAAAATGAGAAGGACGAACTCGCCAGCCGCTTCGATGCGTTGAAGGAACAGCGCGCCCGCGTGATGGCTGAGGCCGCTGCCTATCAGCAGGAATTGACTGAAGCGCATGTACAGCAGGCACAGATGCGCGTGCTCCTTCAGCGCCAGATCGAGGAGCGCACGGAACTCCTGCGCCTGCGCGATACGCTGCTGGCGGAAAAGACGGCGCTGGAGACAGAGCGCGATCAACTGCTGGCGCGTGTGGAAGGTGACCGCGACCGGCTACTGCAGCTCGGCCAGGATGGGGTCGGCTCGCTGACCGACATGATCAATCGGCTGACTGCCGAGCGCGCCAAGCTCGAACGGGATTTGGGACAGGCAGCGGCGCGCTTGGCCGACCTGGAAAACGAGCTGAATGTCGCTCGCATTCATGCGTCCACACATGTACCCGCGCCCGATCGCTCGCTGGCCGACCAGATTGCCGGCTTGGTGCAGGAATTCCGCACGCCGATGACAGCCATCGTCGGTTACGTCGATTTGGTGCTCAACGAGTCGGCTGGCATTCTGGGTGATTTGCAGCGCCGATTCATGCAGCGCGTCGCCTCAAACGTCAAGCGATTGTGGATGATGACAGATGATATTTACTGGCTCACTCAGCTCGATACTGGACGTTTTGAGCTGACGCGTACGCTGGTCGATGTCGTCGGTGTGATTGAGGACTCGGTCACATCGGTGACGCCTCAGCTCCGAGAGAAGGAGCTGACGATCACACTCGACCTTGATGACGAACTGCCGCCGATCGAAGCGGATCAGGAAGCGATCACCGAAGTGATCGGTCAGGTGCTGACGAACGCTTACCTCGTATCGCCTGCGGGAGGCAGCATCGGCATCAGCGCGCGCCATCAGCGGCTGCGTCTGCCGCGTGGAGACATCAACGCCCAACCTCAGGATGTTCTGGTCGTTGCCGTGCGCGACTCCGGCCCCGGAATCGCGCCGGAAGATGAGGCCTTTGTCTTCATGCGCCGCTACAAACTGGAGAATCCGTTGATACCGGGCTTGGGCGATACTGGGGTCGGATTATCGATCGCCAAGTCACTCCTCGAAGCGCATGGAGGCGAAATCTGGTTGGAGACCGGCAGCGCGGGGACGACACTGCTGTTTGCCCTGCCTTACCATGTCGATGCCGAGCTGGTCAGTGATCGCGTTTCGGCGTAACAGCGATTAGCGGGGCGGGGAGCCTTTGATGCGACGTGACTTAGGCAGTGAAGTGATGGTGGCCATAGCCGCGGTCGGTGTGATGGTCTTCGCGCTGGCAGCCGCCGTGATCGTCATCTTGGCGAGCGAGGCAGCGCGCGCGACCGAAACGCCGACTCTTGTTGTGCTTATGCCGAACGAGTCGACGATCATGACCGCCACCGCGCAGATCCAACAGGGGAGCGCGACTGCGGCCGCTGTCCTTTCTCAGCTCGCGTTGGCGGACACACTGGCGGCCTATGCCCATGAGACCGGCACCGCCGCTGCACGTGCCTCGGAGGTGCCAAGCGCGTCCGCGACCGCTGCTGCCACGATGACCGCTGTGACGATGACGCCCGCCGCCACATCCACTCCTAGGGCGCAAGTCGCCGTTTTGCCATCGATCGCGCCCACTATACAGCCGACTCTGCGACCATCGCAGACGCCGAGTCCGACCGTCACGCCATCCGCTGCCCCCTCACTGACTGTGACTGTATCCAGCACGCCGAGTTCTACACCGACAGTGACGCCCAGTGCCACACCGAGCGCGACGGCGATGGCCACATCAACGTCTACTCCGACTCAGATACCTACCCCGACAGCCACAGCAACGGCGACCGCAACGCTGACGGCGACTGCAACGGCGACACCGACGGCGACTTCTTCACCGACGCACACGCCCTCACCGACCGCAACCGCAACACCTACTCCGACGGTGACTTTGACGCCGACGGCGACCGCAACAGCTACCATGACGCCAACCACCACGCCGACCTCGACGGCGACACCAACACCAATCGGGATTTTCGTGCAGGGGACTTATCTTCCCGGCATCTTTCCAACCCGGACTCCTGCACCTACGCTCACACCTTCGCCGACAGTCACGCCAGCGCCTCAGCGGGCGACCTTCGACGCAATCCGCGCAGGTGCCCCTAATCCCCTGGTGGGCGGCTGTACCGTTCCGTTCGGTTGGGCATCATATGTTGTCAGACCAGGCGATACGGTGACTTCACTCGCCGCGGCGACGGGGACGTCGGTTGCCGATGTGCGCGCTGCCAACTGTTTGGCCGATATCGATCTGATCTACGTTGGGCAGTCGCTCTGGCTGCCTTTCTCGCCAGGAACTGTGCCACCTTCACCCGTCATCGGCGTGATCGGCTGTGGGTCGAATGCCCGCATCGACTCGCCTGTGCTCGGTGCGACGCTCGGCAGCGCTTTCGATGTTTTCGGCACAGCGCAGATGCCGGATTTGGCCTACTACCGGCTGGAAGTGCGTGCGGAGCGAGATGGTGACTATCGGATGGTCGTTCAGCTCTCCCAGCCGGTGATCGACGGGTTTCTCGGACGGATCGACCGAGCCGGCTTCGGCACTGGCCTGCACTATCTGCGTTTGGTCGTCTACGACAGTCACGGGCAGAGCGCGCAGCCCTGTGTGCTCCCGGTGATCTTCCGCTAGGCGTTCCGAATCGGCAGCAAATCGGCTACACTAAGCCGATGGTCGAAACATATCCATAGTCCACGGTCTCGGCGCGCAGCGGTTCAAGTGCAAAGTGCGCTGCACGGTCGTGGGTTGCTTTCGACCACTGGCTTCGCGCGCTGCATACTGCAGGTTGTGAGTGAATACACCTGAGGACTGCCGTCGATGAATGAACGCAAACGCGGTCGCCGTTTGGTGACTTTCTTCTATCGGATGCTGGTGCTGGTGCTGGTCGCCGCTGTGCTAGTGACCGGCTACCAGGTGGCGGAGGCGGTGCTGCGCCGCGTCAATGAGCAGGTCGATGCTTCCGCACGCGCGCCGGTCTACGCCCAGACGGGCACGGCGATAGCCCCTACGCTGATGACGTGGACGCCATCTGCTGCCAGCTCGACGCCCATGCCGACCGATACGGCGGTACCAGCGTTCACACCGACAGCCTCTCCGACCTCAAGTGCCTCGCCCAGACCGGCATCGAGTCCGACGCCAAGTGAGGCTCCTGACGTCCAATCATCGCCGACGCTGCCCGCTCAGGCGCGTGTGCTGGCGCAGGCTTTCGTCACCAATACACCGCGTGCCCAGAGCGCCGAGGAGGTGACGCTGCCACCGCTCAATACGGCCGCTGCTCCGCCTGTGCAGACGGTCGAGCTGCTTCCGCCATCACCCACGCTGCCCGCCGAGGCGAGTACGCCGCGCCCTCTGCCGACCGTGTTCGTCTTTGGGCAGGCTCCTGCTGATCTGGTAGCACCGACGGGTGTACCGACTCCGGTTGAGTTTGTCGACCGGCGCGGTCAGGACTTGATGAACATCATCCTGCTCGGCAACGATGGCGAGCTAACCAATGACGGCTTCATCCGTACAGATACGATGATCATCGTCTCGATCAACCGGACGGCGGGTACAGTCTCGATGCTCGGTCTGCCCCGCGACCTGCTCGTCTACATCCCAGGCTGGACGATGCAGCGGCTGAACTTGGCCTACATTCGGGGACAGTCGGTCGGTTGGACGGACGGCGGTTTCGGGCTGCTGCGGCAGACGATCCTCTACAACTTCGGCATCAATGTGCATTACTACGCGATGGTCAACCTGACTGGGCTGCGCGCTATCGTCGATGCTGTCGGCGGAGTT
>CAYTME010000037.1:0-1831 GCA_964438415.1 uncultured Pleurocapsa sp. | reverse complement strand
TCTGGTATGCGCGCGCGCGCGACTACACAATCGAATTTGATCGCCAGCGCCGTCAGATGCAGCTCCTGCGCGCGATCTGGCGCAAGGCGCGCGATGCTGGACTGCTGGCCAACGCGCCTGCGCTTTGGAATGAGCTTCAGCCGTACATCGAGACGAACCTGACTTTCGAAGATCTGATCGGGCTGCTGCCGCTGGCGCTCACGCTCGATCCGGCCCGGATCGAGAATTTCAACCTCCGCCGTCTTTACCACACGACGCCTTGGCAAACCCCCGATGGTGACCGTGTGCAGCTTCCCGTCTACGAGACCATGCGTCCCCTGCTCGAGGATTTTTACACCCCGCCGACCGAAAGCCAACTGCGCGCCGAGGGCGCGCGCATTCGTGTTCTGAATGGCACGGAAAACGCCGATTGGGATCGTGTCGCGGCGGATCGGCTGGCATATGGCGGTTTCGTCGCTCTTGCCGGCGGCCCGGCGTCAGAAGTTGGACTGAATGACACGATCTTGATCGACTACACTGGACAGACCAAGGGTAGCAGTCTGCAGACGATCGCCCGGCTGCTCAATGTGCGCCCAGAAAACATACGCGTGCAGCCTGACCCAAACCGCGAGGTCGATTTCGAGGTCATTTTGGGCAGCAGCTACAATTCCTGCACCGAAGAGGGCATCGTCGTCGTCCCAGGGCAGTAGCAGAGGGAACGAATATATGGCGCACCAGCGAGCATCTGTGGAGCTAGGCATATTGTGTGGACTGGCCGTACTGCTGCTGAGCGCCTGCGCCATCGGGGAGGTGATCGGCACACCGCCGACTGCTACCGCTGCGGTCATCATCGAGATTCCGATTGCACCGACACAGACGTTCGTCGGGCCGTGCAGTTTGGCGAGCCGCAATCAGGAGCAGTGGCTCCAAAATGCCAGCGGCCAGCTCGACTCGTTCCGAGCGATGATGCAAGGCGCGCTGGAGATGCCGGAGCTGCGCAGCGAGCTTCTCGGACAGATGGGGCAGCTGCGCACGCTCGCCTACCAGAACCCGACGCCAGAATGCGCTGTGCCGCTGCAGCTCCTGCTGACCTCCTCGATCGACATGGGGGTGGAGGCGGTGCGCGCATCGATGCTCGATCCCCGCTTTGATCTGCCGCCCGTTGCTGCTGAAGTCTATGCGCAGCTCGATCTCGTTTTCGAACAGCTCAAGCTGATGGCGCAAGATCTCGAAGCGCAGCTCCAAGCGCAGGCGGGCAGCTAGGCACGATCACCAGCGCGCATGAACCAGCGCGCGGATGTACCTGTCGTAAACCTGCTTCACCGCCTGCATTTGCGCCTCAGTCAGCGGCGGGAGGTCGGCTGAGGCACAGTTGTCCTCGACCTGAGAGGGCCGTTTGGCTCCGGGAATGGCGCAGGACACCGCGTCGAACATCAAAATCCAGCGCAGTGCGAACTGAGCCAGCGTCATGTTGGGAGGTACAAGCGCGCGCAGTTCCTCAACCGCCTGCAAACCGGTTTCATAATCGACGCCGCTGAACGTTTCCCCGACATCGAATGCCTCTCCGTGCCGGTTGAACTGGCGATGGTCGTCGGCAGCGAAGGCGCTTTCGCGTGTGAATTTTCCCGTGAGCAAACCGCTCGCCAGCGGAACCCGTGCCAAGATGCCCACCTGACGCGCCTGGGCCTGCGGGAAGAACAGCTCGGCTGGACGCAAACGGAACATGTTGAAGATGATCTGCACCGACTGCACATTCGGGTACTCGATCGCCTTGAGCGCTTCTTCGACTCGCTCGACGCTGACACCGTAGAAGCGAATCTTCCCCGCCTGCGCGAGATCGTCGAGGATCCCG
>CAYTME010000036.1:10773-22347 GCA_964438415.1 uncultured Pleurocapsa sp. | reverse complement strand
AAGCGCCGGCGGATGTCGAAAGCCCGGCGTCGATCGCGGCGCGGCGGGTGGCCGAGCTGAAGGGCGAACAAGCCGCCGCTGCTGGCGTGCAGGACGCCGAAGCGCTCGCCAGGCAGATGGCGCAGCAGTTGGCCGCCAGCCAAGTGCAGGAGGCGGCTGCCCCTGTGCTTTCGCCCGCCGATCGCGAACTGCTCGACAAGTATCGCGCGGCAGAAACGCAAATCCGAAGCCTGCGCGCACAGTACAACGCGGGACAGCTCACGCGCGAGCAGTTCCAGGCCGCGCTGCGCTCCCACATGGTGCTCGACGACCAGCAGGTCTGGTGGATGCTGGGCGTCGAAACGGACACCTGGTATCGCTACGAAAACAATCAGTGGCTGCCGGGCACACCGCGTGTGCTCGAACTGGCCCAGGCGAGCGGCCTCGGCGAGAGCCGAGCCGATGATCTGCCGCGCTTGCCGGACAGCCCGGCGATCGCGCCCGCGACTCTGCAAGAGGGCGCGACGGTTCCCTCGGGCACTATCGCGGCGGACTATGAGAGCATGCCGCTGCCGCGCCAGGTGCCGATCCGCGATCCGGAAGCGACCGTGCCCGGAACGCCCGGCGTCTACCTCGATCCGTATTCGGCGGGTGATTACGCAGCGCAGCCGACTATCGCCAGCGCGGCGGTCGATCCAGCCAGCGTGGTCACTGCTCCGGGGCAAGCTTCGGCGGCCGATGTCCCGCCGGCCTATGAGATCGGCACGGTTTCTCCGCTCTATGAGCAGGCGCGCGAGCGACAGCAGCGGTCGTTGATCCGCACGCTCTTGATCGCTGCGGCCATCGGCATCGCCGGGCTGCTGTTGATCTTCGCCTGCGGCGTTATCTTCATCGTCATCCAGTACCGCAGCATTGCCGCGCCTTATGAAGCCAGCGTCGCCGCGCTCGCCAACTATCAACCGCAGTTTCGTACGGCCCGTATCTTGGCCGCGGATGGCAGTGTCATCGCCGAGCTGACGAGTCAGCAGGGCGGCGCGCGCGATACGATCGCGCTCGGCGATATCTCGCCGTATATGATCCACGCGCTGATTAGCACCGAAAATCAGCGTTTCTATGATGATCCCGGTTGGGACGCGCTGGCGATCGCGCGCGCATTCATTCAGAATTTCTTGGCGGGCGAAATCGAGTCTGGGGCGAGCACGCTGACGCAGCAGATCGCGCGCACGCTGGTGCTGCGCGATACGACCGTGTCGGCGCGGCGCAAACTGGAGGAGATCGTCGTCGCGTCGCTGATCGCGCAGCAGTACGACAAGAACTTCATCCTTGAGCTGTATCTGAACGAATTCTTCTTCGGCAATCAGTCCTACGGCGTGGAGGCGGCCTCGCAGTTCTACTTCGGGCACAGCGCCGCCGATCTGAACATGCCGGAGGCTGCGCTGCTGGCCGGTCTCTTGCAGGCCCCCGCGACCTACGACCCAGTGGTCAACCGGCAGGCGGCTTTCAACCGCATGAACGTCGTCTTGGAACGGATGGCGGCGGTCGGCTGCCTGCGCTTCCAGCACGCGCCCTATCTCAACCAGCCGTTCTGCGTCACGCGCGGCGGCGGCGGACCGTCGGATATCACCTCCGGCGAAGTGACTCTGCAGAAGGCGCTGATCGAGACGGCGACCTATCGCCCACGCCAGTTCCGCGTGCGCTACCCGCACTTCGTAAACTTCGTGCAGCAGTTCATCGAAGAGACCTACGGCACTGACGCGATGTACCGCGGCGGCTTCGAGATCCGCACGACGCTGGTGCCGCGCATTCAAGATGTGGCGCAAGATGCGCTCCTGCGCCAGGTGCAGTCTCTGCTCAACAACGGCGTCAATGCTGGGGCAGTTATGGTCACCGATCCGCGCAGCGGCGCCATCTTGGCGATGGTCGGCAGCCCCGATTTCAACAATGTCCAGTTCGAGGGCCAGAACAACTTCGCGCTGCTGCCGCAGCAGCCCGGCTCGTCGATCAAGCCCGTCACCTATGCGGCGGCGCTTGAAGGCTTCACCGATGCAGCAGGCGTGCGCCAATACATGACCCCGGCGACCATCCTCTGGGATGTGCCGACGACGTATAACACCACGCCGCCGTATTCGCCCGTCAATTTCGACCGGCAGTTTCGTGGGGCGGTGCCGCTGCGCTTCGCCCTGGGCAACAGCTACAACGTGCCCGCTGTCAAAGCCTACGCCTTCATCGGCGCGGAAAATTTCCGCAACATGGCCGAGCGGCTGGGGCTGCGCTTCCAGCCGAATGCGTTTTTTGGCTTGCCGACCGCGCTCGGTGCGGACGATGTGCTGCTCTACGACATGATGGTCGCCTACGGCACGATCGCCAATGATGGCCTGCGCGTGCCGCTGTTCAGCGTGACGCAGATCACCGATTTCCAGGGCAACCAAGTCGTCATCCCGGAACCGCGCGTCCCGCAGCAGCAGGCGATCTCGCCTGCAGTGGCCTTCCTGCTGCAGCACATCCTGAGTGACAACCAGGCGCGTGCCGATGCGTTCGGCCTCAATTCCGGCCTGACGCTCCCTGGCTTTCCGGACGGCGTCATCGCTGCCAAGACCGGCACGAGCAATGACAACCGCGATCTGTGGACGATGGGCTTCACTAACAACGCAGTCGTCGGCGTTTGGGTCGGGCGGGTGGATAACAACCCGACGACGGGGACGACGCAGACGTCTGCCGTCCCCGTGTGGAACGTGGTCATGCGAGCGGCACTCGAAGGCCGTCCGCCAGAGGCGTTCACGAACCCGGGCGGCGTCGTGCAGGGTCAGATCTGCGGCGATACCGGCACGCAGTTTGACCCGAACGTCAACCCGAACTGCACGACGCTGCGCGCCGAGCTGTTCTTGGAGAACCAACTGCCGCCGCCGGCGACCAGCTCCTTCGTGCAGACGATCCAGATCGACACTTGGTCGGGGCTGCGCGCGACGACGGCTTGCCCGGAATATGTCGAGAGCCGGACGTTCGCCAATATCGACGACCCGTTCGCTGTCCAATGGCTCAACTCGCCGGCAGGTCAGGCGACGGCGCAGCGGTTGGGGCTGCCGATCCCGCTCGAGCCGCTGCCTCAGGGCGAGTGCCCGGCCAACCAGCAGCCGAACGTCCGCATCACCAATCCGTCGGATGGGCAGCAGCTCGCTGGCACGGTGGACATCACGGCCATCGTCAGCGCGCCCAATCTGAACCGCTTCCAACTCGAACTGGCGCCGGTCGGTCAGCCGAACAATTTTGCCATCATCGCCGGTCCCTTCGGCAATCAGGTGCCGAACAACACCGCGATCTTGCAGTGGAACACGACCACCGTGCCCAACGGCATCTACCGCCTGCGGCTGGCCGCTTTCGCCAACAACGGCGGTTACATCTACAAAGTCGTGCAGATCGGCATCAACAATGTCGTCATCCAGCCGACAGCCGAGCCGATCCTTCCGACGCCGCTCCCGCTCGACTTGGCGACGCCGCTCCCCTTCGGCTCCGTGGGGCAGGGGACGCAGTTCCCGACCGTACAGCCGACGCTCGCACCCGCGATCGGCCAGCCGGCACCGACGTCCGCCGGGTTGATCCCGATCGGCGGTTTGATGCCGATCGCGACTGCGACGCCGTTCGGTCAGTAGGGCGGCGGTAGAAATCAAAGAGGCGGGTTGTGTTCCCGCCTCTCTTTTTCTACTAAACGCGGCGACCGGCGTCAGGCGACCGTCACATCTGGGCACAGGTAGACATCTTGGATGGCCCGCAGCAGCGCTGCGCCCTCTTCCATCGGGCGCTGGAAAGCCTTGCGACCGCTGATCAAGCCTGTGCCGCCCGCGCGTTTGTTGATGACGGCGGTCTCGATCGCCTCAGAGAAATCGCTGCTGCCGCTGGCTCCGCCGCTGTTGATCAGACCAGAGCGGCCCATGAAGCAGTTGACAACCTGGTAGCGCGTCAGGTCGATCGGATGATCGCTGGTCAGTTCCGTGTAGATGCGTTCATCCAACTTGCCGTAGGATGAGCCGCCCGTGTTCAGCGCGCGGAAACCGCCGTTGACCGTCGGCAGCTTCTGCTTGATGATGTCGGCCTGGATGGTCACGCCGAGATGGTTGGCCTGCCCGGTCAGGTCCGCGGCGGTCTCGTAATTGGTGCCGTTGACCTTGAAGGCGTTGTTGCGCGTGTAGCACCACAGCACGGTCGCCATGCCCAGCTCGTGAGCGAGGGCGAAGGCCTCGGCAACCTCAACCAGTTGGCGTGTGCTCTCCGCCGATCCCCAGTAGATGGTCGCGCCGACGGCGACAGCGCCCATGTTCCACGCCTGCCGGATCGTGCCGAACATCACTTGATCGAACTTGTTCGGATAGGTGAGCAGCTCGTTGTGGTTGATCTTGACCATGAAGGGGATCTTGTGCGCGTACTTGCGCGCCACCGCGCCGAGGACGCCAAAGGTGGACGCAACCGCATTGCAGCCGCCTTCGATCGCGAGTCGCACGATGTTTTCTGGGTCGAAGTACAGCGGGTTCTTGGCGAAGGATGCGCCGGCGGAATGCTCGATGCCCTGATCGACAGGCAGGATCGAAAGGTAGCCCGTATTGGCCAGCCTGCCGTGCCCGAACATCGCCTGAAGGCTGCGCAGCACCTGGGGTGAGCGGTCGCTCTGGCTGTAGACGCGGTCGATAAAATCCGGTCCCGGCAGATGCAGTTGGTCGGCAGGGATGGTGTGTGAGGTGTGGTTGAGCAAATACTCGGCGCGGTCACCCAGCGCCTCGGCGATCCGGTCGATGGTGTAGACACCACCCAGCGCAGCAGCGATAGCCATGCCTGTCTCTCCTATTGGCTCAATTTTCGTGACTACCCGGATTATAGCACTTCAAGCGCGGTGCGGCGTCAACGTCCCGGACCTATAGCTCTGTGCTTCGACTCTGGTTGTATACTGACGTTATCGCTGCGTCTGCAGCGCATTCATGACTCCGGAAAACGGATGGGCGGCGTTGAACCGACGATCGACGGCTGTTTTTGAGAATCTAACTCGATGGGGAATGTGCATCTGGCGACGGCTGACAGAGCCGCAAGCAGCGCTGCAGGATCGCCAACATCGGTCACAGGCGCGTATCCTGACGGCGGTGCATCTACCCTTGCTAGCCGTCTCACTCTACTTCGTCCTCGTGCCCGGTCACGGTTTGCAAAGGACATCTCGGTACAGCCTGCCGATCGACCTAGCGCTGCTTGCGGCGACGTTTTGCACCTATATCGTGAGCCGAACGCCGCGCTACCGGCTGGCCGCCGCTGTGCTGGTGAGCGCGCAAGTCACCTATGTGTTGGCCAGCTTGGCCGTCGATCCGCAGCAGGAAACGATCCAGCTCCTGCCGCTCTTTCTCAACCTGCCGATCCTCTTTTCCAGCATCTTCCTGCCGCCCATCGCCAGCCTGGTGCTCCTCGCCATGATCACGGGCGGCCTCCTGCTGATGCCGAATTTGAGCAGCGCGGTGACACCGCGGGCCGTCGTCGATTATCTTCATTATGTCGGGGTGTTCTCGCCCTTCATCCTGCTGATCGCGTATCTACGCGAGCATGACCAGCGTGCGATCCACGCCCATGCTCATGCCTTGGAGGAGAGCCAAGCGCGCTACCGCCTGTTGTTCGAGGAGAGTTTTGAACCGCTCCTGATCGTGGCCGATGGTGAAGTCCTCGATGCCAACCCGGCTTTTGAGCGGCTGACCGGGAATGCGACCAGTGCGCTCTTGGGGCAGGCGGAGGCGAGTTTGATCCGGCGTCAGCCAATCGATGGCGGCGAGGAGGTCGGGGCTTGGCTGCGGCGCTGGGATGGGGTCGAACTGCCGGTCGAGATCAAAGAGAAGCCCGCCTTCTATCGCAATCGGCCTGTGCGGCTGATCTCGCTGCGCGACCTGACACTACAGCTTGAAGGGCAGCGGCAGCAGCTCGAACTGGCGCTGGAGCGTTCTCAGCGCAGCATCCTGCAAAAGCTGATCCGCAATCTGTCGCACGATTTGCGCACGCCGCTCGCCGTCATCAAGACCAGCCTCTATCTGGTCGAGCGATCGGTCGATAGTTTGGAGAAGCAGCAGAAGCATATCGACGTGGTGCGCGGGCAGATCAACCGGCTGCAGGAGATGATGGACGATGTCATCTTGCTCGCGCGTTTGGAAAGCGAATCCGAGTCCGCTGTGCTGTTCGAGCCGGTCGATCTCGACGATCTGGTGACGAGGATCGTCCAAGAATACGCGCCGCTGGCCGCGAAACGCGGCCTGGAACTGCACTTCCCGGCGAGCATGTCGCTTCCGACCATCGATGGCGATGAAAACGGATTGGCTCGCGTGCTGCGGCGTCTGCTGACCAATGCCGTCAACTACACACCTCAGGGCGGCAGGATCGTCGTGACAACCGCCGCCGACGACGAGAACGTCGCGATCCGCATCGAGGATACCGGCATCGGCATCAGTCCGGATGACCTGCCGCACATTTTCGATCACTTCTTCCGCGCTGATCTGGCGCGCAGCAGCGATAGCGGCAGCGCTGGGCTGGGATTGACGGTGGTCAAGCGGCTGGTGGACATGCATCACGGCAGCGTCAGTGTGACGTCACAGCTCCATGTCGGCAGTGCGTTCACGGTCAGTCTGCCGATACATCAGCAGGACGAGAGCCAGCCGGTGCTGGCCTGACGCGGCTTTCAGCCGAGCAGCGCCACCGCATCGATTTCGACCTGCGCCCCCAGCGGTAGCCTGCTAACTGCGACGGTGGAGCGCGCCGGTTTGTGGTCGCCGAAAAACCGTGTGTAAACGTCGTTCATGGCGGCGAAATCATCCATGCTTTGCAAGTAAACCGTGGTCTTGATGACCAGGTCGAGCCGGCTACCACCTGCTTGCAGGACTGCCTGCAGGTTGCGCAGCACCTGCTCGGTTTGCTCGCGGATGCCGCCCTCGATCAGTGCACCTGTGCCCGGCACGAGCGCGACTTGACCGGCGGTGAAGATCATGCCGTTGGCGACGATGGCCTGGGAGTAGGGGCCGACGGCGGCTGGGGCATTGTCGGTGTGGACGCGATTTAGGGTCATGATGTCCCTCTCTGTGTATGCGGCGGGTATGTGGACGGATCGCCATCATTATCGCCAATTCGCGCTTCACGCGGCAACCGCTTACTGCTCGCCCGTGCTATACTCAGGTTGGATGTGCCCATCTGGGCTGAGAGGGCGGAACGGAATGAACAAGGTGAGTCTGTGGATGATCGGGCTGCTGGTCGGGCTGGCTGCCGGTGTCGTGATCGTGGCGCTGCTTGCCCCGTCCACAGGTGCGGAATTCCGCCAGCGGCTCGCCGAAAGCTTCCGCGAGACACTGGCCGAAGCGCGCCGCGCGAGCCAAGCCCGGCAAGCCGAGCTGGAACAGCAGCTCGCGCAGATGCAGGGTAAAGCCAGCGCGCCAAAATGAACGGTGCGCCCTATGCGTCGAAATCGGCGCGCAGCGAGTAACCGACGGGTGTCAGCGTGACCGGCGCAAACGGGGAAACGGCGAGCACGACGCGCTCAGCGCCGGGGCGCAGCGTCATCGACCAGCGACTGCTGCCCACCGTCTGCCAGCGCTCGATGCGCGGCGCGGTGCCGTCCCATTCGATCGCCTGCACCCACGCCTGCTGGGGCAGCGCGTTCTCCACCCAGACCCAACCTGCTCCCGACCAGCCGCCATCGGCAGACTCGAAATCCTCGCTGTAGCCGGCTGCGATCAGCCGTACATCGTCGATCGCCATGCCCGCCAGGGTGATGGCGTCGTCGGTGATGGTGGCGAAGCGGATGAGGACTTCGCTGCCCGCGTAGGCATCGAGCGCGACCCGCTCCCGCACCCAACCGCCGGATGTGCCGCTGTAGCCCGTGCCGTAGGCCGTCTGGTTGGGGTTGCGATCGGTCATGCCGTCTGCTGCGATCACATCCCAAGTGCGTCCGCCGTCGCGGCTGAGCAGCAGATAGCCGTAATCCCAGGACTCCTCAAGCGAGTGCCAGACCGCGTATTCGAGCGCAGCTGTCTGCACGCTGCGCAGGTCGAAGGCGCACGTCAGCGTCGATACGCTGTCGTCACCGCGACTGCTGTACCAGAAACGCTGGCCGCTGGCCGCCGGCACGTCGATCAACGGGGTGATGGATGGCAGATCCAAGCTGATCTCGAGCGCGCGCGCGCCGGGGGGCACGGACAGCTCGAAGTAATCGGTCGCGTACTGCGAGAGCGCGCCGGCGTAGGCGAACGGGTAGACCTGCGCCTGCGCCCGCGCCGTCGGCAGCGGCATCCCCGGCGGCAGCGAGGTGTACGTCAATCCCGGTATCTGCGCGCCTGATCCGAGTAGGTAATTGGCGGCGACCCAGTCGGCGAACAGCACATCGACTCCCGGCGCGCCGAGCGCGTTCAGTGTCGCGTCGAATGCGTCGAGGCCGCGCGCGATCCCGCTCTGGCTGAGCATTTGCAGTGCCTGCAGGCCGTACCGTTCGTAGAAATAGATCGTGAAAAGCAGCGCGGCACCGTAATCCGCGCTGCGCTCGAAAGGCTCCGGACTCCAGGCGTTGAGCTGCGTGTCCGGCGCGTACAGGAACGCCAGCGCCATGTCGAAATCGCCGTACAGCAGGAATTGGGTGAAGGTCGAAAAGCCTTCGTTCAGCCAGGTGTCGAGATTTGACTGCACGTGATCGCGGATCATGTGCTGAAACTCGTGTGCCAGGATGCTTTCCAACCAGCGGCCGTCGAAGTTTTGGGCGAAGGTGTCGAGATTGACGATGAACATCTCGCGTTCGCTGCTGGTCGGCACGACGCTGGCCGGGTAGCTGTGTTCACTGGCGTAATAGGCGAGCAGCGAGCTGCCGATGTCCGTCGCAAAGAGGATGTGCACGCGCGGATCGCCGTCGATGCCCGGCACCCGTTCGCTGCCCCACAGTGCGCGCACAGGCTCGTAGATCTGCGTATCGAAAGCGGTGACCAGCGCCTGCAGTCGGCCGTGAGGCAGCTCGGATGTGCCGCTTTCGACCCACATGACGACGTGCTTGCCGACGGCAGCGACGTAGGCCTCGATCTGGCGCACGCTGTTGGTATCGGCATTGCGCACGGTGAAGACCCCTCGGTCACCGAGCTGTGCCGCGGGTGGGATGGCGGCGGTGTCATCATCGACGGTGATCCCCAGCAGCGACTCGGCCAGCGCGACTCGGTCGCGCGGCGGCAGCGCGGCGCGAGCCAGCGCCTCGGCTGTCTCGAGCGGGGTCGAGGTGAGCGCGTCCGTTTGGGCGGAAACCAACGGGATGCACAACAGCAGCGCACAAACGCACAACGCGATGATCCGTTTTGCGGTCACGCTAGAAGCCTATCAACTCGACTTCGATGCTGTGTTCACCGAGCGCGGCCTGCAGCGCCCCAAGCTGATCGGCGCGGATGACGACCGCCATCGGGCCGAGGCGCGCGCCCAGATAGCGGCGCAGGTTCGGCGTCTCGTAGATGAAGTCCAGCGTCTCGACCGAGGTCGTGCGCAGGACGGTGAGCCGCTCGAACGTGACCTGTGCCGACGCACCCACACGCCAGTTTTCGAGCAGCCGCGCCATCGCCGGCGGCAGCGAGACGTCTCCAGCTGCTTTGCTTAAGAAACCGGCGATGTGACTGGCGCTGATGCCTTGTTCCGCCGCTTGGGCGATGCTCGCCCCTTCCAGTCGGTAGACATATGGGTCGCCCGCGCTGACCCAAGCGGCGAAGCGTGCGACTTGGAAGCGGTCGAGGCGCGCGGCGCGGCGCGGCACCAGGATCGTGCCATCATCGTGCAGCGCCAGCTTGTCGGCTGATTCCTGCGGCGTTGGCCACGGTTTGGCTTTGATCAGCGCCCGTCCGTAGGCGTTCAGCCGCGCGGCGTTGTCCGCCAGGTCGAGCAGCCCCAGCCAGTGCAGCGGCCCGTTGAGATAGTGATAAAGCAGGGCACCATCGACCGCATCCCAGCTGGCTTCACCGGTCAGGTAGTCGCCGTCGGCGCTGCGGATGTACCAGCTCGCGTAGTCGCCGTTCGGGCGCTGGAAATCGCGGTCATGCAGCCTCATGGCCTCGACAAAGGCATCTTGCCGCCACCATCCCTCGCCCGGCACTGTGTTGGCCAGCAGGTCGATCGCCGCCTCGCGCGCAGCCGCCGGATTGTACTGCGGCATCGTGCCGGCCTCGCGCTCCACGATCAAGCCCGGCACATGCCATAGATCGCGGAGCTGCTCGCTGACGCGCCAGGCGTGAGCCAGCGTGCGGAGCTGCTCCGAGCGCGGCGCGCCCAGCCAGCGGCGCGCCTCATTCCGGCGCACATACAGGCGGTCGCTGTGCAGCTCGATCAATTCGGCGCTGATCGCCAGCTCGATCATGAAGTAAAGCCGCGCGCGATCGCGGACGAGCAGATTCTGGAGCAGCGTTTCGATCTCGGCCATTCCTGCCTGATCGATCTGCGGCGCGCGCATCTGCACATATGCCAGCAGCGTCGTCATGTCATCGACGATCGAGGTGTCGGCGAGGCGCTGCGACTCCGGTGCATCGAGCGGCTTGAGCGCGGGCGTATCCTCGTCGTCCAGATAGCTGTCATCGTCTTCGTCCAGCTCGTCGTAGGATGTCTTGCGGACGGGCAGCGCCGCCAGCAGATCGTCAGGGATATAGACGAGCGCGCGCGGGCCGGCGGGCGTCGGCTCGTAGGCGATGCCGATCAAGCCACGATAAAACAGCGCTTCCGCCGTTCCCTGAGGCTGTTCGTGCGGACGCTCGCGCTCGATCTGAGCGGCACCCATGCGCCGGATTTCGCCGAACAGCCGCGTGAACATCGTCTCCGGCATCTTGCCCTGGTTGGAGACGAGCACCTGCAGCGCCCCGCGCTGGGCATCGTCGATCAGATCCCAGGCGCGCTCGGTCTGCGCGGTGTCGAGCATCGCAGCGGCGATCCGCTTGCTCGCCGTTTCGCGGTCACGTGGGTCGATCTTGACGCCCCAGAGCGCCGCCAGAACTGGCAGCAGCGCCGGTTCACTATCTTGCAGGGTTCGCAGCAGGCTGACCATAGACCTCCGCCTGGCTCATGTCTTCACGCGCTTCGTCGTCGATTATAACGCCGACCGAGCTGGAACGGTGTCCCCTCGCTGCTGCGCCGATGGCCGAAACAGAGCCATGCTCCACAACCTCGGCGAGCGGTATTCCAAGTCCAAAATGCGCTGCTCGGTCGTGGACTGCTTTTGACCGCTGGCTCAGCGGGCGGGCGACCGCAGCGCACGGTAGGCCGCCAGCGACTCGATCGGGGGACGTTCGACGTCGCCGATGTCGTGGATGGCCAGCGCGAAGCGCCCCGGTTCGTGGATGATCGTCTTCATCGTCCGGTTGGCTTTGTCCAGCAGTTCGACCCCGTACTGTGCTTCCAGGCGGGCGATGAACACTTGGATGATGGCGAACGACATCTTGCTCAGATCGGTGAGCGTCTGGTTGTGATGCACCCGCATCTCGAGATCGGTCTGCGCGATCCCTTCCAAGCCGACCTCCTTGAGGATATCGATCAGCAAGCCCGTCTCAACGCCGTAGCCGCTGAAGAAGGGGACGCGCTCCAGCAGCGAGC
>CAYTME010000036.1:4323-10748 GCA_964438415.1 uncultured Pleurocapsa sp. | reverse complement strand
ACCGGACAGCGGCTGGATGACGCCCGATAGATCGGGATAGAACAGGTTGAGCAGTGGACGCGCCACCAGCTCCGTCACGCGGCCTCCGCCGGTCGCCTGCACTTTCTCGCCCACGCGGATCGGGCGCTGGTAGAAGCCCTTCACGTAGTGAATGTGCGGATGGCGCAGCATGGGACCCAGCAGGCCGTAGATGAAGCGTGGGTGGATGTTGGTGATGTCGGTATCGACCCAGGCGATCAGATCGCCGCGCAGGACATGCAGGCTCTTCCACAGCGCCTCGCCCTTGCCGCGCAGCGCGCCCACATCGTCCGTGAGCACATGCTGGTGAATGTGGACCGGGATGCCGCACGCTTCGGCGATTTCGCGCGTTCGATCGGTCGAGTCGCTGTCGATCAGCACGATCTCATCGACCAGCGGCAGCTTGTCCATCAGCGCGGTCTTGAGTGTGCGGATGACATGCTCGACCGTCTCCTCCTCGTTGAGCGCCGGCAGGCCGACGCTGATCGTGATGCCCTGCTTCTCCTTGAGCGACAGCAGATGGCGCAAATCGGAGAACTCTTCGCTGTGAAAGGTCGCTTCGGCAAACCAGCGATCGACCCGCGTCGAAAGGTCGGCTGGCTCCGCCAGGCGGACATAGGGGGCGTGGAAGGCCACCGCCTCCGGCTGCGCGGCGCGGACGAGGGTGAGCGGGGTTCTGCTTTGGTGGTAAATGCGGTTGACCAAGGGGCCGAGCGCGCTCGCGCTGGCTTCTGGCAGGCGGTAGGTCGCGCCGAGCACCGCCGCCTTGTGATCGCGCAGTTCGCGCAGCATCCCCTCCATGATGCCCGACGAAGCGGTGATGATGCGATCGATGGTCGGTTCGTGCTCCAACAGCAGCCGCGGATCCTGTCGATCGCGCATTTGATCGGACGCGTGAAAGAGCGTAATGCTGTGGTTGTGCGCCAGCGCGCGCGCGACCTCCACACCCAAGGATAGGTTCGGCCCGCCGCGCAGCGCCAGCAGCACCGGACCGCTCTCCCACCAGCCCTCTCCGCCGACCAGCGCGACATCCGCCTGGCACTGCTGAAGCACCGCGTCGGTGTCCATGCCGCCGATCGGTTCATCCGGCCCCTGCCATTCGATCAGCACCAGATCGACTGCGAGCTGTGGGATTTCGCCGATGATGGTCGTCATCGGCTGGTAATCGACGTGGACTTTCACCTCGTCGTCGATATTCGCTTCGGCTTGTGCGCGGCGGTCAAGGGTGTGGCGGATCTCGCGCGCTTGGATCGCGCCTTCGCTCAGGCTGGTGCCTTCGGGAATGGCGACCAGGCCGCGCAGGAAGATGGTGCCGTCAGCGCCGCACAGCCGCTGCGCCAGCAGAAGCCATGCGTCGAGCTGGTGGACGGACGAGAGGACGACCATGACTCGTCGAGCCTTCGAGTTCAATTATGCCTCCAGTAAAGGGACTAAATGTTCGCGGATGATCGTGTCCCAGCGGTAGCGCCGGCGCACTCGGCGGCGCAGTGACGACGGCGGATACGCTTCGAGCGTCGTCGCGATCTGTCTGGCGACCGCGCCGGGATCGGCATGTACGGGGTCAAAGTAGATGACCTCGCCCTGGCCGGTCTCGCGGAAGGGTGGGATATCGGCGCAAAAGACCGGCAGCCCGGCCAAGCCCGCCTCCAAGACCGGAATGCCGAAGCCTTCCTGCAAGCTGGGGAAGAACAGCGCGTCCGCCAGCAGGAACAGGTTGGCCATTGTCGCGTCGTCGATCAACAGCGGACTCCCCTCCGCGTCGCCGTAGGCATACAGGAAGTGCGCGCTCTCGCTCACCCCCAGCCGGTCGCGCGCGGCGAGCAGTTCGCCCAGATAGCCCATGTTGGTTGGGTTGTGCGGTCCCGGCGGGCCGGTGACGAGCAGGCGCGCATCGCGGCCTGTGTGTGCGCGCAGGGCGGCCAGCACCCGCAGGCCGAGATCGATGTTCTTACGCCGCGTCAGCCGCGCTGGCAGCAGCAGCACGTAGTCGGCATCCAAGAGCTTCAAACGCTCATCCAGCATGACGGTCGTCGGCGTCCAGTTGAAGAAGCGCGCTGCATCGACCCCCGGCACCAGCACCTCGATGGCGGTCGGCGGCAGATCGAGCAGTGCTGCCAGCTCGGCACGGCGCGGCTCGGAGACGGTGACGTAGCGCGTATGCGGCCAAACGCGCTTCAGGATATCCCACGGTTCACCGGGGTGCAGCTCCGCCTGGTACTGCGCGTTCGTCCAGGCCAGATCGTGACACCAAGCGATCTGGCGCGGCTGGCCTTCCGCCGCTAGACGTGCTAGTGCCGTCGAGAGCGGCAGATTCTTATGCAGCGTGTGGACGTTGTGTGCAATGCAGAAGGCACAGTCGCTCAGATGCGCCCGCAGCAGGGCGAGCAGCCGGTCGGTGAGGGCTTGGAAGTCATCCGAAACCTGACCTGCATCCAACTGCGTTTTGACCTTCAGCACATCGGGGTGTTTGGAGCCGTAGAGCGGTTCGATGATCGTCTCGATATCTGGTGCGAAGTCCGCTCCCGCTCCGCTGATGACCCGCACTTGATAACCCAGCTTGTGCAGGCCGATCGCTTGGTAGTAGATGGTCGACTCGACGCCGCCGATCACAGGCGGACTGGCGAAGTGCAGGATCGCGACTCGTTGGCTCAAATCGGCTGCCTTTCGTGCTTTCTCACAGCTATCTTATCCAACCCTGCTACATTCATCAAAGATTGAACGATGTGAACGACTGGGGATGTTATGTGGCGCTTTGTCGTTTTGCTGGCGCTGACTGCGGTGGTCATCGTCTTCGGTGTGAGCTTGATCGATGTGAGCGGCGCATCGGAGATGAGCGCGCGCACGGTTATCAGCGGCAGCCCGGATGCCAGCGGCTTCGCACGCGCGTTCGAACCGCTCGACTGGCAGTTCCCGCGCAATTTCGGCCCGCACCCCGATTATCAGACCGAGTGGTGGTATTATACCGGCAATCTGGCGGCCGCTGATGGCCGCCGCTTTGGCTTTCAGTTCACCATCTTCCGGCGCGGTATCACACCGGAGGGAACCGCGAGCAGCTCGGAGTGGCGCACCAACCAGCTCTACATGGCGCACTTCGCGGTGACGGATGTCGCCGGCAGCCGTTTCTTCCATGAGGAGCGTTACAGCCGCGGCAGCGCCGATCTGGCCGGTGCGACCATCGACCCTGTCTACCGCGTCTGGCTGGAGAATTGGGAAGTCCGCGCGCTCGATGACGAAGCACTGCGGACGCACATCTCCGCCGCGACCGGCAGCGTGGCGCTCGAACTGACGCTCGATCAGCGCAAGCCGCCCGCGCTGCAGGGCGATCGCGGTCTGAGCGCCAAGAGCGCAGAGCCGGGCAATGCCAGTCATTACTATTCGCTGACACGGCTGGCCGCGGTAGGCGTCGTCACCATCCTGGGCGAGTCGTTCGAGGTCGAAGGCTATGCCTGGAAAGATCATGAATTCAGCACCAGCGCGCTGGGAGCCAACGCGCTGGGTTGGGATTGGTTCGGCTTGCAGCTCGATGATGAGCGCGAATTGATGGTGGGACAGATCCGTCTGACCGACGGCGGACGCGATCCATACTTTGGCGGCCTGCTCGTCCTGCCAGATGGTTCGACCATCTATCTCGACGCCGAGGATTTCACGATCGAGTCGACCGGCACTTGGGAAAGCCCGCACACCGGGGCAGTCTATCCATCCGGCTGGCGCATCGAGGTACGTCCGCAGGGGCAGGAGCCGTTCACGCTCGTGCTGACGCCGCAGGTGCTCGACCAAGAGCTGGCGGGCGGTGACATCGCCTACTGGGAGGGCACTGTGCGCATCGACGGCGATGCAACCGGCTTCGGCTATGCCGAGCTGACCGGCTATGTCGATGCCATGACCGGCCGCTTCTGAAGCCGCCCTGCCTCAGCCGCCCTGCCCGTACCAGAACGCGCCGGGGAAATCGTCCGCGGCGCGCTTCTGTTTGCCGCTCCATGACTCGATCTTGAGCCTGTAAACGGCGGTGCGCGCCAGCTCATCGTCGGTGATCGGCCGGTAATCGATCCCTGGGCGCAGATGCGGCGCGTATTTATCGAGCAGCGCTTGCAGAGCACGGCGCGCTTCTTCGCCTTCGACGATCTCGACGGTGCCGAAGACGGTCACACCCGCATACTCGACGCTGAATTCGAGCGCTTCAGGCGCGGGCAGCAGACGCCCCATCTCGCTGACGCTGAAGCACGCGCGCGGCGCGTTTTCGATATTGGCGCGTGTGCGCCCCACGCGGGCCGTGTGCAGGTAAATGGCGTGACGTTCGGCGTCAAAAACGAACAGGTTGCTGTTGATGAACGGCTGATCGTCATGCACGGTCGCCAGCGTGCCGTAGGGCGCGCGCGCCAGCAGATCGCGGATCCAAGTGTCGTCGTCGACCGCGCGGTCACTGCGGCGGACGGCGTTCGGCGGCTGGTTGGCGTAGTCACGGCTCATGCTCTGCTCACCCGATCGGTATAATGTGAACACATCAGACTTGAATGTACGCCAGTGTACGGGCTGCGCGCGCGCGTGGGTATAGCCAAATGACGCCTCAGCGCATCACTGCCGCCTGTCACATCGGCGCTGGCGCTCGGAAGCCGATTTTTTAACAGAGCGTAGGGCAACGAGCGATTGCTTGGGGTGAAAAGCGGGAGTAAAATGGCCACAGATGATAAGGATGTCGAACGGCGCTCAAACTTCTTGCAACAGGGAGATGGTTTCTGGGCATCATCGCATTACGGCTGGCGCAGGTGTTGGTTTTTATCGTGATGGCGCGTTAGCGTCTCGGGAGTAGGATGCGATGCGGCAGCACGAAGCCCAGACCCGAACAGTCATGATCGTCGATCTTCCGCTGTTATACCGTGTGTGTGACAGCGGCATGATCTTGGACAGCGAAGTTGCGTATACCCGTTCGTCAACGGGGCCGCTGGGGGCGATCCTCTCCAACCTGATCCTGCCCCAGCGCAACCTGCACACCCTGATCTCGCGCTCGGATAAACAGGGTGTGGTCGGGCAGTTCCGCCTCAAAGCCGACGATCATATCGCGCAGATCATCACGATCGCGCCCGCGCTGCCGGATGAAGGTGCCGATGATACCGTCTGGCTGCACATTTTGGACGCGATGGCGGCGGCGGCGGGCAAACGCGGTGCGCACATGCTGGCCGGCGAGATCGACGAAAGAAGCCCGCTCTTCACCGTCATGCGCCGGGCGGGCTTCGCCGTCTACGCGCGGCAGGAGATCTGGCAGCGCGAACCGGGGCAGCCGCTCACTGGCCAGGTCGCGCCCGCGGAGCTGGCCGAGGAGATGGACGCGGATGCGATGGACATTCAACTGCTTTACAGCAACATCGTCCCGCGCCTCGTCCAGCCGATCGCTGTGCCGTCGAGCGACAGCGAAGGCTACGTCTACCGGCAGGATGGGCGCGTGCTCGGCTATATCGCCGTCTCGGAGGGCAAGTACGGCGTCTACCTGATGCCTTTCCTGCACCCGGACATCTTGTTCAACGAAGCATCGGCCATCATCGCTGGCGCGATCGCGCGCCAGCCGAAGGCGGAAAAACTGCCCGTCTACGTGTGTGTGCGCCGCTATCAAGATTGGCTGGAGGATGGCTTGGCGCGGCTCGGCTTCACGCCGATCAGCCAGCAGGCGGTGATGGTGCGTCACATCGCGGCGGGGGTGCGGCATCCGGTCTTCACGCCGGTCGTCCGCACGTTGGAGGCGATCTCGGGCACGGCGCAGCCGCCCACCAGCCGCATCAGCGATTACACGGATTTCTGTCACAATCAATCCGGGAGTACACAAGAGACTGAATGGAACGGCGGATAACGGATGACATTCAAGAACTGAAACGGGTTCTGCCTGCCCACCTCAACCAGCGCCTGGAAGAGCTGGGCAACATCGACGACCTGCTGGAGATCGTGCTCGATCTCGGGCGCGTGCCCACAGCGCGCTACGTCAGCGGCGAAGTCGAATTGAGCGACCGCGAGGTCACACGTTTCGATCTGGACGCGATTGTCGAAAATGTCGGCATGTTCGACGCGGATAACCGCGCCGGCATGGAACGCACACTGCATCGCATTTCGGCCATCCGCAACCGGCGAGGCGACGTGGTCGGCCTGACTTGTCGTGTCGGGCGGGCGGTCTACGGTACGATCGACATCATTCAAGACCTGATCGAGTCCGGTCAGAGTCTGCTCATGCTCGGCCCGCCCGGCGTGGGCAAGACGACCATGCTGCGCGAGTCCGCGCGCGTGCTGGCGGATACCCGCCGTGTGGTGATCGTCGATACGTCGAACGAGATCGGTGGTGATGGCGATGTGCCGCATCCGGCGATCGGACGTGCGCGGCGGATGCAGGTGCGCCAGCCTGATCTGCAGCACGAGGTCATGATCGA
>CAYTME010000036.1:3779-4313 GCA_964438415.1 uncultured Pleurocapsa sp. | reverse complement strand
CCACAATCCCGAAGTGATCGTGATCGATGAGATCGGGCGCGAGTTGGAGGCGCAGGCCGCTCGTACCATCGCCGAGCGCGGTGTGCAGTTGATCGGCACGGCGCACGGCACGGCGCTCGACAACCTGCTGCTCAACCCGACGCTCTCGGACCTGGTGGGCGGCATTCAAGCGGTGACGCTTTCCGACGATGAGGCGCGCCGGCGCGGCACGCAGAAGACCGTGCTGGAGCGCAAAGCGCCGCCGACATTCGACGTCTTGATCGAGATTCAGACGCGCGATCGCTTGGTCGTCCATGAGGATGTGGCCGCTGCGGTTGATGCGATGCTGCGTGGGCGTCCGCAGCCCGCTGAGCTGCGTTCGCGCAATGAGTTCGGCGAGATCACCTACGAGCCGTACTATCCCGAAACGCGCGCGCTGGTCGAAAAGAGCGGCGGCAGGAATGGCGGTGGGCGGCGGGGCGGCAATGGCAGCGGACGTCCGAGCTACGACGAGCCGGTCGAAGCGCGCGAGAACCGGATGACGTCTCTGCGCCC
>CAYTME010000036.1:286-3769 GCA_964438415.1 uncultured Pleurocapsa sp. | reverse complement strand
ACACGGTCGGGCACGCTGACTCGCGTTTTCGCCTACGGTGTAGCGCGCAACCGGCTCCAGCAGGCGTCGCGGCGGCTGCATGTGCCGCTGCAGGTCACCGATGATGCGAGCAGCGCCGATGTCATCGTGACCCTCAAGAACTACTACCGCCGCCGCCCCAAACTGATCGTCGATGCAGAGCGGCGCGGGACGCCCATTTACGTGCTGCGCGCCAACACCATCTCGCAGATGGAGAGCTTCATCGCCGACATGTTCAATCTCGAGTCGGATGCCGACGATCAGTCCGATCCGTTCGAGGATGCCATGCGCGAGGTGCGGGCCGCCATTTTGCAGGTGCAGTCGGGTAGCCAGTTCGTCGATCTGGCTCCGCAGGATGCACATATCCGGCGCATCCAGCATCAGATGGCGCGCAAGGCGCGTCTGGAGAGCGAAAGCTTCGGCGAAGAACCGTCGCGGCGCGTGCGCATCTCGCGCCGGGCAAGCTGAACGCGCGTGCGGCGCTGTGCGAGAGGCGGCCCTGGGTCGCCTCTTTGCGCTCCGGTGCCGCTTGTGCTACGCTGGCGGCGTCGCAGCGGCGGATGAGGTTGGTGGCATGGCAGGTCGGCAGCCGATCAAGACCCTGACTATCTGGATTGCGCTCATCATGTGCGCGCTCCTGACCGGCTGCAACTTGACGGCGCGCGCGCCGCTGCCGGTCGCCAGCCCGACCGCCGTGCCGCTGGCGACCGCGCTGCCGACCATACCCCCGCTCGCTCCAGGTCTCGACTCTGGCGTCCGCCTCAACGACTCGGACTGTTTGCTGACGCCCCCAAATTGGATCCCGTATACCGTCAAGCCGGGCGACAGCTTGGGTGCGCTCTCGGTGGCGGTCGATACGCCGCTGAGCGAACTGGTCGCCAACAACTGTCTTGAGGACGCCAATACGCTGTTTGTCGATCAGGTCATCTACCTGCCGCGCCAACCCTGAACGCTCGACATTGAGTTTTGATCGGCGCTCTGCTACGCTCTAGCCGCTTATCAGCATTTCACGAGGGGCGATATTGGTGGGGGAGCGGCCGCGCGTCTGCTGGATCGGCGGCGCACGCTATACGCAGCCTTTGAGCGACGATCAAGCTCGCAAATGGGACGCGCTTGCTCCTGCGGCCGATATGTGGGTGGTCGGATTCGCGCTCGTGCTGCGCCCGCGCCATTTCGCGCAGACCGCCCGCTTCTATCTGCTGCCTCAGCCGACGTTCGCGCTGCTGCGCCACCTGATCATGTTCACGCTCGCCCCGCTCGTGCTGCTCTGGATCGTGCTGCGCCACCGCGTTCAGGTGATCGTCGCACAAAGTCCTTACGAAGGCGCGATCGGCGCGTTCGTCAAGCAGATCGCCCGCCTCTTCGGCGTCCGGGTCGCGCTCGTGGTCGAAAATCACGGTGATTTCGAGGTGTCGGTTTTTCAGCAGCGGCGCGTCGTCTCCGTGTCGCTCTACAAACGCGTGATGGCCGCCAGCGCCGCCTACGCTCTGCGCCATGCTGATGTGCTGCGCGCGATCTCCAGCGCGACCCACGAGCAGATCAAGACTTTTGCGCCCGATAAGCCGATCATCCAATTTATGACTTGGACTGACAGCCGCGTTTTCGAGCATACGCCGCGCCAGTGCCCGCTGAGCCAGACGCAGGATGTCCTCTACGCCGGCGTCCTTATCCCCCGCAAGGCGGTCGATGTCCTGGTCGATGCGTTCGCGCGCGTCTCGCGCACGTTCCCTCAGGCGCGGCTTTTGCTTGTCGGGAGGCCGGACAATTCGGAATACGCGCAGGCGCTTCGTTCACAAGTCGAACGTCTTGGCTTGAGTGGCCGGGTCGTCTTCGTCGGCGAAGTCTCGCCGAGCCAACTAGCCGAGTACATGGGGCGGGCGCGCGTGCTCGTCCTGCCGTCGCACTCGGAGGGTTTGGGGCGCGTCCTCGTCGAGGCGATGCTCTGCGGCACGCCGGCCATCGGCAGCCGCGTCGGCGGCATCCCGGACGTGATCCGCGAGGGTGAGAACGGCTGGCTTGTGCCGCCGGGCGACGTGCAGGCGCTGTGCGCCGCGCTGGAAAAAGTGCTGGCCGATCCCGACATCGAGGCGATGGGTGCGCGCGCGCGGGCATTTGCGCAGCAGTTCTTCTCCGAGTCGGGCTACGTCGAAGGCTACCGGCAGGTCATCGAGGCGGCGCTGCGCGCGCGCGGGGTGGATTGATGCGGCTGCTGGTCTTCAATCTGGCGACCGACGCTGACGACCCTCTGCTCGGCTTCGCGACCCACTGGCTCAACCGTCTGGCAGCGCGCTGCGAGCATATCGATGTCATCACCATGCGCGCAGGTCGGCTGGCTGTTGCGCCGAATGTGCGCGTGTTTTCGGTCGGCAAAGAGCGGGGCTTCAGCGAGGCGCGCCGCGCCGCTGAGTTCTACCGCCTTCTGGCCGGGCTGCTGGCCCGGTCGCGCTGCGACGCCTGCTTCGCCCACATGATGCCGCTCTTCGCCGTCATGGGCGCGCCGCTGCTCAAGCTGCGCGGCATCCCGATCACGCTCTGGTATACGCATCGGCAGATCAGCCGGCAGCTTGAGATGGCCGTCTCGGTCTGCGATCGCATCGTCACGGCGGATGCGAGCAGCTTTCCACTGCCGACGGATAAACTGCGCCCGATTGGGCATGGCATCGACTGCGCCTTTTACGACCCGCAGAGTGCCCCCGCTGCGGAGTGGCGCGTCGTCCGGCCCGGCATGACGCAGACGCAGGAGCTGGTCGCGCTGCGCGCTGGCAGCATCGTCCAGGTCGCCCGCCTGATGCCGATCAAGCATCAAGAGACGCTCGTGCGCGCGCTCGTCGATGTGACCGATGCGCGCGCGGTCTTGGTCGGCGGCACGCCGCCAGGCATGGATGGCCAGTATGAGCACCGGCTGCGCAACCTAGCGCACGGCCTCAACCTGGGGGGGCGGTTGGTGTTCGTCGGCGATCAGCCTGCCGAGAGCGTCCGCGAGTTCTACCGGCGCGCGTCGGTCGCGGTCAATCTCAGCCCGCCGGGGTTGTTTGACAAGTCGGCGCTGGAGAGCATGGCCATGCAGGTGCCGACCATCGTCGCCAGTCCTGCGTTCGATCCGCTGCTGGGTGAGCATGTCGATCGGCTGCGGGTGGCTGCGCCTGATGATATGCGCGGCTTGGCCGAGCGTCTGCGCGCGCTGTTCGCGCTGTCAGAGGCGGAACGTTCGGCCATCGGTGCCGGGCTGCGCCAGCGTGTGTTGGCCGCGCACGATCTCGACGGGCTGATCGAGCGGCTCATCAACGTGCTGCGGACGGGGGAGCCGTGAAGCTGATCTACGTCGCCAACGTCCGCCTGCCGACCGAAAAGGCGCACGGCCTGCAGATCGTGCAGAACTGCGAGGCGTTCGCCGATCACGAGGTCACAGTCGAGCTGTGGGCTGCGCAGCGCCGAAACACGCCGTCGCTGCGCCAGATCGACGAT
>CAYTME010000036.1:0-212 GCA_964438415.1 uncultured Pleurocapsa sp. | reverse complement strand
TGCCGCTGGCGATGGGCGGCATCGGCGCGCTGGCGCGGCTTCTGTTCGTCGTTCAATTGGTGACCTACGTGCTGTCGGTGCTGGTGCTCAGCCTTTTCCAGCGCGCCGATGTCTATTACAGCCGTGATCGGCTGGCGCTGCTGGCGCTGTCGCTGGTGCATGCGCGCCGCAAGCTGATCTACGAGGCGCACAGCGCGTCGCACAGCCGGCTC
>CAYTME010000035.1:14305-22768 GCA_964438415.1 uncultured Pleurocapsa sp. | reverse complement strand
ATCGATGAAGATCTGCGCGCCGATCTGCTGCGCCACAATGGCACCGTTTCGAGCGATCGAACCGCTCTCCGGTGCGGGGACGCCGCTTCTGAGGCGTGCGTAGGCCGTGTGTTCGGTCGAACAGCCGACTCCACCCCACCAGAAGATCGTGCGTCCCTCGATCACATAATTGAGCCAGCTTTCCGCTGCGTGCTGCGGGGTAAGCGCTGCCGGGTAATCATGATCGGGAATCGTTTGGGGAAAGGTGAATGTCCCGGTCAGATCATCATCGGTGACGATCAACGGCATTCCCAAGCGTTCATGAACGTAAGTGCGGATTTCGCCCAATTCGGCCAGAATGCGCTCGTGCGACCAGCCCTCGAACGGTCTGCCCAGGTAAACGCCGATCATCTTGCCCAAGACCCCGGCGTAAACGCGCTCGGCGTAATCGCTCGGCGGTTTCACGATGGCGCTTTCCATATGCCAACGTGTCTTTGCCGCTGACAGCTACAAGGCTTGGCTCTCGGCCTTGAAAGCGTCGGCATAGCCCGCCAGCGCGTTATCGGCGCTGAATTCGCGCAGCTCATGCTCAAGGGCCTCCAGCTCCTCCCCGCCGCTCATCATGCGGATCATCTCGTCGCGCGCCAGCTCGTTCTTCGTGAATGTGCCGAGCGTGCGGCCGCGCTTCAAGATCGTGAATTTGTCGCCGATCGGGTAGGCATGATGTGGGTTGTGCGTGATCAGGATCACGGCCACACCCTGCGAGCGCGCCTTGGCGATGTAGCGCAGCACCGTCCCCGCCTGTTTGACGCCGAGCGCCGAGGTCGGTTCATCCAGGATCAGCACTTTTGCGCCGAAGTAGACCGCGCGCGCAATCGCCACCGACTGCCGCTCACCGCCCGAAAGCGTCCCAACCGGTTGATCTGGGTCGCGGATGTCGATGCCCATTTTCGCCAGTTCAACGCGCGCGATTTCGCTCGCCACCTTGATATCGAAGCGCTTGAACAAACCGCGCCCGACGGTCGGCTCGCTGCCCAGAAAGAAGTTGCGGGCGATGCTCATGAGCGGGATCATGGCGAGATCTTGGTAAACCGTTGCGATCCCATGTGCCAGCGCGTCGCGCGGCGAGGTGAATGCCACCGGCTTGCCTTCAACAAGGTATTCGCCTTCGTCCGGCTGATGTACCCCCGACAGGGTCTTGATCAGGGTCGATTTGCCTGCGCCGTTATCGCCCAGCAGGCACAGCACTTCCCCAGGCATCAGCCTCAGCGATACGTCTTTAAGCGCGATCACGCTGCCGAAATACTTCGAGATGTTGATGACTTCGAGCACGGGCACTTGCGACACGGGGGACATGTCACTTCGCCTCCGAGGCTTGCTTGCGAATGTAGTTGTTGACCAGCACGGCGATGATCAGCATGGCACCCATGAATACGAGAAACCAATCCGAATCGACTCCGGTGAAGACGATGCCCTGCTGCACCATGCCATAGATGAGCGCGCCGAAGACCGCGCCGATGGCGGAGCCGTAGCCGCCCGTCAGCAGTGTGCCGCCGACGACGACGGCGATAATGGCGAAAAACTCGCGCTGCTGCCCGCGCAGCGTATCTGCGCCGCCTGTCGAGAGCACCTGGATCGTCGCGACTAACCACGCTGCCGCTGCTGTGGCCATGAACAAGATGACTCGCATGCGATTGACCGGGACGCCGACGTTGCGCGCGGCTTCTTCATCGCCGCCGATGCCGAAAATCCAATTGCCTGGCCGCGTCCGCAGCAGCACGTACGTCCCCAGCGCGGCGATGAGCGCCCACCAGATGATCGAGACTGGAAACTGTGCCTCGACCCCGCGCGCCGATGCGGGATCGACGATGTTGATCGAGCTGGCGAAAAATGCCGCTGCCGAGTCGTAACCGAGCGCGTCCTTGATCCCGCCGACTTGAGTGCGTCCGGTGATCAGACGTGTCATGCCGACCGTCAGGCCCCGTATGATGAACAGCGTCGCCAGGGTGATAATGAACGATGGCAGCTTCGTTCGATTGACGAGAATGCCGTTGATCGCCCCAATCGCCATCGCTGCAAGCAGAGAGACGCCGATGGCTGGCCAGACATTCCACCCGAAATGGACGGTCAGGATGGCCGTGATCATCCCGGTGCCGCCGATCATTGAGCCGACCGAGAGGTCGAACTCGCCCGCGATCATCAGCAGTGCGACTGCGACCGCCAAGATGCCGAGTTCCGCCGCCACACCCAGATAGTTCGCCGTGCCGCGCAGGCTGAGAAAGCCTTTGTCGCCCGCGACGACAGCAAAGAACAACCAGACGAGGATCGCCCCGCCGACCGCACCCAGCTCAGGGCGGCGCAGCAGCTTGATGAGGCTGCCCTGCCGGCGCACGCGCTCGTCGGCAGCCGATGTCACCATTTCTGTCGCCATGAACGTGTTCCCAAAAAAGCTATCTGAAAAACGCAATTTCCCTCTCCTCGCTTGAGGAGAGGGAGGTCAGTATCGATGCTTGATTTTACCGCGTCCCACGCGCTGCGTACTCGATCACCTGCGCGGCGGTTTCCTGCGTCACGAAGCCCGGCCCCGTCGGGATGAGCACTGCACCGGGGGTGTTCAGGTTTTCGAGGTACAGGGTCAGATAGACGATCGGCAGGTAGCCCTGCGTGTACTGCTGCTGGTCGATCGCGAACAGCATCTCACCATCGCGTACCGCGGCCAGCACTTCGGGTGAGAGATCGAAAGTGGCGATCTTCATCGTGCCGAGCAGTCCCTCCGCTTCCAGAGCCGCCAGAGCCGGCAGCGCTCCGGTCGGGCCGAGCGTCAGAATACCGTCGATGCTGCTGTCCTGCTGCAGAGCAGCGCTGATGCGTCCCTGCGAACCCGTTGGGTCCGCCAGATCGACCGCGAGCACCGTCGAAGTCGCGCCTGCCTCAGCGAGTGCATCGGCAAAGCCCTGGCAGCGCAGGTCAAGGCCGACATTGCCGACTTCTTGATTGACGCACAGGGCGTTGGTCACGCCTGCTGCCGCCATCCGCTGACCGCCGCCGTAACCCGCTTCATATTCCGTCTGACCGATATGCGCCAGCACGCCAAGCTCGGCCGCGTAGTCGCTGCCGCTGTTGATCGAGATGACCGGGATGCCCGCATCGACGGCTGCACGGATGCGGCTGCCGAGGGCATCAAAGTCGGGCACCGAGACGACCAACCCGTCGGGATCGCTGGCGACCGCCGCGTCGATCAACTGTGCCATCGCCACCATGTCGAAAGTCGAAGGTGCCTGATATTCGACTGTGACACGCATGTCGGCGGCGGCAGCATCGACACCATTCTTGACGACCGACCAGAAAGGATCGGATGCCTGGCCATGCGTGACGACGACGATGCGATAGGGGCGGGCTTCCTGCGCAACGACGCCGGCATTGACCACCAGCACGAGCAGCGCAGCGAGCAAAACGACTCGAATAAACCTTGACATTTGTGAAATCTCCTTCAATCGCTTGAACCTAAACCCTTTACAACAGCGCAGAGCGCTGGAGTAAACACCATCGTCAGGTCGTCATGCGTTATCTCCGCGATGGAGAGTCGATGCTCAATTCTGCACATCTCGGATATAGATGACCCGGTTTTCCATGTGCGAGCGCGTCGCCGCAATGCCGATCTGCAAGGCAGCACGCGCATCAGCAGGTGTGACCAGCGGTTCAATGCCCGTACGCAAACACTCGACGAAATGTTCGATCTGGCGGGTATAGGCCGCACCAAATCGCTGCGGGAAGTGCGGCACGATGTCGTGGGTGACCCCAGCTTTGGTGACCACGATCACCGGTGTGTACTGCAAGTAGCCGATCTTGAGCGTCCCTTGGCTGCCGATGATCTCGGCCTGAATGTCATAGCCGTAGACGGCGTCGCGGCTGACTTCGACGTTGCCGAGCGCTCCATTTTCGAAGCGCAGGCTGATCATGGCGTAATCGACATCGCCAACCGTCGTCAGCTCTGGAAAAACGAGCGAGCTGGCTTCCGCGTAAACACGTTCGACCTCCGACCCCATGTACCAGCGCACCAGGTCAAAGTCATGGATGCCCATATCCACGACCAGGCCGCCGCTCACCGCTGGGTTGGCATACTCGAGACTCGTGCGGCCGGCGTCACGCCCGATCGAACGCACGGCGACCGGTTCGCCAATCTCGCCAGCGTCCAGACGCTGTTTGGCCGCGGCACAGCCGGCATCGAAGCGGCGCATGAAACCGACTTGGAATAGAACGCCTGCCCTTTCTACAGCGGCGATCATCTCGTCAGTGGTCGATAAACTCAGCGAAGTCGGCTTTTCACAAAAGATGGCTTTGCCAGCCTCGGCGGCGGCGATCACGACATCGCGGTGAGTGCTGGTCGGCGTAGCGACGATGACCGCATGAATATCGGAGCGCGCCAGCAGGTCACGATGATCGACATAGATATCGACATCACCGACTTTGGCGCGGAACTCGTTCGCGATTTCCAGACGCGGGTCGGCGACGGCAGCCAAACGCGCCCCTTCGATGTGGTGCGCGCTGTGCGTGGCGTATACCTGTCCCATCCGGCCTAGGCCGAGGACACCAATATTTAAAGCGGCTGGCATCAAAATATCCTTACAGCACAACTTTTCGAGCACGAGAACACACACTGGCTGACCAAATAAACAGCCGAGTGAGTGGAGCAGGTCGGGGCTTTTTGTAGACTGCTGACCCCGCCATCCATACTAGAAGCAAGTTGCGCGTTTGTCAATCATTTTGCGCATTTAGCCGAAAATTCGTTATACTGTTGCATATTGTGCAACTTAAGTTTGCTGGGTGAGCAATGAACGGAATACAATCATTGGCGAGAGGCCTGCAGATCGTCGAAATCGTGTGGCAGTCCGGACGTTCTGTCGGCATCACCGAGCTGGCGGACAAGTTGGGTGTCGATAAGAGCAGCGCCTCTCGGCTGGTCAAGACCCTGGCGGCGGCGGGATATCTGCAGCAGGAGCGCGGATCGCGCCGGTTTGTGATCGGCACCCGCCTCTACCAGATCGGATGGGAGCTGGTGAGCCGGATGCCGCTGCGCGAGAAAGCGCGCAAGTATCTCTATCGACTGGTCAATGAGACAGAAGAATGCGCGCATACTGCCGTGTACTCGGAGGGAAAAGCGCTCATGATCGATGATGTTGAGGCGGCTCATTCGCTGCGCGTCGTCGGCGGCACCGGTCGCATGCTGCCGCTGCACTGCACTGCCGTCGGCAAGACGCTGCTCGCCTTTGGCGGTTTGCCGCTGCCGACTGTCCTTGAACGCAAGATGCCCAACACCCTGACCGATCCCGCTGCACTTGCTGAGCATCTGACGCAGGTGCGCGAGCAAGGTTATGCCTACGATGATGAGGAGCACCAGCCCGGCGTGCGCTGTATCGCTGCTCCAGTCTGTAACTTGACTGGCATCGCGGTGGCTGCGATCGGCATCTCCGGCCCGACAGTGCGCGTCACGGCCGAGCGTGTCGGCACCCTTGCGGCGCACGTGATGCGTGCCGCGCGCGATCTCTCGGCGGAACTGGGCTATGAGGACGGCGGTCATGATCAGGTATGACTCGCTGCACATGGGACGCAGCAGCATCGATCTGTACTCCAACGATATCGGCACCCCATTCGAACAGATCGCCAGCTTTGCCGCCTATGTCGGTGGGTCACCGCTCAATATCAGCGTCGGGGCGCACCGGCTCGGCCTCAAGACCGCGCTCCTGACAGCGGTCGGCGTCGATCCGGTCGGCGATTTCATCCTCGATTTTCTGCGTCGTGAGGGCGTCGAGACGCGGTACATCCCGCGCAAGCCGGGCCGCCGCACCAGCGCCGTCGTCCTCGGCATCGAACCACCGGACAAATTTCCGCTGGTCTACTACCGCGATAACTGCGCGGACAGCGCACTTGACATCGACGATGTGCTGGCATCCCCGATCGCGGATTGCAAGGTGTTTCAATTTGCCGGGACAAACTTGAGCGTCGAGCCGAGCCGCAGCGCGACGTTTTTCGCCGCCGAGCGCGCCAGAGCTGCAGGTGCCAAGGTCGTGCTGGACGTCGATTTTCGTCCCGATCAATGGCACGATGTGCGCGCGTTTGGCGTTCAGGTACGTGCTGTCCTGCGCTGCGTCGATATCGTCATCGGCACTGAAGACGAGATCAACGCTGCCGTGATGGTCGAAACGGGGCAGATGTCGCTCACCCACTCGCAGATCTCCGACACACATGTGCACGGCGATGCCGAGCGCGCCATCGCGGCCATCCTGGCGCTGGGGCCAGAGGCGCTCATCCTCAAAACCGGCTCACGGGGGTCGCGCATCTATCTCAAAAACGGCGAGGTCATTGAGGCCCCAGGCTATCCTGTCGAGGTCTACAATATCCTCGGCGCGGGCGACGCCTTCGGTGCCGGCTTCCTCTATGGCTACGTCAACGGTTGGGGCTGGCGCAAATCGGCGCGGCTCGGCAACGCCTGCGGCGCGATCGTCGTCACCAAACACGGCTGTGCCAACTTCATGCCGACGCTGGCCGAGGTCGAGGCATTTGTCAGCACGCGAGGGGGACTGGAGTGAATTGGGATGACCTACAACGCCGATACCCTTTTGGTCAAGTCACAAGACAGCGGTGGTGCAGGCATTTTCGCTCGCGTCAGCGCCCAAGATGTCGGATGGGAATTCCTCAATATGGCGGCGATCCGGCTGAACGCTGGGCAGACCTACGCGGGTGAGACGGGCGAACACGAGCACGTAAGCGTCATTCTCGGCGGCAGTGCAACCTTTCGCACATCGGCGGGCGATTTCGAGCGCATCGGGCGGCGTCCGAACGTGTTCAGCGGCATGCCCTACGCCGTCTATCTGCCGCGCCGGACGCGCTTCCAGATCGAGGCGCTGACCGACGGCTTGGAGATCGCCTCGTGTTGGGTGGCGACTGACCAGGACCATCCCGCCCGGTTGGTCACGCCCGCCGACTCGTCGATCGAGATCCGCGGTGGCGGCAACGCAACCCGGCAGATCAACAGCATCATCCCACCCGGTTTTGACTGCCACCGCATTGTCTGCGTCGAGGTCTACACGCCATCAGGCAATTGGTCGAGCTACCCGCCGCACAAGCATGATGTCCACCGCGTAGCTGCCGATGGCAGCCTGATCGAAGCCGATCTAGAAGAGATTTATTTCTACAAGATCGACAAACCCGCAGGCTACGCCTACCAGCGCGTCTATACGGGCGATGGGCGCATCGACGCGCTCATGATGGCGTGCAATCACGACGCGGTGCTGGTGCCGGAAGGCTATCACCCGGTCGTCAGTGCGCACGGCTACACAACCTATTACCTCAATTTCTTGGCAGGCTCTGCCCAGTCGCTGGCCAACAGCGATGACCCGGCGTATGCCTGGATCAAGGACACATGGAAGGACAAAGACCCGCGCCTGCCGGTGGTGCATCTGGGTATGGAAGCCGAATAGGAAAGGCTTTTTTGATCATGAAGACGACACGGCTGACGATGGCGCAGGCGCTCGTACTCTATTTGGCGCGCCAGATGGTCGAACGGGATGGGGTTGAGAGTAGGTTTTTTGAAGGCGTTTGGGGCATCTTCGGCCACGGCAACGTCGCTGGCATCGGGCAGGCGCTTCAGCAGTATGCGCACGAGATCCGCTACTACCAGTGCCGCAATGAGCAGGGGATGGTGCACACGGCGGCGGCATTTGCCAAGCAGCGCCGTCGTCTGGCGACTTTCGCCTGCACGACCTCGATCGGGCCAGGTGCGACCAACATGATCACGGGCGCAGCCATGGCGACGGTCAACCGGCTGCCGGTGCTGCTCCTGCCTGGCGATATCTTCGCGGAGCGCATCCAAGCGCCTGTCCTGCAGCAGTTGGAGAGCGAGCATTCGCTCGATATCAGCGTCAACGACTCCTTCAAGCCGGTCTCGCGCTTTTGGGATCGCATCAACCGTCCGGAGCAGTTGATCCCGTCCTTGCAAGAAGCGATGCGCGTGCTCACGTCGCCAGCCGATACAGGTGCCGTCACGCTCGCCCTGCCGCAGGATGTACAAACGCAGGCATACGACTATCCATTGGAGCTGTTCGAGCCGCGCGTCTGGCATATCCGCCGCGACCGCCCAGATCGCGAGTCTCTGGCGCGCGCCGCCGCCGCCATCCGCGCCGCACAGCGCCCGCTGATCATCGCGGGCGGCGGCGTGCATTACAGCGGTGCACACGAGGCACTGCGGATGCTGGTCGAGCGTGTGGGCATCCCCGTCGGCGAGACGCAGGCTGGCAAGGGGGCGCTGCCTTACGATCACCCGCTCAATCTGGGCGCTGTCGGCGCGACGGGCACATCTGGCGCGAACGTCATCGCGCGCGAAGCCGACTTGATCATCGGCATCGGCACGCGCTACAGCGATTTCACCAGCGCGTCCAACACCGCTTTTCAAAACCCGGACGTGCATTTCGTCAATATCAATGTCAT
>CAYTME010000035.1:0-14295 GCA_964438415.1 uncultured Pleurocapsa sp. | reverse complement strand
ACAAGCGCGGCGCGATCCCGCTCGTCGGCGATGCGCGCGCGGCGCTGGAGGAGCTGCTGCCGCTGCTCGGCGATGCGTGCACTGCGGAGGACTATCAAGCGCGCTGCCGCCAGCTCAACGCCGACTGGGATGCCGAGGTCAGCCGCATCTACAATTTCGAGCACGAACCGCTGCTCAGCCAAGGCGAAGTGATCGGCATGATCAACACGTTCAGCCGTCCGCGCGATGTCGTCCTCTGCGCGGCGGGCAGCCTGCCAGGAGATTTGCACAAACTCTGGCGCACGCGCGATCCGCGCGGCTACCACCTGGAGTACGGCTTTTCCACGATGGGCTACGAGATCGCGGGCGGCATCGGTGCCAAGCTGGCCGATCCCGATCGCGAAGTCTACGTCATGGTCGGTGATGGCTCGTTTCTCATGCTCAACACTGAGATCGTGACGATGGTGCAGGAAGGCATCAAGGTCGTCATCATCGTGCTGGATAATCACGGCTACGCCAGCATCGGCGGTTTGAGCAAGAGCGTCGGCAGCGATGGTTTCGGCACCAAATACCGCTATCGCACCGAGAGCGGCCATCTCGATGGCGAGGTGCTGCCGCTCGATTTTGTCAAGCTGTGCGAGGGCATGGGCGCGATCACGTTTAGGGCGATGAACCGCGATGAGTTCGGCAGTGCGCTTGAGCGCGCGCGCGAGATTGCGGGCGGACCCGTCTGCATCGTGACCGAGGTTGATCGGCGCCAGCGCGTCGGCGGCTACGAGTCGTGGTGGGATGTCGCCGTCGCTGAGGTCAGCGACAACCCCGATGTCCAGCGTGCGCGTCAGGCGTATGAGGCTGCAAAACGTAAGGAGCGGTACCACTTGTAATTGTTTGGAATGTGAAAGCCAGCCGACGTTTTGTTTCTTTTGCGAGTTCAAGGATTCACATGATGGCGATTAGGATTGCAAGCGCCCCGGTATCGTGGGGCATCTACGAATTTGAAGGTATCAGCCCGAAGTATCCGTATCAGCGTGTGCTCGATGAGATCCAAGAGACCGGATACACCGGGATCGAGTTGGGGCCGTATGGCTATCTACCTACCGACCCCGATGTGCTGCGTGGGGAACTGCAAGCGCGGGGTTTGCAGCTCCTATCGGCGTTTGTGCCGGTGCGCCTGGTCGATGCTGAGGCGCACGAGGCGGGCGCACAAGCGGCGCTCAGAGTCGGGCGGCTTCTGGCCGCGCTCGGCGCACAGTACATCGTCCTCGCGGATGACAACGGCAGCGTCCCTGAGCTGGTCGCCCAAGCCGGACAGCGCAGCGGCAGCGCGCTTTCCTCCAGCGAGTGGGATGTCTTCGCGCGCGGTGTCAACTTGATCGCGCGGCGCATCCACGATGAACTCGGTCTGCGGGTGGCGTTTCACCACCACTGCGCCGGATACGTCGAAACCCCGGACGAGACCTATGAACTGCTGTCCCGAACGGATGAGAAGCTGGTCGGCCTGTGTCTAGATACGGGGCACTGGCATTACGGCGGCGGCGACGCGGCGGAGGCTGTCGATCGACTTCAAGCCCGCATCACGTATCTGCACCTCAAAGATTGCAGCACCGAAATCGCCGCGCGCTGCCGTGCACAAGGCAAGGGCTACTTCGAGGCGGTCGCTGAAGGCGTCTTCTGCCCGTTGGGCCAGGGTGAGGTCGATTTTCCCGCTATCAAGGAGAAAATGCTGGCGCTCGGCTACGATGGCTGGGCGATCGTCGAGCAAGATATCCTGATCGATGACCTCGATGCGCCCAAGCGTTTTTCGACGGCCAACCGCGCGTATCTCCGCTCGATCGGGCTGTGAAGTCAGGCAGAGGGTGGTCATCATGACAAGCACGAAAGTCGGCATTGGCCTGATCGGTGCGGGCAGGATCGGGCGCGTCCATGGAGAGACGATCGCCCGCCGCATTCCCGGTGCGAGGTTGGTCACCATCTACGATCTCAACAGCGCAGCGGCGCTGGCGCTGGCCGATGAACTCGGCGCATCGCCCAGCCCATCGCTGGATGCGCTGCTGCATCACCCCGAGGTTGAAGCGGTCGTCATCTGCTCGTCGACCGACACCCATGCGCTGTTCATCCGGCTGGCGGCGCAGGCGGGCCGGGATATCTTCTGCGAGAAGCCGATCGCCGCTGATCTGGCGGTCATTGACGAGGCGCTCAAGACGGTCGAGGAAGCCGGGGTTCGCTTGATGATCGGTTTCAACCGGCGCTTCGATGCCAACTATGCGCGCGTCAAGCAGGCGATTGTGAGCGGTGAGATCGGGACGCCGCACCTGCTCCACATCATTAGCCGCGACCCCGCGCCGCCGCCGATCGAGTACGTCAAGGTCTCCGGCGGACTGTTCTTCGATATGACGATCCACGACTTCGATATGGCGCGTTTCCTGCTCGGCGAGATCGACGAAGTCTACGCAGCCGGCGGCGTGATGGTCGATCCGGCTATCGGCGCTGCGGGCGATATCGATACGGCGCTGGTGACGCTCAAGTTCGCCAGCGGCGCGTTCGGGACGATCGACAACAGCCGCAGGGCGGTCTACGGCTACGACCAGCGCGTCGAAGTCTTTGGCAGCGCGGGCTGCGCCTCCAGTGATAATCAGTATCCGGACTCGGTCACGCTCAGCACTGCCAGCAGCGTGCACCGTGGGCTGCCGCTCAATTTCTTCATGGAGCGCTACCTGGCATCCTATCAGACTGAGCTGACCGCTTTCGTTCGCTGTCTCCATGAGGATATGCCACCGCCGGTCACCGGCGTGGATGGGCGCGCGCCGGTCGTGATCGCCCATGCGGCTGTCAGGTCGCTGCGCGAAAACCGTCCGGTCAAACTGTCGGAGATCTAGCGAGGCCGCCCATGGCCACCGCATCCCGATGAGGGTGGCCAGGTCGGTTGAGAGCGTGTAAGCCGCGCGCAGAAGGAGCGAAATACGGATGAACAACCTCGGCAAGTATCGTCATCTGTGCCGCTGCGCCACGCCTGAGGGTCACTTTGTCATCTTGGCGATCGACCACCGCGCCAATCTGCGCGCCTCGCTCGACAAGCATGCAGCGCAGCCGTTGACCGATGCGGAGTTCGCGGCCTTCAAGCAGCAGGTGATCGGCGCGCTGGCACAAGATGCCTCCGGCGTGCTGGCCGATCCCGAATTCGGTATCGCGGCGGCTATCACCGGCGAGAGGATCGCACCGGGGCAGGGACTGCTCGCGCCGCTCGAGGTCACCAACTACAATCTCGATCCTCGCCAGCGTGAGGTTGAATTCATCCTCGATTGGTCGGTACGCGATATCAAGCGTGTCGGCGGCGATGGGGTCAAGCTGCTGCTTTACTATCATCCGGACGCCGCCAACGCGGCGAGGCAGCGCGAGATCGTGCAGCGCATCGTCGATCAATGCCGCGATGAGGAGATCCCGTTCTTCTTGGAACCAATCCCGTATCCGCTCGATCCGGCGATCCCGCTCGCGAACGTTCAACTGCTGACGCTCACGGTCGAAATAGCGCGCACGTTCAGCCGAATGGGGGTCGATGTCCTCAAGCTCCAGTTCCCGGTCGATGCCTCGCGCAGCCGAGACGAGTCGGAATGGCGATCTGCCTGCGAGCAGGTGAGCGTGGCCTGCGTCGTCCCGTGGGTGCTGCTCAGTGCCGGCGTCGATTTCGACACATTCGCACGACAGGCGCAGGTCGCCTGCGAGGCAGGCGCTGCGGGTGTGATCGTCGGACGCGCTGTGTGGAACGAAGCCGTCGCGCTGGAGGGTGCCGCGCGTGAGGAGTTTCTCACCACCACCGCGCGCGACCGCGTGCGCCGACTGCGCGCCGTCTGTGCCGCGTCTGCCCACGACTGGCGATCGCAGTTTCGGTCGGTTCGCACTTAAGCAAAAGCCCACATTCGGGTCGATGCGGGCTGATTTCTGTGCTGGCAGACGCTTGGGGGCTGAGTCGCAGACTGCGTATCCCAAGCGCCGCCTTCTTCACATGTCCGCCCCAAGCTATTTGAACACCTGCTCCTTGAGCGGTGTTGGAGCGGCTGGCTGGCGCCGCAGCAGTCGCAGCCACCATTGCCGGCTCGAGTACGCAGCCACAGCGAGCAGCACCAGGATAATCACAGCCGAAGTCGTGATCATCGACTGCGTATCTGCCTCACTGCGAGGGGTCACCAGCGCTTGGATCGACTCCGGCGCATTGATGGTGAAGGTCACATCTGAACCGCGCGTGATCGAAATCGCCATGTCGCCAGGGAGGAGTTCCGTCTCGACGACGTGGGTCAGATTCCGTCCGCTGCCCTGCCGCGTCGATGCCAGCGCCTCCTCGGAGCCGCTCGTCATCACGCTGAAAACGCGGTTGGAGTTCATCGTCACGGGGACCGCCTCGTCGGAGTTGTTCAGCAGCTCGACGCGGCCGGTGCCCACGTCGAACGTCAGGGCAGTGCCTTCGAGTCGCCTTTGGCTGACGCCATCGTAGGCCAGATAGCCGACAACCACAGCCAGTGCCAATGCAGCAATTGCGACCAGATTGATCTTCATGTGCCTCTTCTCCTGTAAAACCATCTCACCTTTGCGAGGCAGCACCGGGTTGGGTAAGGAATTCAACGGATACCACTATGCTGCTCTACATCAAGGTTAGCGACTGCCTGTTATGGAGCAGCGCGGAAGATGTCACAGAATAGATGATCGCTGTTCAGGTTTTGACACAGGTGCCGTGCGCGGCAGGCGTATTCTGACGGTTGTCCCTTTTCCGACCTCGCTCTCCAAGTCGATCTCGCCGTGATGGCGTTCGATGACGGCGAGCGCCAACGCCAAACCGATGCCTGTTCCATGTATCGTGTCCACGCTTCTGCCCCGGTACAGCTCTTCCCATACCAAGGGCTGCTCGGTCTCCGGTATCCCGATCCCAGTATCGATGATCTCGATGATCAGGCTGTCGTTCTGCGGATAGGCCTGCAGCTTCACCGTGTCGCCGCTGCGGGTGTATTTGACCGCATTATCCAGCAAGTTGTGCAGGGCGAGCAGAAGCAGGTCTTGATCACCATGAAACTGAAGCGGCAGATCCGACGCGTGCGGCAGTGCCAAAATGAGCCTACGTTCTTGCGCATCCTGCCGATCGCGGATGAGCGACAGTGCTTCATGCAGAAGCTGACCGAGGTCGATGTCGGATGCCTCCAGCGTGACCGTCTCCAACTCGACTAGTTTGCGTAAGTCTGTGATCAGTCGGCTGATCCGCTGGAGCTGCGCCTCGATGCGCTGGATCGTCTCCTGCTGCTCCGGGGCTTCGGAGATCTGGATCAGGTTTGCCAGCTCGGCGTGGATTGCCAGCAGCGGGTTCTTCAGCTCGTGATCGAGCCGGCGCAGAAAGCGCAGATGTTCTGCAAGCGCATCCTTGCGAAGCTGCTTGACATTCTGCTCGCGCAGGTGGGCATAGCCCTCGCGCATCGCCATCCGCAGCGCGATAAATGACGAAAGCCCCACCCCAGTCAGGATGACGATGACATCCAGATCTGCGGGCAGCGAGATCGAGAAATCGAGGATGCGCGATTGGACGAGGAAGAGCACACTGACCATGCCCAGAATGACTGGCAGGATGACGGCCGTCAGACGCCAAATCACTGGGTGCTCTCCACCTCGGCGATGAACCGGTAGCCTTCGCCTGGGACCGTCTCGATATAACGCGGCTCAGCCGGGTCATCATGCAGCGCCTTGCGCAGCTCGGCGATGCGCGTGTCCACGACCCGTGAACCCACCGGGTTGTCCCATCCCCAGACGGCATCGAGCAGCCGCTCGCGCGTGATAAGTTCGTCAGGATGCGTCATCAGGTATTCGAGGATGGCGATCGCTTTGGGCGTCAGCGGCAGCTCGCGCGCTGCCAAGCGAACGCGCCGTGCCGATCGATCGAGGAGGAGATCGCTGCTGACGAGATGGCGAGCGGCATGCAGCGGCGTCTTGCCTGGGCGGGTGCGACGCAGCACGGCGCGAATGCGCGCGACGAGTTCCTGCGGGTCGAAGGGTTTGTTCAGGTAGTCGTCCGCACCCTCATCGAGCGCCATGGTGCGCTCGGCTGAGGCATCCAGCCGCGTGAGCAGGATGACCGGCGTCCAATCCCCGCCTGCGCGCAGCCGGCGCAGCATCTCTCGCCCGTCCATGACCGGCATGAGGATATCTAGCACGATCAAATCGGGCTTGATGGTTTTTGTTTTGGGCAGTGCCTGATCGCCGTTTGCTGCGACGGTGACGCTGAAACCAGCTCGCTCCAGGAAAGCGGACAAACTCGTGGTCACCGCGGCATCGTCATCTACGAGCAGAAGCTTCGGTCGCATGAGAGACTCCGTCCATCTGTTACGATCTATATTATACTTATGTGCAAAAGCGCACGATGATCGAGTATCTTGTGTGCGGTGTGACATGCTTGAAGACTGCGCGCGCTGGTCATCTCGACCAGAGGCCGATGTCCCATGACTGTGACATCGGCGACACATCGAGGTGACAGCCGCTGGTTATGATAGGACAAGTGGGTTTACTCACAGCAGCTGCAGATCACGGAGCCATTATGTTCTACATCGAGACGATCAAACAACTCTTGACCGACGGTGATGATCACACACTGTCGCTCTATCTGAACGTCAATCCTGGTTATCAAGAGAACCAGGCGCGCACACCAGCCTGGCGGATCGCTTTGAAGAATGCACTGCGCGATATTGAGGCCAAACTGACCAACGATCAAAAGACGCGCTGGGCCAACATCGAGCAGCGCGTCTCGTCATTTTTCGCCGACTATCCTGTCACCAGTAAGGGGTTGGCACTGTTTGTCGGGGAGACGTCTCTCTGGGAGTTCCCCCTGCCGCTCCCGGTCGAGAATCAGGCCTATTTCGGCAGGCCGTTCGTCATGCCGCTGTTATGGGCGATCGACGAGTACGAACACTACCTCGTGCTGATGGTGGACAAAGAGAAGGCTCATTTCCTGATCGCCTACTTGGGCAGCGCCGTGCAAGAGGACACCCTGACGTTAGCGCTGGACACATCCGATTGGCGCGAAAAGACACTGATGCCTGCCACATCGTATGGGCGTGGTCTCAATCAAGGCCAGCATGTCGATCAATTCGAGGATCGCGTCGATGAACAGATCGAGCGTTTCTACCGCCAAGTCGTTCAGCGCGCTCAAGAGCTGAGCCAGTCGCATCCCTTCGACCGCATCATCCTTGCGGGCAGCGAACAGTCAGCCCATGCAGTGCAGCGGTTGATGCCCGATGCGCTGGCGCAGCGGGTGATCGGCGTCTTGGCCGTGCCGATGCATCTGCCCCCACACGAGGTCTTGGCGCAGGTGCTGCCGTCCGCGCTCGAATACGAGCGTCAGGAGGAGAGCCGCCTGGTCGAGCAGGTGATCGATTTGGCCAAGTCTGGCGGTCGTGGTGCGCTTGGGCGGCAGCCGGTGCTCAGCGCCCTGGCAGAAGGCCGTGTCGAACTGCTGCTCGTACCGCATCGGCTGACCGACGATGATCTCAAAACTGACCTGACCACCAGGATTTTGGAAGCGGGGGGTAAGCTTGAAATCGTGCATGGCGATGCGGCGGCTCGTCTTCAAGAAGAAGGGGAGCTGGCAGCCCGCCTGTACTACTCGGTTTGATCCTCCAAGCGTAGGGCCGATGAGATGAGGATCGAGCAGCCGGATCAGAACGTGGGGGTCGTGACTTCAGTGCGCGGCAGCGTGGTCGACGCGCGCTTCGACCGCGCGCTGCCGCCCCTGAACAGTCAGCTTCGAACCGGTGACCAGGAGCGCATCGTTGTCGAAGTGCTGACGCACCTCGATCACCGCACGGTGCGAGGCATCGCGCTGACACCGACGCAGGGGCTCGCGCGGGGCGACCGGATCGTGGATACAGGTGACAAGCTCAAAGTCCCGGTCGGCCAGCGCCTTCTCGGTCGGGTGTTCAATGTCTTGGGCGAGACCATCGATGGGAAAAGCCCGATCGAAGGCGGCGAATGGCGGGACGTGTTTCAAGCGCCTACGCCGCTCAGCCAGCGGGCGACCCGATCCGAGGTATTCGAGACGGGTATCAAAGCGATCGATGTCCTATCGCCGCTCGAACGAGGGGGCAAAGCCGGCTTGTTCGGCGGTGCGGGCGTGGGCAAGACAGTGCTCATCACCGAGATGATCTTCAACGTGGTCGGCAAGCATCAGGGCGTGAGCCTCTTCTGCGGTATCGGCGAACGTTCGCGCGAGGCGGAAGAACTCTATCGGGAGATGCGCGAGGCGGGCGTCCTCGACAATACGGTCATGGTCTTCGGCCAAATGAACGAACCGTCTGGCGCGCGCTTTCGGGTCGGCCATGCCGCGCTGACGATGGCCGAATATTTTCGCGACGAGATGCAGCAAGACGTGCTGCTCTTGATCGACAACATCTTTCGCTTCATCCAGGCCGGCACCGAAGTCTCAGGTCTGATGGGGTTGATCCCGTCGCGCGTTGGGTATCAGCCCACGCTGGCGACCGAAATGGCGGAGCTTCAAGAGCGCATCTGCAACACGGCGCGCGGAGCGATCACCTCGATCCAGGCGGTCTATGTGCCGGCTGATGATTTCACCGACCCGGCGGCCATTCACACGTTCGCCCATCTTTCGACCTCGATCGTGCTTTCGCGTAAGCGCGCCAGCGAAGGTTTTTACCCCGCCATCGATCCACTGCAGTCCAGCTCCAAGATGCTGACGCCGCAGATCGTCGGCGAACGCCACTACCATGTGGCGCAGGAAATCCGCAGAACGCTCGCCATCTACGAGGAGGTGAAAGACATCATCGCCATGTTGGGCCTGGAGGAGCTTTCGCAGGAAGACCGCAGGATCGTCCACCGTGCGCGCAGGTTGGAACGCTTCTTGACTCAGCCGTTTTTCACGACGGAACGCTTCACCGGGATGCCGGGGCGCATGGTCACGGTTGAGGAGGCGATCGACGGCTGCGAGCGGATTCTGAACGATGAATTCACCGACTATCCCGAGTCGGCGCTTTACATGATCGGCACGATCGATGAGGCGGTTAAACCATGAAACTCAAAGTCCTGCTGCCGACTGAGGTGCTGATCGATCAAGTCGCGATGAAAATCACCGCTGAAGCCGAAAACGGTTCGTTTTGTCTGCTGTCTCATCACATCGATTTCGTCGCTGCGCTGTCGCCAGGGCTGCTGTCGTTCGTCTCTGAAGAAAGCAAGGAGGAATTCATCGCGATCGACGAGGGCATCTTGGTCAAGCGCGGTTCCCACGTGACGGTTTCGACGCGCAGCGCCGTGCTAGGACCAGATCTCGGCGCACTGCGGCAAACAGTGGACGCGCATTTCAGATCGTTGGGCGAACGAGAGCGCCTGACGCGAGCAGCCGTCGCCAAGCTGGAGGCCGATTTCGTCCGCCGTTTTATCGAAATGGAAAAACACTGATATGCGCGAGCCGCCGACTGAGAGCAGTCAAGGCACCTTGATCGAACGGGTTGGCAAAAAAGAACGGCGCAAGATGCGCGCACGAAAACAGCACACATCGGTCTGGTTCGGCCTCGGCACGTTCGGCGTCGTCGGGTGGTCGATCGCGCTGCCGATCTTGATCGGGATCGTCATCGGCTTATGGATCGATACACAGCTGCCGAGCCAATTCTCTTGGACACTGATGCTTCTGTTCGTCGGGGTTGTGCTCGGCTGTTGGAATGCCTGGCAGTGGATCAACCGTGAACGCCAGATCATCGAGGAGGAGGACAAGACCGATGATGCTTGACCTGCTTCACCTGGCGCTGGCGCTCATGGCTGGCGCCGTCCTCGGCGTATTCTTTTTCGGCGGCTTGTGGCTCACCTTGCGCCAGCTTCCCAAGACGAAGCAGCCAATGCTGCTGGTCTTCGGAAGCCTGCTGGGACGTTCGATCATCACCGTCGCCGGTTTCTATTGGGTGATGGGGGGAAGCTGGCAGCGGCTGCTGGCGGCGGCAGCCGGCTTCATCCTGATGCGCCAGCTCTTGATCCGCCGCGTGCAGCGGCAGACGCCGCAGCCCATGACCACCGAGAGTCGATGAGGGGTACACCATATGGTCATCACACCTGATGAGATCGTGGTTTGGCGCTGGGAGTCGATCTCCCTGAACGCCACCATCGCCTATACATGGGCGATCATGTTGCTGCTCGTCGCGGCGGCGTGGGCGATCACGCGGCGGCTGACGACCGCGACCGCCATTTCGCGCGGGCAGAATGTGCTCGAGACGGTGGTCACCCTGCTGCGCGATCAGATCCGCGAGGTGAGCGATGATGACCCAGACCGGTACCTGCCTTTCATCGGCACGCTGTTCATTTTTGTTGCGGTTTCCAATCTGCTCAGCATCATACCAGGATTTCGCGCCCCGACCGGCTCACTCTCGACGACAACCGCCCTGGCGATCTGTGTCTTTTTCGCTGTGCCCACATTCGGCATCGCCAAACAGGGATTGGTTGGCTATCTGCGCCAGTATCTGCAGTCATCTCCACTCATGCTGCCGTTCAATATCATCGGCGAATTCTCGCGCACGCTGGCGCTGGCCGTCCGTCTGTTCGGCAACATGATGAGCGGAACGATGATCGCAGGTATTCTGCTGGCGATCGCGCCGCTGTTCTTTCCCATCATCATGGAGGCCTTTGGGCTGCTGACCGGATTCATTCAAGCCTACATTTTCGCCATCCTGTCGATGGTCTACATCGCATCCGCCACCCGCGCACATTCCGAAAAGCACACACCAAAGGGGCATGAAGCACATGGATAGCATCACCATCATTGGCGCAGTCTCGATGATCGTGGCCGGCTTGACCATCGCGATCGGTTCGATCGGGCCGGCGTTGGGCGAAGGCCGCGCGCTGGCACAAGCTTTGAGCGCTATCGCGCAGCAGCCCGATGAAGCCAGTACGATCACCCGGACACTGTTCGTCGGCCTGGCGATGGTCGAGTCGACCGCCATTTACTGTTTCGTCGTGTCGATGATCCTCCTGTTCGTCAATCCATTCTGGAATTTCGTGCTCGAGCGGGCAGGAGGTTGACCCGATGCTGATCGATGGATTTACCGTCATCGCACAAGTCATCAACTTCCTGATCTTGGTGTTCCTGCTGCATCGCTTCTTGTACCGCCCGATCGCGAACGCCATGAGCCGGCGGGAAGCGAAGATCGCCGCCGAGCTGAGCGAAGCCAACACCATCAAGCAGGAGGCGCTGCGCGAGGCAGAGGCGTATCGCGCAGAGCGCGAGGCGCTGAAGATGGAGCGGGAACGTCTGCTCCATGAGGCAAGGCAAGAGGCGGAAGCGCAGCGCAAGGAAATGATGAAAGCCACCCGAGCAGAGCTGGAGGCAAGCCGCGCCCATTGGCAGGCAGGTCTCGCCGCCGAAAAGGAAGCATTTCTGCAGGACGTGCGCCAGCGCATCGGTCGGTTGGTGCTCACGATCAGCCGGCGCGCGCTGGCCGATTTGGCTGATGCAGATTTAGAGCAGCGCATGATCGATGTCTTCACCCGCCATCTAGGCAGCCTCAGCGAGCGCGAGCGGGAGATACTGAGCGAGTCGATCCTCAAGTCTGGCCGGCGGGTGCTCGTCCGCAGCCGATTTGAGCTGCCTGTCAAAGCGCAGCAGCAGCTCTTGGCTGTGCTCCAGAACGGCCTGCTGGACGAGATCGAGCTGCAGATGGAAATCGATCCCGATTTGCTGTGTGGTGTCGAACTGCGCGCCCTCGACCATCGTGTCGCTTGGACGCTCGATGATTACTTGACGTCGCTCGATGAACATCTGCTCGCGGCGCTCGACGAAGAAACGGAGGCCGCAGGTGCAGGTTAAGTCACATTCTCTTCGCGAGGTTGTCGACTCCACGTTCGAAGTGCTGGAGCGCTCGCTCGAGAATCACCGCCCCAACCTGGTGCTCCATCAGATCGGTACGGTCAAACACGTCGGCCACGGGATCGCTCGTGTCGACGGGCTTGCCAAAGTCAAATCGGAAGAACTGGTGCGCTTCTCCGGCGATGTTCTGGGGATGGTTTTCAACCTCGACCCCGAGGAAGTCGGCGTGATCCTCCTCGGCGGCAGCGGCGACCTCAAGGCGGGCGACGAAGTGCGCCGCACAGGCCGCATTCTCGATATCGGAGTCGGAGATGCTCTGCTCGGTCGGGTCGTCGATCCAGTAGGCCGACCGCTCGACAATGCAGGGCCGGTGCGCACGAGCCTGCGCCGCCCGTTCGAGCGCGAGGCACCCTCGATCATGCAGCGTGTCCCGGTGAGCACACCGCTGCAGACGGGGTTAAAAGCGATCGACGCGACGATCCCGATCGGGCGTGGGCAGCGTGAATTGATCCTGGGCGACCGCCAGACTGGCAAGACGGCCATCGCGCTCGACACGATCATCAATCAGAAGGGCGAGGGGGTCATCTGCGTCTACTGCGCGGTCGGCCAGCGCAGCTCGGCGGTCGCCAAACTGATCGCCGATTTGCGCGCGCATGGTGCGATGGCCTACTCTGTGGTGGTGGTCGCGGCTGGCGAGGAACCACCCGGCTTGCAGTTCGTCGCGCCTTACGCTGCGACCAGCATCGCCGAGTATTTCATGGAACAGGGTCGTGACGTGCTGATCGTCTACGACGATCTGACGCGCCACGCCTGGGCCTATCGCGAGCTGTCGCTTCTGCTGCGGCGTCCGCCGGGACGAGAAGCGTTTCCAGGCGACATCTTCTACATCCACTCTCGGCTGCTCGAACGCTCGACCGCGCTGCGTCCAGAGCTGGGCGGCGGCACGCTGACCTCGCTGCCGATCGTCGAAACGGAGGCGCAAAATCTGTCCGGCTACGTGCCCACTAACCTGATCTCGATCACCGACGGCCAGATCTATCTCTCGCCCGACTTGTTTCAGAAGGGCGTGCTGCCAGCGGTCGATATCGGACGATCGGTTTCACGCGTCGGCGGTGCTGCCCAGGTCAAGGCATACAGGGCCGTTTCGGGCGCACTGCGGTTGTCGTATTCGCAGTTCGAGGAGCTGGAGGCGTTCGCGCGCTTCGGCACTCGTCTGGACAAAGAGACGCGCAGGACGATCGAGCGCGGTCGCCGCGTACGCGAGATCCTCAAGCAGCCGCAGTACCGGCCCATGCCGGGGGGCGAGCAGATCGCCGTGCTGCTGACGGTCACGTCACATCTGCTCGATGAAGTGCCGCTCGGTCGCATCAGCGAGGCGGAAGCGGCTGTGCGCGCGCTCGTGGGCGCTCAACTGAAGGAGCTAACCGAGAAGATCGAAGCGGGCGAAGCGCTCACGCGGCAGGATCGGGAGCATCTGCTGCAGCTCGCGAATGAGGCGATCAAGCCCCTTAGGAGCGAGTCTCGTGCAAACGACTGAAGCCATCCAGCGGCGTATCAACAGCGCCCAAGACCTGCTCTCGATCGTCAAGACGATGAAGACGCTGGCGGCGGTCAGCATTCGTCAGTATGAGAAAGCGGTCGAGTCGCTGACGGATTACTACCGAACGATCGAGATGGGCTTTCAAGTGCTGCTGCGCACCCAGCCGGAGGATCTGCCACCCGTCCATGCGACCCGCGCAACGCGCACCGGCGTGATCGTGTTCGGCTCGGATCAAGGGATGTGTGGGCAGTTCAACGAGCAGATCGCCGCGTTCGCGCTGAGCCAGCTTGCGGCCTCGAAAGTCGCGCCCACCGATCGCCGCATTCTGGCGCTGGGTACTCGGTTGATCGCGTACCTGGGCGCAGTCGAAGCGGCGTTGGACGATGGATGGCACATCCCCAGCTCGGTCGTGGGCATCAATCCGTTGATACAAGACCTGGTGCTCAAGATCGATGCATGGCGCTCGGAGCAGGACATCACACGCGTTTTGCTGTTCTACAATCAGCCGCAGCCGGGCGGACTCTACCGTCCCCACTGCCTGCATCTGCTGCCGGTGAGCCGCGATCATTTCAAGTCATTGGCGGAACGCCCATGGAACTCGCGCAGCTTGCCCACCTTTACGCTCGATTGGCAGCAGCTCTTTTCGGCGCTCCTGCGTCAGTACGTCTTTGTGTCGCTCTTCCGCGCATTTGCCGAGTCGCTGATGAGCGAAAACGCCAGCCGCCTTGCCGCCATGCAATCCGCTGAGCGCAACATCAAAGACCATCTCGAGGAGCTGGATGCGCTGTTTCACCAGCAGCGGCAGCAGGCGATCACGGCGGAGCTGCTCGACATCGTCTCCGGCTTCGAGACGCTGACGGTCAGCCAGAGCTAGGCGGCTTACGCTCGATCTCAACTAAGTGCCTCATCCGGCAAGTGGACAGAGAATGGGGTAAAGTAGAGGGCGGAG
>CAYTME010000034.1:21442-23141 GCA_964438415.1 uncultured Pleurocapsa sp. | reverse complement strand
CCGCATCCCACCACCCAATTCGCCAGATGCGAGATAATCTCACCGCACTACCCAGGGAGCGTCCGCTGCCCCCAAACCCGTATGCACCCCGCGCAGAGGCGGAGTTGCTGTGCGCAGTGCCATTTGTTACATTCTTCACAGAACGGATGGAGAAGGAGACATGATGCGTATGTATAGGTGGTTTCTGCTGGCTGTCGTTGTGATGATCCTCGGGTCGATGGTCGGCTCGACGGCTGCCCATGAGGAAGGCGATATCCTCATTTACGATGTGTGGGCGCGCCCGACGGTTGGACGCCAGGCCGAGCCAATGCAGCACGGCGGCATGCAGCACGGCGGCTCGGCGATGGGCAGCGGCCCGTCACTGCCGAGCGCAGCCTACTTCGTCGTGGAAAATCGGGGCAGCCACCCGATCGCGCTGGTCGCTGCCGAGTCGCCGTTGGCAGGGCGTGCTGAAATCCACCAAACGATCGTCGAAAACAACGTCGCGCGCATGGAAGAAGCGGAAGACGGCGTCGAGATCGCGGCAGGCGAAACGTTCGCATTTGCACCGGGCGGGTATCACGTCATGCTGCTGGAGCTGACGCGCGACCTGTTCCCCGACGAGCCGATCGCGCTGACGCTCACCTTCGAGATGCGCGAAACCGACGCCGAGCCGATGACGATGACGGTTGCGGCGATGGTGCGCGATCTGCCGCTGGAGACCGGTGGGCTGGTCGTCTCGCTGGCTGGGCTGGAATATGATGAGGACGCGCTCGATGAGGCGACGGCGGTGCTGCGCATCGAGAACCGGGGCGATGAGACGAGCGCGCTGGCCGATATCTCGCACATGGGTGTGCCGCTTGCCTACACGCTGGCAGACTCGGAAGATGAGCAAGGGGTGCAGATGGCGACGATCATGCTGGGCGAGCTGCTCAACATGATGGTCATCCCGGACAGCCTGGCGCTGCCGATCACGCTCTCGCTGGCGGATGGGAAGAGCTTCGATTTTGGCCTGCCGTTCACGCATGGGCACATGGAAGGCGATACACACGCGCACACTCATGGCTGATCATCCGCGTTCCTGGTATATCATGGGGCTGTAGATCCGACTCTGCTGATGGAGCGATGTGCTGTGCAGCCCGGTGAAGAGGAACCACGCGCCCAAGACCTGGGCACATACGAGATGCTGTGGGACTGCAAATTCTGCGGTGCGGAAGGGCTGCCCGCCCGGACGCACCGCCACTGCCCCACCTGCGGCGCTGCCCAAGACCCGAACACGCGCCGCTTCCCTTCTGATGCCGAGAAAAGAGCCGTCCAAGATCATGTGCACAAAGGCGCCGATCTGATCTGCGCCGCGTGCAAAACGGTCAACGATAGCGATGCCCGCTTCTGCCGCCAATGCGGAGCGCCGCTCGAAAACGCTGAGCGCGCCGCCACGGTCACCGATCAGCGCCGCGCCGCCGGCGAGCAGTTTCGCGCCAGCGCACAGCGCGACCTGGCCGCCGAGCGGATGCAGCAGGATCTGGGAGCGGCAGGTTCCGCCGCGCCCAAGCGCACGCCCTGGCTCTTGATCGGGTTGGGGATCGCGGCGGCGGTCGTCTGCGTCGCCGGTGTGATAGCGGCGCTGTTCTGGACGCAGGAGTCGACGGTCGCCGTCACCGGTCACACGTGGGAGCGCGAGATCGCCATCGAGGCGCTGCTGCCGCGCAGCGAGAGCGCC
>CAYTME010000034.1:7803-21381 GCA_964438415.1 uncultured Pleurocapsa sp. | reverse complement strand
GGCGCATCCCCGACGGCGAAGACTGCTCGATCCGCCGCATCGACAACGGCGACGGCACCTTCACCGAGCGGCAGGAATGCGTGACGCGCTACCGCGAAGAGCCGGTCTATGACGACCGCTGCTATTACACCGTCGATCGCTGGGGCTATGCGCGCAGCGTCATCACCAGCGGTGAGGGGCTGGCGCAGGCACCGTTTTGGGGCAGCGCCGGCATCTCGCGCTTCAGCGGTGTCGGGGCGGAACGCGAGTCTGGGCGCAGCGAAACGTATCTCTTGATCCTGCGCGCCGAGGATGGAACGGAGTATCGCTGCCCGGTCGAAGCTGAACGCTGGCAGAGCGCCGCCAGCCAGTCGCGCTGGTCGCTGCCAGTCAATGTCGTCACGCGCCAGCCCGACTGTGCCGCGCTCGCCCCAGCGGGCTAATCGCCGCGCACGCGCGGGATGCCGGGCGGACGCGAGCCATCGCGCACCTGCGGCGGCGGTACATCGGCAGGCGGCGGGCTGATATTGGGCGCGCTGTAGGATGCCGGCGGCGGGCTGGCGGGCTGCTGCTGCCCCGTCAGCATTTGATGATAAGCCGCCAGGTATTCCGCGATCGCCTCGCGCGGGATGGCGGATTGGGCTTTCGTCGAGTGTAAGTCGGCCAGCCGCCGCGAGATTTCTCCCTGCACGCCCTGCGGGTCGCCGATGCCGTAGAAGCGTTTGGCATCCCGGTTGTCGCTTCCCAGCAGCGAAATGCGAATAGTGCCGCGATTGAGCAGATTGTCGAGCAGCCCGTTGACTTCGGAGACGACATTATCGACCTGCGCCAGCCGGATCTGCTCGGTCTCGTTCTGCAGCCACAGCGGACGCTTGTGGATGATCGTGATCGTATCGAGGCCGACGATCAGCAGGTCATGCCGCCAGTCCCAATCGGCCAGATAGAACAAGACGGCTCCGAAAAGGAACAGGCCGCCCGCCACCGCCAGCGCGACCAAGCTGATCGGTTGGAGCGCAGGCAGCAGCAGCGCCGCGATCGCCAAGCCCAGGCTGGCCAACAGGATCACCAGCGGCAGCAGGATGTGGCGCGCCCAGATGGAGATGTGACGCCGGTAGACGATGCTGCCGTCGCTTTCGACCCAGCGCGTGCGCAGCGGGCCAAACCCCCGATCCGAGACGACCGGCGTTGGGGCAGCGACCGGCGCCGGCGTGCCCCGGCCGAGCGCCTGGTCGAGATCGCGGTGGATCGTTTCGCGGCTGCGCCGGGCGATGTCATCCCGGTAGCGGTCGCGCTCGGAGAACAGCATCCGCAGCACCTGCTGCGGCCGCGGCAGCGTATGCATCACGATCGTGCTGCCGCCGCCGCCCGCCTTAACGATCAAGGTGCCGTATTGGAAAACGCGCGCGAACGGATCGGTGACCGGGATGTCGGCGTTGATCTCGTAGGCGCGTTCGAGCGGCACCTCGTTGATCGTCTTGCGGAACGCGAACAGCACATCCTCGATCTTCACCACGCGCTGGTCGGTGACGATCAAGCAGTCATTCTGCCAATCGGCATACATGAACAAGGCGATCCCGCCGGGGATGATGACCGCCGCGCCCAACAGCACGAGCGCCAGCGCCGGCGTCTGCGCCATCAGCCCCGCGCCGACGATCAAGGCGGTCGCGATCAGCAGCGGGAACCAGAGCTGCCGCCCAAACGCCCACCAGTGCCGTTTGAACACATGATGGACGGTTTCGTCCTCGCGCTGGCCGTTGAAGATACGCACCGTGCGCCGCAGCTCCGGCGGCTGCATCCCGATGTTGGCGCGCAGCGTCGGCGAATGCGCGATCAGAGAGGCCAGCGCCTGTTTGGCGATGATCAGCACGACCGCGGACTCGACCACGCGCAGCGAATGCGGTTCGATGCGCTCCATGTAGAGCGTCTCTTCGCCCACATACTGCCCAGCACCGACCGAGCCGACCTGTTCTTCGACGCCATCCGCCGCCCGGCGCGTCAGCAGCGCCCGCCCGGAGACGAACAGGAACAGCGCCTGCGCCGGCTGGCCCTGCTGTACGAGCAGCGTACCCGGCTCGACCCGCGCCACCTGAACGATGCTGGCCACAGCGTTGAGCTGCTCCTCATCCAGACGTGCAAACAGCGGCAGCCGCCGGAGATGGGATTGTACGAAGCGGTTGTTACTCATGGTGAAGACCCAACCTGTCGTGCGATGATTCCCATTCTACCGGGTTTTCGGCGCATCAGAACCCGCACTTCGCGCCGGACCGCCTCTACTTGATCGCGCTGACGCCGAAAGCCTCTGGGCGCTTCTGCACACGCTGAAAGCCGGCTGCCTCCAGCCGTTTGATGACGCCGGGCGTGTACTGCGCACCGTGCGCGCTCTTCGGGTCGCCTATGTAGTGGAAGAGCCGGCCCCCGCGCTGGAGCAGGCGGTAGAGTTCGCGGTAGAACGCGCCGCTGTACAGCTCGCCGGCGAGCTGGATCGTCGGTGGGTCGTGGATGATGCGCGCGAACGACTCGGATTCAAGCGTCGGCACGATCGCCGCGCTGTCGCCAAGTAACCGCTGGATGCGCGCATGGGTGAACAATTCGCGCGACCAGGGATTGTGCGAGGCGACTTCGACCACCGCCGGGTCGATCTCGATCGTGATGACCTCAGCGGCGGTGCGCGCCGCCAGGATCGCGGTGTAGCCCAGTCCCATGCTCGTATCGAGGACGCGCCCGATCAGCGGGGCGATCGTCTTGATCTTGGCCTGGGTGTCGCGCTGCGGGTCGCTGTTCTTGATGCGGTGCATCGGAAAACCCGCGATCAGCATCGTCGGCGCGCCATGCGTCGGCATCAAGCTGACGTGCCGCCGCGTCGCCGGGCTGAAGACCATGATCTTGTGGATGCCGCCGCCGGCGAGCACATAGCAGCCGACCTCGTCCGCGCGGATCGTCTCGGCATCCTCCCAGCGCAGACGCGCGCCGTCAGGAAAGCCGATCCCCGTCTCCTCGATCGTCACTTCGGCGGTCGTCAGCCCCAAGTCGGGCGAGACCGGAGCGACCGATGCGCCCGTCTCACGGGCGGTGAAGGCGGGTTCGAGCGTGTAGAGCGACAGGACGGTCTCTGCGGCGGACATCGACCTCATACCAGCATGTGCAGCAGTCCGGGACGGATGGCGAAGCTCAGCGACTGGCCGCTGTACGTTTCGCCATCCAGCTCAAAGCTGAAGGGGGCGCGTGTTTCGAGGCTGACCTGCGCGGCACGCCGGTATTTCACCTTTGGATGATCGAGGTGTGTGCCGCGATAGACCTTCTGGAACGCGAGCAGGATGCGCGGCCGCGACATGCCGCGCACGAGGATGACATCGAACAAGCCATCATCGGGTTTGGCCTGCGGGGCGATCACCATGCCGCGCCCGAACGTGGTGCCGTTGGCGACCGCCAGAAGATACGCTGTGTCGTCGTACCAAGCCTCGCCATCGAGCGCGATACGCACCGGCTGCGGCACGTAGCGCAGCATCGTCTGAAGCGTGGCCTGCAAGAACGTCCAAGCGCGCCGCTCGGGCTGCCGGTTGACGAGCGCCGTCACGTCGCCGCTGATGCCCGTGCTGGCAATATTGAGGAAGTAGCGCTGGTGGCCATCGTAGCGAACCAAGCCGATATCGATCGGGCGCGGCGTCGCCGTCGCAATCCAATCCGCCGCCGCGCGCACGTCGCGAAACGGCATCCCGACGCCGCGCGCCCAGTCGCGCCCGGTGCCGATCGGCAGGTTGCCGTAGACCATCGGCGGCCCACCGGGGCTGCGGTCGTTCAGGTCGGCCAGCGCGTTGATGAGCGCGTGATTGGTGCCGTCACCACCGATGGCGATGACGCGCGTCAGACCGCTGGCATAGGCCTTGTCCAGGTGCTCGGCGACCTCTTCCGGGTGCTGCGTGATGGCGACGACCAGCTCGCCGAGCCGCTTCCAGAGCTGCGGCTCTAACGCAGTCCACATCGCGCCGGCACTGCCGCCTGCTGCGTGTGGATTCAAGATGACGAGCGTCTTAGTCATCTTTTTCGGCCTGGTCGCCGCTGGCGGGGTTATTTTCGACTCGGACGGAATTCGCGTCGCGCGTCGCCTCTTCCGGGCTTACGGGTACTGCACTGGATTGCTCAGCCGTCGAGTCAGCCGCCGGTGCGATCTGTTGGCACTTCTGCAGCAGATCGACCAGATCGCGCACATTGAACGGCTTGAGGATATAGGCATTCGCGCCCTCAGCCATCGCCTGAGCGCGATCATCGCGCGCGCCGCTGGCGGCGATAATGCAGATGTGCGCATGAGCTGGATTCTGGCGCACATGGCGGAGGAACGTGAAGCCGTCCATATCTGGCATGTGGATATCGCACACGATGATTTCGACTCTGCTCTCGGGGGCAGCGAGGTGATCGAGCGCCGCTTGTCCGCTCTCGAAGGCGTGCACTTCGCAGCCAAGCGTCTCGAGCAGCTCGGTGAGGACATGGCGGAAATCGTGATTATCGTCGAGCAGAAGCACTGAAGGCATATTCTCTCCTGGTGGGACGCCCGTGCGTCTCCCTCTTGATCAACGTTCAGGCGCGGATCTGCCCATCGCCGATCACCACCCACTTGTACGTTGTCAGCTCCTCCAGCGCCATTGGGCCGCGCGCGTGCAGCTTCTGCGTGCTGATGGCGATCTCCGCACCCAGGCCGAGCTGACCGCCATCATTGAAACGAGTGCTCGCATTGACGAACACCGCCGATGAGTCGACCTGCTGGATGAAGCGTTCGGCGTCGGCTTCGCTGCGCGTGCAGATGGCGTCGCTGTGACCCTGGCTGTGTGCGTTGATATGAGCGATGGCCTCATCGAGCGAGTCGACGACTTTCAGTCCCAAGATCAAGCGCATCCATTCGGTATCGAAGTCCTCCGGCCCTGCCGGCTGCACGCTTTCGCCGCCTGCGCCGCCGAGCGCGGCGAGGGCGCGCGGCTCGGCGCGGAAGCTCACGCCGGACGGCAGCAGATGCTCGACCAAAAGCGGCAGGAAATCCGCCGCGATCTGCGCGTGCACCAGCACGGTATCGAGCGAATTGCAGACCGACGGACGCGACGTGCGCGCGTTGTGGATGAGCTTGAGCGCCATCTCGACATCGGCCGTCGGATCGACATACATGTGGCAGATGCCGACGCCGCCCGTGATGACCGGGATCAGGCTGTTTTCGCGGCAGAGCTTGTGCAGTGCCGCCCCGCCGCGCGGGATAATCATGTCGATATATTCGTACAGGCGCAGCATATCCAAGATCAGCTCGCGGTTGGTGCTCTCGATGAACTGCACCGCCGCCGGGGGCACGGCCGTGCCCGCCAGCGCCGTCTTGATCGCGCTGACGATGGCCGTGTTGCTGTGGATCGTCTCCGAGCCGCCGCGCAGCAGGGCTGCACTGCTGCTCTTCAGGCACAGCGCCACGACATCAACCGTCACGTTCGGGCGCGCCTCATAAATGACGCCGATCACGCCGATCGGCGTGCGCCGCCGGGCGACGCGCAGCCCATTGTCGAGCGTGCGCTCGTCATAGGTGCGGCCTACCGGGTCGGGCAGGGCGGCGACCGCCCGCACGTCCGCGGCGATGCCCGCCAAGCGCCCATGCAGATCGAGCCGGTCGATCAGCGCGGCGCTCAGGCCTTTGGCGCGCGCGACTTCGAGATCGCGCGTGTTGGCGTCCAGGATTTCGCGCTCGTGCGCCATCAGCGCATCGGCCAGCGCGTGCAGCGCTGCGTTTTTCTCGTCTGTGCTCAGGACGGCCAGGGCAGGCGCAGCCCCCTTCGCGGCGCGGCCCAGCGCCTGTAGATCGACGGACATCGCTTCTCCCATCAGGTCAGGACCACCATGTGGTTGCGGTGAATGACCGCATCCCCATAACTATACCCCAGAATATCGACGATCTGAGGAGATTTGACACCTTGTATCTTGCGGAGATCATCGCTGTCGTAGTTGGTCAGCCCATGCGCGATCGCCGCGCCGCGCGGCCCGACGACCGAGACAACCGCCCCGCGGTGGAAATCGCGCGTGACTTTGGTGATGCCGACCGGCAGCAGGCTCGCGCCTGCCGTCAGCAGTTTCTTGGCTGCGCCCTCGTCGATGTGAATCACGCCGCGCGGTTTTTCCATCATCAGCCAGCGTTTGCGACTTTCCATGTGCGTCGTCTGCGCGGGAAAGCGCGTGCCGATGGCTTCGCCTTCAAGGATGCGAATGAGTACGTTCGGCAGGCTGCCACTGGTGATGATGGTCGTCACGCCGCTGCGCCCGGCAAGCTGAGCCGCTTGGAGCTTGGTCGCCATACCGCCCGTGCCCTGTGGGCTGCCCGCGCCGCCCGCCGTCTCGAAGGTGGCGTCGTCGATGCGCGCCACCTCGGCGATCAACTGGGCTTCTGGATGGGTGCGCGGATCGGCGGTGAAGAGGCCGGGCTGGTCCGTCAGCATGACGAGCAGATCGGCCTCGACCAGGCTGGCGACCAGGGCCGATAGATTGTCGTTATCGCCGACGCGGATCTCGTGCGTAGCGGTCGTATCGTTCTCGTTGATGATCGGGATGACGCGCTGTTCCAGCAGGTTGGTCAGCGTATCGCGGACGTTGATATGGCGCGCGCGATCGCTCAAGTCGTCGCGCGTGAGCAGCACCTGCGCGACCGCGATCTGGAAGATGTCGAACAGCTCGCTGTAGATCTGCATCAAGCGGCTTTGGCCGACAGCGCTGAGCATCTGCTTGGCCGGCACCGAGCGGCCCAGCTCCGGCCAATTGAGCCGCTCACGGCCAGCGGCCACCGCCCCAGACGAGACGAGGATGACTTCATGTCCCGATTGGTAGGCGTGCGCGAGCTGCTGCACCAGCTCCAGCATCCGCTGGCGGTTGAGGCTGGGGCTGCCGCTGGTCAGAACGCTGGTGCCGACTTTGACGACAACGCGCGAGGTGGGCATCGGCTTTACATCCTGGCAGTCTGCGGTTCAAACGAGATCGAGCGTCCCCATGCTCTCCTGCATGAAGACTTCCTGCGCGCTCAACGGCGCTTCATCCTCGCCAGGGCGCAGGCGGCGGTACTGGCCGTCCGGCAGCAGCTCCCAAGCCTGCATGTTGTCGGCCAGGCAGGTCGCCAGCACGCGCATGGCCTGCGTTTGCAGGCGCGGGTCGAGGACGGGAAAGACGACCTCGACGCGGTTGTACAGATTGCGCCGCATCAGATCGGCGCTGCCCAGATAGACCTTCCGGTCGGGGGGCGCATTGTGAAAGTAGAAGATACGGCTGTGTTCGAGATAGCGCCCGACGATGCTGCGCACGCGGATGTTTTCGCTCATGCCCGGCAAACCCGGCCGCAGGCAGCACAACCCGCGAACGAGGAGGTCGATCTGCACGCCGGCCTGCGACGCCTGATACAGCTTCTGGATCATCACGTCCTCTTCGAGCTGGTTCATCTTGAAGACCAGTCGGGCGGGCTTGCCGGCGCGTGCCGCCTCGATCTCACCGTCGATCAGCTCGATCAGCGCTGGGAGCAGGTATTCCGGCGCGACCAGCAGCCGCTTGTAGGTGGTGGCGGGCGCGAAGCCCGTCAGCCGGTTGAACAGGCGCGAGGCATCCTCGCCGACCTCGGGATGACAGGTGAGCAGCCCCAAATCGGTATACAGCCGCGCGGTGCTGGAGTTGTAGTTGCCTGTGCCGAGGTGGACATAACGGCGCACGCCGTCGTCCTCGCGGCGGACGACCATTGCGACCTTGGCATGCGTCTTGATCGGCAGTTCTTCGACGCCGTAGAGGACGTGGACGCCCTTCTGTTCCAACAGGCGCGCCCATTCGAGATTATTCTCCTCGTCGAACCGAGCTTTCAACTCGATCAAGGCCGAGACCTGCTTGCCGCGCTCGCGCGCTTCCAAAAGCGACTGCACGATCGGCGAACGCCGCCCGACGCGGTAGAGCGTCGCTTTGATCGCCAGCACGTGTTCGTCGCGGGCGGCTTGATCGATCAGCGACTCGACCGGTGCGAACGAGTCGTAGGGGTGATGCAGCAGCCAGTCATGCTCGCGGATGGCGGCGAAGATGTTCGGGTAGTCGGACAGCGCCGGCGACACACGCGGTACGTAGGGCGGATACTTGAGGTCGGGACGCGCGACATTCAGCAGTTCGAACAGGCTGCTGCCGCCGAGCGCGCCGTTGACGTGATAGACATCGCGCTCAGGGTCGACCTCGAACTCCTCGACGAGCTTGGCCAGCGCCGCCTGGCTGGTGCCTTCCATCACGGCCAGCCGCACGATCGAGCCGAACTGCCGCTCACGCAGCCCCTCTTCGATCACCTCGCTGACATCGATATCCTTGTCATTCTCGTAGTCGATATCGGCATTGCGCGTGACGCGGAAGAGCGTCCGCTCGATGACCTCCATGCCGGGAAAGAGCAGATCGAGATTGCTGCTGATGACATCTTCCAGCCAGACGAACGTATCGCGCACGTCGATGCCGGCGTATCGCTTCATGATCGGTTCTAGCAGCAGCAGGCGCGGCAGCGAGTCGGGGATTTTGAGGCGGACGAATTCGTCACCATTCGGTTCATCGGTGCGGCGCAGCCGGATGGCCAAATTGATGCTGAGATTGGAGATGAACGGGAACGGACGCGCATGATCGACCGCCAGCGGCGTCAGGACGGGGAAGATCTCGGCCTCGAAGTAGGTGCGCAGCGCGCGCCGCCATTCCGGCGGCAGATCTTGCAGCATCTTGATCGCGACGCCGGCGTCCGCCAGCCGAGCGAGCAGGTCGTGCATGAGCACGCGCTGCTCGCGCATGAGGGCGTTCACGCGCTTGCTGATCTCGGTCAGCAGGGTTTCCGGCGTCAGGCCATCTGGGCGGGCGGCTTGGCTGCCGAGCTTGCGCTTGGCGTGCACGGAGGCGACGCGCACCATGAAGAACTCGTCGGTATTGTTGCTGACGATGGCGAGGAACTTGATCCGCTCCAGCAGCGGGATCGACTCGTCTTTGGCCTGCGCCAAGACGCGCTGGTTGAAATCGATCCAGCTCAGCTCGCGGTTGATGTAGTTTTCGGGCGTCAAGGCGGGAAGATCGGAGGGGGTCGATTTTCGTCCCATATGCCGCGCTGCTTTCGTGCACTCTGTGACCGATCAGCGCGCATAAGTATGCACAAAAGGCGGAGTTTCACCAATATCGGGCGCGGTTGGTAAGTAAATTGAGATACTAGGCGCTGGCGGCCAGATGCACAGCGCGCAGGTGTACCAAGCGTTCGATCAGTTGGCGCAGTTCGGACGTCGCGACCGGCTTGTGCAGGAAGAAATCGATCCCCATCTCCTGACAGATGTAGCGGGCTTCCTCGCGCCCGCTGACGATGACGATCTCCGTGTGCTTGCCCTGCAGTGTATCGATCTCTGCACGCAGCATCTCCAAACTGCGCCCGCTGCCGATGCCGATATCGGACAGGACGACATCGAAATCGACCTGCTTCAGCAGGTCGGAGGCGCTCGCCAGCGTCATCGCCGGGTAGACGCTGTGGCCGGCTTTGGTCAGAACGCGGCTGTAGAGATTGAGCAGGTCGCTGTCATCTTCAAGGATCAGGATGTTCGCATTTGCCATGTGGCCAGCTTTCTAGCTAGGACTGCGCCCCGTATGAGAGCGCCTATATGCTGTGGTGTTATGTTCTCAAATTCATTGTAGCAAAATTGAGGTTTCAGTCTATAGACTGGATGTCAAAATTCGTAAATTTTTTAATCAATACATTGAATATATATTTTACAAATATTATATTGCCTTATGGCAGTACTTAACCGCGATCAGAGACGTGAAAAGCATAAAAATGAGCCAACACAATACGCCGAAAGGCAGCCAGCCGAGCCATGCGGGATGATAGCGAAAGACGACAGTATTGAGACCGGCCTCAATTTGTACAGCGCGGAACATGACATCCGCGCGCACGATCGGCACCGGCGCGCCGTTGACGGACGCCTGCCAGCCGGGATAGTAAGCGTCGGTCAGCAGCAGATAGCCCGCCGCCGCCGCTTCAGCCTCGATGTGCACTTCGCCGGCGTGATAGCGGACGATGCGCGCCGGGGAAGCGCTGAGATCGGACGTAAACGCGGGTGCGTCGCCGAGGATGACCGCCGTCCGCGCCGGATCGAAGTCCGGCGCGCGCATGATGGCCAGTGCGTCCTCGGTGCCGCGCTCGTCATCGGCGGCCAGCCTGACGTCGTAGACGACGAAGGCGCGCGGCAGCACACTCCGATTTTCGTACAGCTTGATATCGCTCGAGAGCGCGCGCGTCCAGCCGTCGAGCGCCGCCTGCTGGAACGTCTCGACCCGCATATCAACCCGCGTCACAGCTTGCAGCTCGCCCGGTGACTGCGCGATCACGGCTAAACCCATCAGCTCCGTCGGCGTGGGCAGCGGGTAGCGCGCGATGCGCAGTCCGCCGTCGAGTTCGGTTGGCACGGGGGCCGAAAGCGCGATCGGCTCATCTTCCCCCGCGAGTGCGCGCAGCGCCGGCGGTCGGCTGCCCGTGTAAAGCAGATCGACATGCGTCGCAGTGAACGGCGGCTCGTGCGCAAACGCGATGTTCAGCGGCTCGCCCGGCGTCAGCGCCAGCGCGAACTGCGTGTCGTAGGCGACACCTTCGTGCCAAAGCTCGTAGATTTTGTCCGTCAGCAGCCAGCGCGTGTTCGTCAAGTCGAGCCAGCGGCGGTCGGGGATGCACGCGCCTCGACACTCCTCACGCGCCAGCGCCTCGCGCAGGCGTCCATCGACCGTGCGCAGCGCGCCGGGCGGCAGCAGCAGCGACGTGAAGGCGGTGTAGTAGCGAGTCGGCAGCACGCCACCGTCGAAACCGTCGATCGTCGGGATGCCCCAGTAGAGCGGCAGATTAGCTGACAGCGCCTCCTGCTGCTTGATCGCGACCAGCGCGATCCGGATTTCTTCATCGCTCATGCCGAGGCGGTTGAAGCGCGCCTCCAGCGCTGCGCGGTCGCCCGGATCGAACAGCAGATCGGTGATGCTGAGCAGGCGGCCGGGCGGCTGTTCGCGCTCGGCGTAGACGCGCATCTGGCTGACAGTGAAGCGCTGACCGCTAAAGATATCGGGCGGAATCAGACGATTGTAATGCAGCGCGCCGGCTGCCAGCAGCAGCTCGATCAGGGCCGCCGCACCCAGCCCGTAGACAGCTTGGCGCGTCCGCCGCAGCGCGAACGTCGCAGCGAACGCGATCAGCGCCGCGCCCCAGCCGACCGCCGTCGCCAGCGTCGGCGGCGAGAACGGCACTGGCTCCGGGTTGCGCGCCGTCAGCGCGACATCGCCAACCGGCGACCATTGCAGCGGCGGCTGCCACCGCCGCCGCGAAAGCTGCCAGCGCCAGCCCACCGATGACGACGAACAGCAGCGCGGGCAAGCGCCAGGTCATACGCTGACCGCGCAGCAGTGCATCCAACCCCAGCCCGGCCAGCATGGCTGTGCCGAGCGCGAACAAAACCAGCCAGCGAGCGGGCACGCGAAACAGGTTGAAGCCGGGCAGCCCAGCCATCTGCCAGTAGAGCGGGTTGTACTGCCCGAAGGCGAACAGCAGGCCGATCAGCGCAAGGGTACCCCAGATGAGCGCTGTGCGCTGGCGCGCCGCCAGCCCGACCAGCGCCAAGCCGAGCGCGATCACGCCCGGATAGGCGATGTACTCAGCGAAAAGCGGGCGGTCGTAAGCGGGCAGCAGGCCGCGCGCGGCGAGGAAGGGATTGAACGAGAAGGCGGTCGCTTCGTTGGGGTTCAAACCTCTGCCCCGGTTGGAGACCGCCGTCAGCTCTGCCGTCGGGATGAGCTGCGGCAGCGCGAGCACGAGCGCGCCTGCCCCACTCAATGCGAGCCATAGGAGCCGCCGCCCGCGCCCTGGGCTGAGGAGCGCGCACAGGCCGACCCCGACGGCGGTGATGAAGACCGTCTGCGTGTGGCCGGTGAACACCTGCAGCGCCCAGCACATGGCGAGCACCGGCGCGTACCGCCGCGGATGATCTGGCAGCATGTGCGCCAGCCAGAAGACCCAGGGCAGCCAGGCCAAACCCTGGTACTGGTTGATCTGCTCGACGCGCCCGCCCATGTAGCCGCCGAAGGCGAACAGTGCCGCCGCGATCAGCGCGGGCAGCCTGCCGACGCCGAGCGCAGCGCGCGCCAGCCGGTACGCGCCCGCCAGCATCCACGCCGCGTGGATGAGCAGGCTGACGCGAATGGCATCGGGTGCAGGCAGCAGCGCGGGAGCGGCCAATTCGGGGGGTAGAAGAGGCCAAGCTGGCTGTTGGCCAGCAGCGGCACGCCCATGAACAGATCGGGCGACCAGAGCGGGAGCTGACCGGCCAGCAGCGCCGCGCTGCGCGCCTGCCAGTAGGGATAGAAGTACGTGAAGGTATCCCCGCGCGCGAGGATGAAATCGCTGAAGGCGAGGCGGTGGAAGAAGAGCAGCGGCAGCGCGACCAGCGCCAGCGGGACACCCCAGCGTCGCAGGGCGTGCATCGGGCGAGAAGCTGCGCTCAAGCGGTCACTCGAAATCGGCTTCGGAGAGCAGCGGGATCAAATAGAGCATCGGCTCCTCATACGGGTGCGCCGCGCGGATCGCCTGCACGACCGCCTTGACTCGCTCGCGATCGCAGATCGTCTCGACGCGCACCTCCGGCACTTCGTTGATCGTCTCGCGGGCGCCGAGCGTCGGGTTCGCGGCGGCGCTCGGTTTGAAACGCCCGACGCCGTCGTTGGTATACGAGCAGTGCGTGTACTCGCCGAGCTGCCCCGCACCAGCCGCGGCCATCGCTTCGAGCACGTGGTAGAGGTGCGTGTGTGGAACGCCAACGACGATCTGGATGCGCTGCGGTAACGTCATGCGGTCTTCCCCGTGTCCACTTCTGCGCCTGCGCGCAGAGGATAGCGCAGTCTGCTGCCGGCGCAAGGTGAGAGAGTCGAACCGGGGCTTCTACGGAGGCGCTATAATCCAGCGCAGGATGAAAGGACGGAAGGTCTATGCTGCGCTGGGTCTTTTATCTTTCGATCGCGGTGACCATCAGCGCGTGCACCGCGGCTCCCGAGCCATCCACCGCCGAGCCACCGACGCCCGCGGCGCTAGTCGCTCACGATTTCGCGCTGACGGCGCTCGACGGCAGCACCATCCGCCTGAGCGACCTGCGCGGTCGTTGGGTGCTGGTCAACTTCTGGGCGACGTGGTGCGAGCCGTGCAAAGTCGAAATGCCCGATCTGCAGCGCATCGCCGCCCAGTATGCCGACCGGCTGACACTCGTGGGCATCAACATGCGCGAAAGCGCGGATGAGGTGCGCGCCTTCGCCGAGCTGCTGGGGCTGACGTTCCCCCTGCTGCTCAATCCAGATGATGAGACCGTCACCGCCTACTACGTCATCGGCCTGCCGGTAACGGTCATCGTCTCGCCAGATGGCAGTCTGGTCTTCCGCCAGTTCGGCCCGGTCGAGATGGACTTCGAGGAGCGATTGGCCGCCCTGCTCGGCGCATGAGCGGCCAGCGCCGCCTCAGCCGCCGACCCCCTCGCGCGTCGTGCGCGTCGCTGTGCGCGCGGTCACCGGCCTGGAGACGGAACTCTCCACCAG
>CAYTME010000034.1:4026-7793 GCA_964438415.1 uncultured Pleurocapsa sp. | reverse complement strand
TGCGCGAAATGGTCGCGCAGGTAAGTCGCTGCGCGCACGACCATCGCGCCGATGGTGCTGGTTGGGTTGACGGCGGCGCTGGTCGGCATGCTGCTGCCATCCATGATGTAGAGGTTGGGAACGTCCCAGCATTGGTGCCATTGGTTGGTGACGGAGGTGTTCGGGTCGTCGCCCAGCCGGCACGTCCCCAGCAGATGCCACGCGCCGGGGGTATAGCGGCCGTCCGTCTCGAAGCGGTTGACCTTGACCTCCCATGCGCCGAGCGCCTGCGACAGGTCGAGCGCGCGCTCGATGCCGAAATCGACGATTTTGCGGTCGTTATCGTGCAGGCGGTACTCGACCTTGGGCGCGGGCATGCCGCTCGAGTCGCGCATGGTGTCGGATAGGGTGACTCGGTTGGTCTCCAGCGGCAGATCTTCGCCGACGACCAGCACACACACACCACGTCCGAAGTGCTTGCGGAACCAGTCATGATGGCCCGCGCCCCAGGGCGTGACATTGCCGGAATGCGAGCCAAGCGCCTGGTAACCCGCCCCGTTCATGCGCACGATGTGCAGCGTCACGCCGTTGATGAAGCCGCGCCGCACGTCCGTCTCGGCGAACTCGGCGCAGATGTAAGCCGCCGAAACGATGCCCTTGTACGTCTCTGTCGGCTCATCGACCCACATCTCAACGATCGCCAGGCCGTGGTGCATCAGGTACTTGCCGACGGCGCCGCTGCTGTTGGCCAGGCCGTGCGGGAAGCGGCTTGACTCGCTGTTGAGCAGCAGGCGCGGCGTGCCGATGCCGTTGCAGGCAATGATCACCTCGTCCGCCGCTTGGAAGAACAGCGCTCCCGTGCGCAGATCGACGTAGACCGCGCCGGTCGCGCGGCCGCTGGCGTCCGTCTCGATGCGCAGGACGCGCGCGTTCGTGCGCAGCTCCGCGCCATAGCGGATCGCTTTCGGCCAGTGCGTCACCGACATATCGGCCAGCGAGCCGCGATCGCAGCCGCTCTGGCAGTTGCCGCAGTGATTGCAGGCCTTGCGCCCGTCGTAGTCCTGCGAGATGACGGCCATATCCATCGGCCAGTAGTGCCAGCCCAGCTTCTCCAAGCCGCGCGCCGCCACCGGGGCGTATTTGCCCTGCGGCAGCGGCGGCGTTGAGAAGTCCCTGCGCGGCGGCATGGCCGGGTCGCCGACGAAGCCGGACGTGCCGCAGTCGCGGTCGTTGATGTCGTAGAACGGCTCCAAATCCTCGTAAGTGTACGGCCAATCAGGGGCGAAGCCGTGTTCGCGCCCTTTGCGGAAATCGGAGGGGCGGTAGCGCGGCCAAGTCGCGGTGTAATGCACGGTTGAGCCGCCGACGCCGTTCCACATGAGCGGATTCTCGTCGCGCGTGTCGATCGGGTAATCCTCCGGCAGCAGGCGCGCATTGGCCGCCGTGCGCCAGCGCCCCATCACACGCTGCCACTCCCAATCGGGCGAGCGGTGCGGGTGACCGAATTCCTGCGGCCAGCGCCCCTGCTCCAGGCAGACGACGCGCAGCCCGGACTCGGCCAGGAGTTTGGTCGCCGCCGCGCCGCCCATACCGCTGCCGATGACAAGCACATCGACCGGATCATGACGGGTGATCATCTGCAGTAAGCTCCTTCAGAAACAAGTCGTGATGTGTCATGTGCGATGCGAATGCATGCTCGTACACGTGTGGAGCGGCGGTCAAAGGCTCAGACCGCTCAGATCGACGCGCTCAACCGCGTCAGTCGGCACGTAATGGCCGCGCGGCGTCTTCTGCAGATGCTGGGCCGGATCGAATGCGCCCATGTCGTAGCCTTCAGGCTGCGGCGCATCGTTGTAGACGAAGCCCAGCTCACGCACCGCCCGCACGACCAGCGGACTCATGTAGTAGCCGAAATAGACGGCGCGGCGCACGAAATCGAACAGGGCGGGCTGCGACTGCTCGAAGACGGCCACCGCGGCAGCCCCCCCGCTGGCACCCATGTCCAAAAAAGCCGCGCCGCCCAGCGCATCGCAGATCGTGTCGACGGCTGCCGTACCGTGCTGCTCACGCAGCTTGTCGAGCGCCCAGCCCTGCACACCCGTCTGTGAGGCAGGCGGGAAGAGATCGTCGCCGGGGATGAGCGCATCGACCAGCGCTGTGAAGATCGCCGCTTGTGTGACTGGCGTTTCAGACATAAACCGCACTCCTTTTGAATGATGAAATTTAAGCCGGCGAGACGGGCGCATGCCCCCGCCGCGGACGACGCCCGCATCCGGTCACGCATTGTGCGGCTTTACTTTAGCACGGATGCGCATCCGATCCACGAAGGTGCCAGGGTTGAGGTGCATCCAGCGCAGTTCAGCGCGCCTTCAGCGTGCGCGTCGCCCCGAGATTGGAGCACACCCGACCCGCGCGTTCAGATCACGCGCTCGACCGCCATGATCTGCCCGCGGGCGGCGGCGCGCAGCGTCGCCCCGACGACGGCGACATCCTGCACCGCCTGCACCGCCGCATCCGGATGAAGCGCTTGCTCACCGCGCACCTGCGCCGCGAAATCGCGCAGCATGGTGATCGTGCTGCGCTCGTGGACTTCCCACATCGGCAGCCGTTCCACCGGCTCACCCGCGCGGATGATGTCGAGATGCGGGCGCTCGACCGCCAGCACGCCGTGCTCACCGACGATGTGCAGGTAATTCTGCCAGGGCGCTTGACTGGCGAACGACACAGCGTACTGACCGAGCAAGCCGCTGTCGAATTCGAGCGCCGTCACGAGGGTATCAAGCGGCGGCAGGTCAGCGCGCTGGCCGATGGCGAAGCCGCTGACGCGGGCGATCTCGCCGAACAGACCGCGCAGCGCCGCCGCATGATGGACGCCGACATCGAACAGATAGCCGCCCTGATGTTCGGGCTGCTGCCGCCAGCCGGTGTGATAATACGCCTGCTGATCGGTCAGCGCGATGTTCACCGTCCACTGCATGAGGGTGATGCGCCCGATGACGCCCTCACGCAGGAGCGCAGCGGCGCGGCGGTAGGCCGGTTCATAGCGAAAGTTTTCCGCCACCATCCAGACGCAGTCGGGAAAGCGCGCCTTATAGTCGAGCAGCGCCCGCCCGCGCGCGACATCGGGCGCGGCGGGTTTTTCGCTGATGACATGTTTGCCCGCCGCCAGCGCCTTTTCGATCATGCCAGGCAGCAGCGTGATCGGCAGGACGATATCGACCGCGTCGATATCCGGGCGCGCCAGCAGCGCGTCCGCATCGGTGTAGACGGCTGGCGGGCGGGGCAGCTTTTCGGCCAGGCGCTGCGCGCTCGCCTCGGTGCGGCTGTAGATGGCGGCGATCTCGAACTGATCTTCGAGCGCTTGCAGCGCGGGCAGGTGCGCATCGCGCGCGTAGATACCTGCGCCGAGCAGCGCCAGACGGATGCGGCCGTTTGCCATGAGCGGATCTCCCGGTGAACGCTTGAGGACGGACTGCGCTATCGCGACCGACTATACCCTCGATCGGCGCGTCCGTCCCGTTGCAGCGCCCGTCTCTTTGCGCTAATTTACACCCCATCTCTTGAGAAAGGATCGTTGTTCTATGGGCACCCTTTTTAAAGGCGGCACGATCATCACCGCCAGCGACATGATCACAGCCGATCTGCTGGTCGAAGGCGAGACGATCGCGCTGATCGGCCGTGATCTGAACGCGGATGGGCACGAAGTCATCGACTGCCGCGGCAAATACCTGATGCCCGGCGGCATCGATGTCCATACGCATCTCGACCTGCCGTTCGGCGGCACGTTC
>CAYTME010000034.1:0-3978 GCA_964438415.1 uncultured Pleurocapsa sp. | reverse complement strand
GGGACAACCTGCCACATCGATTTCGTCATCCAGCCCAAAGGCGGCAGCCTGCACGACGGCCTGGCGACCTGGCGCGAAAAGGCCAGACCCGCGCAGATCGACTACGCCTTTCACATGGCCGTGACCGACCTGCGCGATGATGTGATGGACGAGATCCCGTCGATGCTCGACGAGGGTATCACCAGCCTCAAGCTGTTCATGGCCTACAAGAACGTCTTCCAGGTCGATGACAAGACGCTCTACCGGGCGATGCGAGTCGCCGCAGAGCACGGCATGATCATCATGGTGCACGCCGAAAACGGTGATGTCGAGGAACAGCTCCGCTTACAGCTCTTGGCCGAAGGCAAGACCGACCCAGTCTGGCACTACTCGTCGCGCCCACCGGAGATTGAAGGCGAAGCGACCAACCGCGCTGTTGTCATGGCCGGCATGACCAACTGCCGCCTCTACGTCGTCCACATGACCTGCGAGCCGGCGGTCGCGGCGCTGCGGCGCGGGCGCGCGCTCGGTTACCCCGTCATGGGCGAGTCGTGTGTGCAGTACTTCCACATCACGCGCGATGAGCACCTGGGCGCGCCCGGCTTCGAAGGAGCCAAGTACGTCTGTTCGCCGCCCGTGCGCAACCGCGAGCATCACGCCGTGCTCTGGCAGGCCGTGCGCGATGGCACGCTCCAGGTCGTCAGCACCGATCACTGCGATTTCTGGTACGAGGGCGGCGTCGGCCCATGGCAGGAGTGGGCAGCAGCGCACAACGGCGGCGATTGGGTCGCCTACGAGGCGCAGGACCCCACTTACCGCCGCCCAGGCAAGGAGCTGGGCAGGGGCAATTTCGCCAAGATCCCCAACGGCCTGCCCGCCATCGAGGATCGGATGATGGTCATGTGGCACCTCGGCGTCAACGGCGGTCACATCAGCCCGCAGCGCTTCGTCGAGTTGAACTGCACCAATCCCGCGCGTATCTTCGGCATGTACCCGAAGAAAGGGACGCTCGCCATTGGCGCAGATGCCGATATCGTCGTCTGGGATGCGGAAAAAGAGCATACGCTCAGCGCCAGCACGCATCACATGCGCTGCGATTACAGCCTATTCGAGGGGATGGGCGTGCGCGGCGTGCCGGTGATGGTCTTCCAGCGCGGCAAGAAGCTCGTCGATGGCGACCAGTGGTTCGGCGTCAACGGCGGCGGCCAGTACGTGCCGCGCCGGCCCAATGCGGACATCTTGTGAAAAATCCGCGCTGATGGCCCGCGGGTGGGGTTGCATCCGAAAAGCCCCCACCCAAACGAGTCGCGCGCGCTATACGCTCAGCTTGCGGCATTCGGCGGCGCGTTCCCGCACGCGCGCGATCTGCTCCGCGCTGACCGGCTGCTCGAAGCTGCGGAAGCCGCTCAGGCGGAAGCCGTGCCGCTCAGCGATCGCGCCGATCTCGCGCGCCTGCCCGACCGCGATCTCCTTGCCGATCGTGTAATCCTCGTAGCGACCTTCGAGCGCCAGCGCCATCGTCTCGGCCATGCAGGCGTAGGCGTGGCGCGGCGGAAAACCGAAGTCGAAGCCGAAATCGACCGGGCCTGGCACTTCGACCATGCCGCCCTCGATGACGAGCACATCATCGCGCACCTCGGCTACCTGCCTGCTGACATCGCGCGGACGCGCCACATCGAGCACGACCGCGCCCGGCTTGAGATGCTCCGGCTCGATCACCTCGTGCACCGCGCTGGTGACGGTCAAGATCAGGTCGGCATCGTAGATGGCCTGCATGTGCGTCGCTGTGGTCACCTGGGCACCCAGCCCCTGGCAGCGCTCGGCCAGCGCATCCAGCGCGTCCTGACGCCGTCCGATCAAGCGCAGCTCGGCGCTCTCGCCCGCCAGCATCTCGGCACAGGTCTTGCCGATCGCGCCCGTCGCGCCGACGACGGCGACCGCCGCCTCGCGCATGGCGATGCCCATCTCGTCCGCGGCAGCGCGGATCGCCTCGATCGCCATCGTCACCGTGTAGCTGTCGCCGGTCGTCACCGGCAGTTCAAGCCGCTCGGCGATCGTCTTGCCCGCATCGCCGACGACCGAGGTGTACGCGCCCAGCCCTAGAATGCGCGCGCCCAATTCCTCCGCCATCCGCCCGCAGGCGACCAGCTTGCGGTAGACGACCTCGACCGGCAGCGACATCATCGTCGGCGGCGTGAACGGACAGGCGATCAGCCAGCCGCGCAGCTCACGCCCGGTCGCCTGGGAGACGACGCCTTTCACCTCGGATAGGTAAACGGGCGGGAAAAAGCGCGAAAAGAAGTTGATCTGGCGCTCGGTCAGCAGTTTGCCCAACAGCGGAAATTTGCGCTGCACATCGCGCTTGATCTGGATCGGGTGGATGATGAAAGCGAATGTATCGTCTACCATCGTTCCTCGGAATACACGGCTGACTCACCTTGACGGGGGTAATGGCGGGTGTGATGGGCGCTGCGCCCGCCGATGAAATGATGGTCGCTCTCCTCGAAGCTGACGCTGCGCCCGATCACGCGCCGCTGCGGTGACGCGACGACCACGACATCCGACTCGATCATGCGGCCGGGGAAGAGCACCATGCCCGACCCGATGCGGCAGTTGTGGCCGACGGCGCTGCCGAGCACGACCTGGCCGACATCGCGCAGCTTGCCGTTGATATCAGCAGCGCGGATCGGCTTCTGCTCGATCAGGTTGAAATCGGTGAACGTGCTGCCCGCCCCGACGAAGCTGTTGCGCCCGATCACGCACATCTGCAGGCAGGTATTCTGGGCGATGATCGTGTTCTCCATGACGCTGGTCAGGTAGAGCGCCGCGCGGAAAGGCAAGAAGCAGTTATTGGCGACCGTGCTCATCATCAGACAACAGCCGTCGTCGATCGTCACGTTATCGCCGATCGTGCAGTTATCGATGAAGACGCCGGGGCCGATGTTGCAGTTGTCGCCGATCGAGGCCGGCCCGGTGATGACCGCGGTCGGGTGAATGATCGTCCCTTTGCCGACCCTGACCACCTCGCGCGTGCTGAGGAGCTGGCGCTGCTCCAGAATGGCTTTCCACAACAGCTTGAGCGAGTACAGATTATGCCGGCGCACGTAGCGGTCGAAGCGGCTGGCACGCGCGAACAGGCTGAAGATGATGCTGGCGAAATAGACGTGCACCCAGCTTTCGATGCTCATCACGGCGCGACCCGGCGCGTAATGCGTCAGCGCGCCCTGCTCCATCGTCATGAAGTCGGGCACGCTGTAGAAGCCCATCTCCTCGGCATCGCTGTCGATGGCGATGGCGTGGATTTCTTCGGTGTAGCCGTTCGGAAAGTACCACAAGTCGAGCAGGTAGAACGTCCGCCCGCGTCCATCGGTGTATTCCTGAAAGCCGGTGTTGAGCGGCAGCGTGTAGGTGCGGAATGCCGCGTCATCCGCCGGAATGGCGGCGCGGCAGGCACGCCGACTCTCCAGCGCAGGGCGCATGAAGGCGGTCAAGAACTCGGCATCGAACCACAGGTTATCGCGGTAGACGATGGCAGGCCCGCCGTGCGGGGCGATCTGGCTGGGATGGTCGATCACGCCGCCCAAACCGATGTGCCGCTGCTTGCGCGGCAGCAAGCTCGGCAGCACCTCTTGAAACAGGTCTTCCTGATGGATCTTCAGCGGCTTGATCCCGATCGTCAGCAGGCTGGCCGGCTGGTTGAACGGCGGCACATGCCGGTGATCCTCGATAACGTAGCGCAGCATAGAACGCACTCCGGCCCGGGGCGCGCTATATGAAATTGAGATCGCCCCATGGCGCTATTGTGCCATCGTTTCGCAGCAGAGCAAATTGAGGTGGGTGTATTCAGACATGCGGATGGCGGCCATCCGTATGCAATCCCTGGCACCGGGTGCATACGGATCTTGGGGCACGTCTGCCTCGTCGAGCGCTCAAGCGGCTCGGCTGGGCTGCGCAAGCGCGCTGAAGGCGCTCCGGCCTTTGCGGAGGATTTTCCTCGTC
>CAYTME010000033.1:19277-23144 GCA_964438415.1 uncultured Pleurocapsa sp. | reverse complement strand
GGGCATCGCCACCGTCGCTGTCTATTCCGACGCCGACCGCGCCAGCCTGCACGTGCGCTACGCCGACGAAGCCGTGCACATCGGCCCGCCGCCGCCGCGAGAGAGCTACCTGCGCATCGAGCGCATTTTGGAGGCGGCGCGCAAGACCGGCGCGGACGCCATTCATCCCGGCTACGGCTTTCTGAGCGAGCGTGAAGCCTTCGCGCAGGCGCGCATCGACGAGGGCAGCGTCTTCATCGGCCCGCCGCCGAGCGCGATCGCGACGATGGGCGACAAGCAGGCCGCCCGCGAGACGGTCAAACGCGCAGGCGTGCCGGTGGTGCCCGGCACCGAGCCAGGACTGCGTGACGACGCGCTGATCGCGGCGGCTATCGCCCAGGTCGGCTTTCCTCTGCTGGTCAAGGCAGCGGCGGGCGGCGGCGGTAAGGGGATGCGCATCGTCCGCCGCGCTGAAGACCTGAGCGAGGCGATCGCGGCGGCGCGGCGCGAGGCCGAAAGCGCGTTCGGTGATGGCACAGTCTACGTCGAAAAGTTGGTCGAAGGCGCACGCCACATCGAGTTCCAGATTCTGGCCGACATGCACGGCAACACGATCCACCTGGGCGAACGCGAATGCAGCATTCAGCGCCGCCACCAAAAGCTGGTCGAAGAAGCGCCCAGCCCGTTCCTCGATCACGAGCTGCGCCAGCGGATGGGCGCAATGGCCGTGCGGGCTGCGGAGGCGGTCAACTATGTCAACGCTGGGACGATCGAATGTCTGGTCGATAAAGATCGCAATTTTTACTTCTTGGAGATGAATACGCGCCTTCAGGTCGAACATCCGGTGACCGAGCTGGTGACCGGCATCGATCTGGTCAAAGAGCAGATCCGCATCGCGCGCGGGCGGCGCATGGGACCGACCGAAAGCGTACTGGAGCCAAAGGGCTGGGCGATCGAGTGCCGCATCAACGCCGAAGACCCGTACAACAATTTCCTGCCGTCGATTGGGACGATCAACACGCTGATCGTGCCGACCGGCCCCGGCGTGCGTGTCGACAGCGGCGTCTACGGTGGCTATGAGATCACGCCCTACTATGACAGCATGATCGCCAAGCTGATCTGTTGGGGCGATGACCGGCCGCAGGCCATCTTGCGCATGCGCAGCGCGCTCGAAGAATTCACGATCATGGGCGTCAAGCACAACATCCCCTTCCATCAGAACTTGATGCGCAGCATCAGCTTCATGGCCGGGCGCTTCGACACCAAGTTTGTGGAGGATCGCTTCAGCATGGAGACCTACGAGGCCGACCCGCCGGAAAGCGAGCTGGAGGCAGCCGCCATCGCCGCAACGCTCTTCGCCCACCGCAGCCGCCAGCTCGCCGGCCAGGTCGTCACGCGCAACGAGCGCGACACGAGCAACTGGAAGTGGCTGAGCCGCTGGGAACGGATCCACCGATGAGATACATCACGACGCTCAATGGCAAGACGTTCGAGATCGACATCGACAAAGATGGCAATATCTTGGTCAACGGCGTGCGCCGCGAGGTCGATTTTCTCGATCTCGGACCATCGCTCTACAGCATCGTCATGCAGACGCACTCCTACGAGATGGTGATCGAGGAACGCGACGGCGAATACGAGGTACTGCTGCGCGGGCGCCTCTACAGCGGCGAAGTGCTGGACGAACGGGCACAGCTCCTGCGCCTGGGGCGCAGCGATGCCGGGGTCGAAGGCGGCGAGATCTCGATCAAGGCACCGATGCCGGGGCTGGTCGTCGCGCTGCCGCTGGCCGAGGGCGCGGAGGTTGTCGCCGGGCAGACGGTCGTCATCCTGGAGAGCATGAAGATGCAGAACGAGCTGAAAGCGCCGCGCGACGGCGTCATCCAGCGCATCAGCGCGCAGGTCGGCCAGAGCGTCGAGCAGGGCAAGCTGCTGGTGACGATCGTCTGAGGGGCGGCGGATGTCTCGCCGCCCTTCGCGTTGGAACGCTACTCCTGCGCGCCGTTCGGCATGGCGTAGGCGCAGCGGCGGACGTAGGTGCGCTCGCGCGTCACGATCACGACGCTGAAGCCGGGGTTGGGCGTCGTCGTGCGCGTCCCCTCAAGCGCGATCGCCGGCCATAAGTCGGGCTGGCCGAGCGGACTCTGCACACAGCAGTAGTACACCCCATCCTGCACGATATCGACGACCTGATGAATGTGGCCGTAAAAGACTGCTTGCAGACGCGGCACCGCCGCGCGCAGCAGCGCGTGCACTGCGTCGCCGTTGCTCATGCCGAAGAAGTCCATCATCTGCTGGCCGAGCGTGATCGGCAGATGGTGGATGGCGACCAGCAGCCGCTTGTCCGGCTCGGCGTGGAGCTGTGCCTCCAACCAGGCGAGCTGCGCATCGCTCAGACGTCCGCCGTGATCCTCGCCATGCGTGGCGCTGTCCAGGCAGATGAGACGCACGCCGTTCACGTCGATCACGTAGTCGAGCGTGCCGTCAGCGGTTGTCACATACGGCATCAAGCTGCGCACACCGCCGTCATGATCGTGATTGCCGCGCAGGTAGTAGATGGGGTACTTGATCTGGCCGAGGATATCGCGCGCCGTCTCGTACTCCTCGGCGCTGTCGGGATCGGTCATCACGTCGCCGGTGTGAAGCACGAAATCGAGCGCGAACGGCAGTCCATTGAGCTGCTCGACCATCAGTCGGTTTGCGGCGCTGGCTGGGATAGAGGCGCGGTGGCCGCTGCCGATGTCGATTCCGCGGTCGCGCAGCTCTTGAAAGAAGGCGAGCAGGCGCGGGGAATAGTGATGCGGGCGGAACGCCTGCACATCGCCCGGCGTCAGATGCGTATCGCTGATATGCGCGAATTTGAGCAGAACCTCGGTCATGTCGGCATTCTCCATCGGGTATGGCAGTACGGCTGCATTTAGCGCGTCTGGCCGTCGAACAAGCGAGCGCGCAGGCGGGCGATCGACTCGGCATCAAGACCGAGCGCCTCGATGTAGGCAGGGATGCTGCCGTATTCACTGTTCAGATAAGCGAGCAGAGCATACATGACAGCGGGATCGCTGCCGAGCAGATGCTGCACAACGCCGACCTGACCGCCGCTGGCCTCCGTCTGCGCCAAGATGACGGGGCGCATCCGCTCCATCGCCTCGGTCGTCAGCGCGTAGTCATCGGCGATGGCCGCGGCGTCCACACCGACCGACCCCAACACCAGTGCCGCGACGATACCCGTACGGTCTTTGCCGGCAGTGCAGTGGAAGAGCACGCCGCCCGGCTCGGCGTCGGCGATGGCGGTGAGCGCTTCACGCAGGCCGTCGCGGCAGGCATCGACGATGTAGCGATAGACGGCGTCTAAGCTGGGCGGCGGTACCAGATCGCTGCTGCCCGCGCCGCGAAAGATCGGCACATGCCGGTACGTCACGCCCGGCACCTCGCGCAGGACGTTGGGCGCGGCTTCCAGTTCGTCGCTGTGCCGAAGGTCGATGACGGTGCGCACGCCGTAGGCCAAGAGCGCATCACGATCCGCCGTCGTCAGGCGGTGCAGGCTGTCCCCGCGCAGGAGCGATCGCCAACGGGTCTGGCCGCTGCCGGCGGCGTAACCGCCCAAATCGCGAACGTTGTAGGCACCTTCGAGCGGCAGCCAGCGTGAATGTGTCGTATCAGTCATGATTTTAACGAAGCCCCGATTTGACGAACGAGTCGATCACCTGGCGCTGGAGCACCAGGTAGACAAGAAAGATCGGCAGCGCGGCGAGCGTGGCGGCCGCCATCAACGGACCCCACAGGTCGCCCTCTTGCGTGAAGAACATCTGCAAACCGAGCTGGACGACCGAATGCTCGATACGGTTGGTGACCAGCAGCGGCCAGAAGTAATCGTTCCAGCCGTTGATG
>CAYTME010000033.1:3502-19257 GCA_964438415.1 uncultured Pleurocapsa sp. | reverse complement strand
CCAGCGCCGCGCGTACGTTCGGTACGATCACCTGCCACAAGATCGCCCAACTGCTGCCGCCATCGACCAGCGCCGCGTCGATCAGATCGCGCGGGAAGCCTTTGATCTGCTGGAAGAGCAGGAAGATGGCGAACGTCGACACGATATTGGGGACGATCAGCCCGCTGAGCGTGTTGAGCCAGCCCAGCCGCGAGACCAGCACGTAATTGGGCAGCATCGTCACCTGCTGCGGCACCAGCCATGTGAAAGTGAACAGCGCGAACAGCGCCCGACTGCCGGGAAACGGCCAGCGCGCGAATGCATAAGCCGCCAGCAGCGCCGTCAAGAGCTGCGCCAGCGTGCGCCCCCCGGCCATCGCCAGCGTATTGCCGAACAGCCGGGCGACCGGCAGCCTTTCCAGCACATAAGCGTAATGCTCGAAGGTGATGCTGGAGGGCACCAGCGCTGTTGAGTACAGATCGCCGGGTGGACGCAGCGACGTGACCACCATCCAGTAGAGCGGAAAAGCCACCAGCAGGCACACCAGCAGAAGCAGGAAATGCCCGAACCGCGTCCCGAAGTCGAGTTTGCGCTTCACACCAACCATCGGCTACCTACGAGTCGTAGAACGAAAAGCGCTGCTGAAGCCACAAAAAGAGGATGGCGATCACGGCAAAGCCGATGAACATGATGACCGCCGATGCCGAACTCCAGCCGACGTTGAGCGACGTGAAGCCGTAATCGTACAGCAGGTAATAGATATTGGTCGTCGCGCCGCGCGGGCCGCCGCGTGTCAGCACGCTGATGTGCGTGAATGTCCATTGGGCGGCGAACAACACCGTCAGCAGCGTCATGAACAGCACCGTCGGCGAAAGCAGCGGCAGCATGATGAAACGCACGACTTGGCGCACCGCTGCGCCGTCGATAGCCGCCGCTTCCAAGTAATCGCGGTTGATATTGGTCAGCGCGGCCGCGAAGATCAGCGTGCTGAAGCCGAGCAGCCCCCAACCGGTGATGAAGGCGATCGTCGGCAGGGCCAGGGACGGCTCGCCGATGAAATTGATCGGCGCCGCGCCGAACCAGTCCTGAATCTGCAAATTGAGGATGCCGTTGTACGGATGCAAGATCCAGCGCCAGAGCACAGAAACGACCACTGGCGCGATGATAACCGGCGTGAAGACGATCGCCTTGTAGACGGTGCCCAGCCGCCCGCGAATGTTGTAGGTGAAGATCGCGATGACGATCGGGATGACGATCGAGAATGGGATGAGCAGCGCGGTGTAAAGCAGCGTGTTGCGCACCGCGCGCATGAGATCAGGCAGGGCAAAGACCTGTTGATAGTTTTGCCAGCCGACCGGCGTCCGCGGTGATGTCGGCAGCAGGTTCCACTGCGTGAAGCTGAGATCGACGATCTCCACCAGCGGTTTGTAAACCCACAGCGCGATCGTCAAGATGGCGGGCAGCAGGTACAGCCACGGCTCCAGCCGGCTCCAGAAGGGACGGCCGCTCACGGGCATGTACGCGCGCGCTTTCTCGACGGCTTCCAGCCGCAGTCCTTGTGCCATCGGGTCGAGACCTCGTGTGTCAAGGTTGGACGAGCGTGCCGGGGGTGAACGGCGCACCCCCGGCGAGAAAAGCTGTACTGCTCACTGCGGCATCAACATCTGGGCGCGCATCTGAGCTTCCATCAAGATCGCCGCCGCGTCACCATCGCCGAAGATGACCTCGCGCTGCGCCGCCTCGATGATCTGCTCGATCTGGCGGTAGTTGGGGCCAGGGATGGCCGCCCAGGGCGTCAGCCGGTCGAGCTGGGCGAGATTGGGCGCAATCAGCGGATTTTCCGCCACCCAGTCGGCAAGATACTGCGGATCCTCCACGATCGCCGGGCGCAGCGGCAGGTAGCCGATCTGGCTGGTGATGATCGTATAGCCGCGCTCGCTAGTGACGAACTTGATGAAATCCCAAGCGGCGCGCTGCCGAGCCGGATCCTGGGCGAGGATGAACAGCGCACTGCCGGAATTGACCGGCACCGTCGGCTTGTCCCCAAAGGCCGGCATCTGAGCGGCACGCAGTTCCCAGCCGACCTGACGCGACGCGCCGATCAGCGCGTTCTGGACGGCGCTGGTGATCAGCCACATACCCATGTTTCCGCTGGTGAAAGTCTGGAAGGGTTCGACGCCCTCGGGAATGTGCGCGCCGCTCTGCACCATCGCTTGGAAGCGAGCCATCGCCTCGACCGCTGCCGGTTCGCTGAACATCAAGGTCGTGCGGTCTTCGGACAGGATGCGACCACCGTTGCTCATCACCAGCGCCTGCGCCAACCAGCTCGGCGAGTAGACCGAGATGCCCGCTTTGCCGGTATTGGCGACGATCTGGAGCGCAGCGGCCTCGACTTCATCCCATGTCTGCGGCGGGTTGTCCGGGTCGAGACCGGCCTCTTCGAACAGGCTGGCATTGTAGAACAAGACCGGCGTGCTGAAAGTGAACGCCATGCCGTAGGTCTGGCCGTTGATCTGGCCAAGCGCCAGACCGCGCGGGTGGAAACCCTCGATATGCCCGGCCCACTCCTCCGCCGGAACGATCTGTTCCAGCGGGGTCGCGTTCAGATTGTTGACGATGAAATCCATATCGTTGAAAATGAGCTGCGCCACATCGGGCGGATTGCCCGCGACGATGTCGGCCTGCGTCTGTGCGATGATCTCCTGGAAGGGGATGCCGACACCCTCGACATCGATGTTCGGATGCAGTGCCTCGAATTCGGCGATCAACTGTTCCGTGCCAGCCGCGCCGATGCCCGCCGAGGCCAAGTTGTAACTATAGAAGGTGATCGTCACCTCCTGGTCGCTCGGCAGCGGAGCCAGCCCGTCCTGGGCAGAGGCAGTGCCGAACGTCAGCAGCGCGATGATGAAAAGCAGTGCAGACCAACGCATACGCTTGTCTCCCTTACAGATGGTGAACGATCGCGAGATGCCAGCAGTCACCTGTCTTTGGAACGGTAGCCCACTTGGATTAAAAGGCTGTACCGCTGCAATAAATCCGCTTCAACGTCGGGTTAAGCGTTCTCGCTTCAGCCTGCTGCGCCTACTGGAGTTCAATTTGGTTAGCATGGGTGTCCGGTCATGAGGACGCGTTCGCTCACACTGCCGGGGCAGATCTGGCGCGTCATCGATCTCGCCTTTCTGCTGGCGCTGTCGATCTACGTCCTGGCCGGCTCAGATCTCGCGCCGTTCCACGCCGACGAGTCGACGATCATCTTCATGAGCCGCGACTACGCCTACCAGTTCATCGATGGCGATCTCGATCGCATCCGCTACGATCCTGACGCCCTACTCACCAACGAAACGCAGCTTCGCCTGATCAACGGCACAGTCAGCAAGATGTTGATCGGGCTGGCCTGGCACAGCGCGGGCTATACCATCGACGATCTCAACACCGATTGGGATTGGGGTGGCGATTGGGAGTACAACCTCGCCGCCAACCACCTCCCGTCCGACGACCTCCTCCACACGGCGCGGCTGCCGCAGGCGCTCCTGATGGCCGCCTCGGTCTGGGCGATGTTCGCGCTCGGCTGGCGGTTGGGCGGGCGCGGTACAGCGTATTTCGCGGCGCTTTACCTGGCGCTCTGCCCGCCGCTGCTGCTCAACGGCCGGCGCGCGATGATGGAGGCAGCGCTGACCTGCTTCAGCCTGCTGACGATCTTGGCCGCCGCGGGCTGGATCGCGGTCTGGCGGCGCGGCAGACGCGCGATCGGTGCCTCGCTTCTGCTCGGCGCTGCCGCCGGGCTGACCATCGCCAGCAAGCATACGGGCGTCGTCATCGCCGGCGCGGCGCTGGCAGCCTGCGTCCTCGCTGTTGTCTGGTCATCCTGGCGCGAGCGGCGCAGGCTGACTGGACTGCTGCCGGTGGCTGGCGCAGTTCTCCTAGCGCTCGGCGTCTTCTACCTGCTCAATCCCGCCTGGTGGGGTGCGGACATCCCCGCCTTGTTCGGCCAGATCCTCGATTGGCGCACGGCGCTCCTCGACGGCCAGACGCGGGCGTTCGGCGGCTATGCCAGCTTGGACGACCGGCTGGCAGGCTGGCTGCGGCAGGTCTTGATCGCGCAGCCGCAGTATTTCGAGGTCGAGTCTTGGGGCGCAATCCCGACTATCACAGAGCAGATCGCGCGCTATGAGGCGTCGGTTTGGCGCGGACTGCCGCTCGGCGGCGGCTGGCCCGGCGCTGCGCTGATCGGCCTGCTGGCGATCATCGGCGTGCTGCGCCTGCTGCGCGGGGATGATCAGAACACAGGCGCGCGGCTGAGTGTCGGGCTGTGGGCGGGGGCGGCGGTGCTGACCGCACTCGCTTCGCCGGTTGAATGGCAGCGCTACTACCTGCCTGTCTACCCAGCGGTCGGACTGCTGGCGGCTCATGGCTTGACCCAAGTGAGTAGGACATTAGTACTTGTATCTCATTCACGAAAAAGAATTACGTAAAAGTATGAAAATTTCGGCATATACTGATTCCAACCTTTGACCGTGTGCTTGTTGCCGTACAGCGGTTGAGATATGTACATCGAAAACGACCTCTTCTTCCCCCGGCGCGCCGTCGCGGCGCTGCGTTCGCTTCGTGGGCCAGAATGGCAGTCGCTCGTCGAGCGAGTGCTGACCCTGCCCGAACTGCATGAGGAAAGCCTGGCCTTTTTGTGGATGATGGTGCGGCTCAACGGCTGCGCGAGCTGCGAGACGGACAGCTACCGCGCCATGCACGGCTGCGCCGCCTGCGCGACCCAGGTGCTGCGCCGCTACAAAGGCGATGATGCTGCGCTGCTGCGCGCCTACGCGGGCGCGCTGGACGAGATCCGCCGCTTCGTCGCCAGCGATCCGCGCTGTGCGCGCATCGTCGGCTTGCAGCCGGAACCGGCGCAGACGGGTTGAGAAGGAATCATCACTAGGGCAGCGGATGATAATCAACCCACGCACAGCGTGGAGGTCTCTTGAAGCCATACGTGTGACGTATGTGGTCTGTTAAAACTTTTTTCCTCTTTCCTGCAGCTCACACCGCCACCGCCCACAGGTGACTAGCTTCTACGCTGTACGACTGCGCAGCATGTACTTGGCCATGTTATAGTTGTGTTGTGCGATCCGGGTGAGAATTGGTTAAATGAGGTGAGTGGTGACGAGCAAGCAGATCGCATTCGGCTGGTATGGCGGGAAGTTCAGCCACCTAGACTGGCTGCTGCCGCTGCTGCCCACCTCGACTCACTACTGCGAACCTTTCGGAGGTTCGGCAGCTGTCCTGCTTAATCGCAGCCCAGCACCCGTCGAAACGTACAACGACATCGACGGCGAAATCGTCAATTTTTTTCGCGTACTTCGATCCCATAAAGATGAGCTGCTGGAGGCAATTGGGTTAACGCCATTCTCCCGCGAGGAGTTCGAACTAGCCATCGGACAGGCGAGCACACCACTATCCGATCTCGAACGCGCTCGCCGCTTTTTCGTACGCGCGCGACAGGTAAGAACCGGTCTTGCCCAAACTGCCAGCAGCGGGCGATGGGCACACTGTTTGCTTACGAGTCGCGCAGGCATGGCAGGTGCAGTCTCTCGTTGGCTTGGCAGCGTCGAAGGCTTGTCGGAGATCGCACAGCGACTGCTGCGCGTGCAGATCGAACACGCGCCAGCCATTGAGGTTATTCTCCGTTACGACAGCCCGGAAACGCTGTTCTACTGCGATCCCCCTTATCCGCACGAGGCACGTGGGGATAACAAAGCATATAGTTTCGAGATGACCGATACCGATCATCGGGCACTAGCTCGGGTGCTGCAAAAGGTGCAGGGCAAGGTCGCTATCTCCGGTTATCCATGTGCTTTGATGGACGATCTCTACCGCGATTGGTACTGTACCCTTGCACCGAGCAAGCGCGCGCACTCGATCAAACAGCCTCGCACTGAAGCGTTGTGGACGAACTATGATCCAGCCGTGGCACTATGCAGCGATCAGCAAATGACCTTCTTGAAATAGCTTACAAACGAGCAGAGTCCCAGCCTGAACAGACTACTGTCCTCGATCCGCCCTTGCGTGACCAAATCGAAGCGGTTTGCCGCAACCTGCGAAACCGAGCATGTGCACGTTTCCTACTGGCGACGACGCTTGCGAAAGCAATCCAGCCAGAGATCGACATTCGAAAGCCTTACACTGAGATCGGCGATCCTGACGCCTACTCTGGTCGAGCCTACGATGAAACCTACATTACGGCTTTCATCCAAACACATGACCTACCCTGCAATCCTACAACAGCATTCTTGACACCAGCTTTCCGCAACCGAAATGCCATCCTAACTCCCGATGTTGTCATGGTGGGTCGCCCCGAACAACTATATCGAATGACTTTACAGATCATCGACGCGATCGAGCAGGGGAGAGTATCAGCTTTTGATGTGCTCACGGATGCGATCCGCGTGCTAATCCGAATGCGCAACGAGCAGCGTGTTCAGATCGAAAGCCTTCTAGCTGGTCTCAAACAAGTTGACACATCAACTTCGCTGTCTTCCGAGACCATCCTCCACCTTGTGCAGCAGCATTTGGAAGTCTCCCATTCCAGCAGGCTACCTGTGTTGGTCGTGGCTGCAGCCTATCGAACTGTGGAGAGCTACCTCGGCGAGCGATCGCTTCCACTGACTGCACACAATGCCGCCGACAAACAGACTGGATCATTCGGCGACCTGGCAATCAGCTTGATCAATGATGACCGAGTCGTAACCGTCTACGAAATGAAAACCCGTGCGGTCACAATCAGTGATATTGATCTGGCGCTGTCAAAAATTAGCGCGGCCGCTTATCGGATCGACAATTACATTTTTATCACTACGGCTCCAATCGAGGACTCGGTAGCTGGTTACGCTTCAAGCATCTACAACCGCAGCGGAGGTATCGAAGTCGTTATCCTTGACTGCATAGCGTTTTTACGCCATTTTCTACATCTGTTTCACCGCCTGCGCATCCGTTTCTTGGACACCTACCAGCAGCTCGTGCTGGAGGAGCCAACCAGCGCAGTCGAACATCCGCTGAAAGCTGCGCTGCTAGCGCTGCGTCAAGCGGCGGAGAGCCGTGCCGGCGATCCCGACGAAAGTGAATGACCAGCCGTGCGCATCCTATTCGCGGCATCGATTCACCACCCAGAACAGCTCCAGGCGGCGCGCGCGGCGGCTGCGCCCGGTGAGGAACCGCTCTTTCCGCCCAGCATGTCGCAGCACTTCTGGGAGAAGGCGCTGCGGCGGCGGGGCCACGTCCTCAGCGCCTTCTACCGCAACGTGCCCGTCCTCGGCATCGGCGAGCGGACGACGACCCGCCACCGCCAGGGGATCACACCGCGCAAGCTGATCGAAGCGGCGCTCAACCGCATTCCGCCGGGCATCAACCCCGATCTGCGTCTCCGCAATGCCCGGTTGCTGGCGCAGGCGCGCGCCTTTCGCCCCGATCTGCTGTGGATGGTGGGCGATAACACCGTTATCTACCCACAGACGCTGGCGCAGATCAAACGTGAGACAGGCGCGAAGATGGTCTACTTCTGCGGCACGTCACCGATCGTCTTCAGCCAGCCGATCGACCGGGCGGCCGCGCGGCTCTACGATCTGGTCATCGCCAGCGATTACTACCACGGCATTCAGTGGCGCGAGCTGGGCGCGCCGCGCATGGTCAATATGCCGGTCGTCGCCTGCGACCCTGATTTCCACAAGCCCTACCCGCTCGACGAGGCCGAACGCGAACAGATCGCCTGTGATGTCGCCTTCGTCGGCACGCTGGTGCCAGATCATCTCTACAGCCGCCGCGTGCGGGCGCTCGAAGCCCTGCGCGATTTCGACTTAGGCATCTGGAGCGTCCACGACGTGCCGCCATCGCTGCGCCCGTTCGTGCGCGGCCGGGCGCTGGGCGAACAAACGCAGCGCATCCTGTCCGCCGCGCGTATCTGCTTCAACACACACGGCGATTTCGTCTTTTGGGGCGGCAATATCCGCTTGTTCGAGGTGGCGGCGGCGGGCGTCTTCCAGATCACGGACGACCTGCCCGGTGTGCGTCAGTGGTTCACGCCCGGCGAGAACATCGCCATCTACACCGATGAGGCCGACCTGCGGACGCAGGTGGCGCGCTACCTGGCCGATAACGACGCTCGCGCGCGCATCGCTGCAGCCGGGCAGGCGCACGTCTATGCCCATCACACCTACGACGTGCGCGCTGAGGCGCTCGAACGGCTGCTGGCCGATCTGGCGGTCAGCCGCGCCAGCCTTCCAGAGTTTGTTTGAGCGCCGCCATGAAAGCGTCACCGGTCGCCCCGTCAGCGACACGATGATCGAACGTGAGCGAGATGTATGCGCATGGGCGCACGGCGATCATGCCGTCGATCACCTTGACACGCTGTTCTAACGCACCGACGCCCAAAATCGCCACCTGCGGCTGATTGATGATCGGGGTGGCGAACAAGCTGCCGCTGACGCCGTGGTTGGTGATCGTGAAGGTGCCGCCGCGCGTCGCATCCGCTGCGAGCTGCCGACCGCGCGCCCGCGCTGCCAGATCGTTGATCGCGCGCGCCAGCCCGAGCAGGTTCATTTCCTGCGCATCGCGGATGACCGGCACGATCAGCCCCTCGTCGAGCGCGACGGCGATGCCGAGATGGATGCGTCTGTGCAGGAAGATGCCATCGCCGCGCCATTCAGCGTTGAGATAGGGCTGCGTACGCAAAGCGGCGACGGCGGCGGCAGCGAAATAGGACGTCAGCGTCAGGTGCGCGCCGCGCTCGTCGAAGGCGGCCTTGTTGACCTCGCGATGCGCCAACACCGCCGATAGATCGACTTCAAAGACGGTCGTCACATGCGGCGCGCTGTGCAGCTTGCTGTGCACCATGTGCTCGGCGATCGCCCGGCGCATCGGCGACAGCGCGATCAGTTCACCATCGGCTGGGCGGGAAGCGGGAGGCGGTGAAGGCGCGGCAGCGGCCTGCGGCGGCATGTCGGTCGGCTTGAACAGATCGCCGCTGCCCGGCGTCTCCCAGGGTGCCGGCGCGGACTGGCCGCCCTGCGCGGCCAAGTAAGCCTCGATGTCCTTCTTGGTCACACGGCCGCCGCGCCCGCTGCCCGCGATCTGGGCGAGATCGAGGCGGTGCTCTGCCGCCATGCGCGCGACGACCGGCGTCACGTGCCAACCAGTCTGCTCGTGGGCGGGCGCGGCGGCGGCAGCAGCGATCGAATCTGCCGGCTGGCCGGCCTCATCGCCGATGACAGCTAGCAGCGTGCCTTTGGCGACCGTCTGGCCGGCCTCGACATAGATGGCCAGCAGGACGCCGCTGCCCGGTGACGGGATCTCGGTCTCGACTTTGTCGGTGCTGACTTCGAGCAGCGGCTCGAACGCCTCCACGCGCTCGCCGACGCGCTTCAGCCAGCGGCTCACCGTGCCCTCGACGACGCTTTCGCCCAACTGCGGCATGATCACCTGCGTGGTCATCGCTCGTCCTCCCGTCCAGCCACCAATCCGAAGCGGACGTGCGGCCAAATGACAGCCGTCCGCTCTCACTCATTATAGGGATAGATGCGGATGCACGCTCAAAACTGCGCAGCGTCGAGGCGGGTCACAGCTGGCCGAGGATCGTCAGCGCCGCATTGCGCCCGTTGACGCCGATCACGCTGCCGCCGGGGTAGGTCGCCGCGCCGCACAAGTAGACGCCCTCCATCGGCGTCTCTGCCGTCAGCCGGTTCGCCCACATGTGATCGGGCAGACATTCCCCCTGGAAGATGTGACCGCCCGTCAGCCCGACGCGCTGCTCGATATCCGGCGGGCCGAGCACTTCCATCGCCTCGATCGCATCCGGTAAGTTGCTGCAGAAGCGCCCGATCGACGCGACGACTCGCTGGCCGACCTCCTCGCGCCGCGAGTCCCAATCGCCCTCGGCGAAGCGATAGGGCACGTACTGCGAGAAGACGCTCAGGACATGGCGGCCTTCAGGGGCGATGCTGCGGTCGAAGGCCGTCTGCAGATAGTCCTCCGTCCACATCAGATCGGGCAGCTCGCCGCGCCGCGCCGCCTCAAAACCGGCTTTCCACTGCGCTTTGGTCAGCGGGGTGTTGATCTGCGCACGGTGGTGCGGCTCATCGAGACCGGGACGCGCACGGAAGTTGGGCGGCTCGCGCAGGGCTAGATTGACCTTGACCGTGCAGCCTTCGATCGGCACGCTTTCGACCTGCGCGCGCCAGCCGGCATCGGCAGCCGAGCCGAGCAGCCGCAGCGTCACGCGCGGATCGGCATTCGAGACGACGATGCGCGCACGGATACGTTCGCCGCCTTCCAACACGACGCCCTCGCCGGGTACGATCTGCGCGACGGGCACGCCGGTGGCGACGATCGCCCCAGCCTCGCGCGCGGCATCGCACATCAGGAACGAGACCATGCCCATGCCGCCCTCGACGAAGCCCCACAAACCCGGCCGTTCGGGGTCGATGCGGCCACATGAATGGTGGAAGTAGATCGACGCCGTGCCCGCATCGAACGGGCTAGCATTGGTGCCGATGATGCCCTGCCCGAGCAGCGCGATCTGCAGGCGCTCATCCTGGAGATAGCGTTCGACCAGCTCAGCCATCGACAGCTCGAACAGCAGCGCGATCGCCTCCGGGTCGCCGCCGAGCCGCTCCTCGATCTGCTCGCGCGTCGGCGGCCGCCCCAACCACAGATCGCGCTCGTCGCCGGGGCGCAGCGCCTCAACCGTGCGGTCGATCAGTGCATTGAGCGCCCGGTGACCCTCGACATCGGCGGGCGCGAAGCGGCGCAGCTCGGCCTCGCGCTGGTCATCATCCTCCCACAGAAGGATGCTGCTGCCATCTTCGAACGGCACAAAATAGCCGCCGACAGCGGGATGCCAGCGAAAGCCGCGCCGGGGCAGCTCCATCTCGTCGATGACGACGCGGTGCAGCAAGCCAGCCAGATAAGCGCACGGCGAGACGTGGTAGCCAGGGAACGGCTCCTCAAGCGTGCACGCGCCGCCGACGCGCTCGCGCGCCTCCAGCACCAGCACGCGCCTGCCCGCGCGCGCCAAGTAGAACGCACAGGCCAGGCCGTTATGCCCGGCTCCGATGATGACGGCGTCCCACGTCTGCGCCGCCAGTTCACGAATGGGCGCAGGCAGTCCCAGCGCACCGAGCGCGCGCGTCGTCGGGCTGGGATGATGTTCAAGACGTTGATTCATGGGGTGGCTGCCTCACTCATTACGGGCGCGGTGTGGCGGTCGGCGGCACAGGCGTATTCGTCGGCCTCGAGGTCGCCGTCGGTGGCACAGGCGTATTCGTCGGCATCGAGGTCGCCGTCGGCGGCACAGGCGTATTCGTCGGCGTCGAGGTTGCCGTCGGCGGCACAGGCGTATTCGTCGGCGTCGAGGTTGCTGTCGGCTCCGGCGTGTTGGTGACGGTCGGTGTCAGACTCGGGGTCAGGGTCGGCAGCGGAGTCGGCGTCGGCGGCAGGTTCTCCGGCGCGATCGGCAGCGCCGCGATCACGCTGAACGTTTCCATCATGATCGCGTAGGAGCGGATAGCCGTCTGTGGATCGCGCACCGGGGCGGCGACCGCCGGCTCGGTCGGCGTCGGCGTGACGTCCGCTGGCGTCTCGACGGTCGTCTCGACCGCGTTCAAATCGACTCGTTGGCCGGGGAAACGCAAATTGGCCGTATGGCGCAGAGTGCCGCCGCTTTGCAGGACGACCGCCAAACCGCTGAACGGCTCGCCATCGACGCTGGTGGTGGCGTAAGCGACCGCGTAGCCGCTCGCCTGGCCGCGCGTGACGGGGACGATGCTCATGATCTCGGCGTTGGCGTCGGTCTGCTCTACGAAGGCAGCGGCGGCGGCCTCATCGAGCGTCGCGTCACTGCTGCTCAGCTCGACGCGCATCGCCTCCGACCACGGACCGACGATGCTGGCCGTGCGGCCTGGCACGCTGGCCTGCTGCGTCCAGCCGAGGGGGTAGCGGACGATGTGATGGCCGATCGGGTCGTAATACGCCTGCCAGTCGAACGGTGCTTTGGCCATCTCCGGCAGCACACGCATCGTTCCGGGTAAATTGTCGAGCAGGAAGCGCAGCAGCTCGATGCCGTTGGCGGGTACGACCACGCGTACCGAGTAGATGTATTCGCCATCCGTCCATGAGAGCTGGCGAGCGGCGTACTGCTGGCGCTGGAAATCGATCGCGAAGTCGATGATCAGCCGGTCATCCTGAATGGTGCGGTTGGTCTCCTGCCAGTTGTTGTAGCGCGTCCAAGTCGAGGCGAGCACGTCGCGCGTCAGCAGGGCGCTGATGTCTTCCGCACCGGTCACGGGCGTCTGCGGCTTCTGGATGTAGGCGTCGATGACCGAGAGATTGGCGCTGTTGTTCATGCCGACCTGCGCAACGCTGGTCTGCGTCGACGGGCTGAGAACGGCCCAGCCGGTCGGCTGCGCGATCGTGTACAAGCCAGTCGGGTGGAGGTAGACGTTTTCGAACGAAATGCCGCTGAAATCGGTCACTGGCGGCGGGAAAGTCGAGGTGGGACGGGTGGTTGGCTCGACGGCGGGCGCGTTGTTTGTGCCGCGGTCGAACAGCGGCAGGATCGCGCCAGCGATCAGCACAAAGGCCATGAAGCCACCCAGGATGAGGCTGATCCGACGATTTCTACTTTGCATAGCGGAACGACTCCGGCACAAGAGGGCGATTAGCGCCGGTGATGATAACGTAAAAGCGAGTGCTTGTTAAGCGTCTGGCCAGGAGGCAGCAGGCCGCCAGCGCGGCCGAATGTGCACGCCTGCCAGCAAGCGATTACAATTTGGGGGAACATGCGCCCATCAGGAGCCAACACAGGATGAACGATCTAACGTTCGATATCCCGGCAGCGGTCGATTTTCTGACCCGCCTGCTCAACACACCCAGCCCGACTGGGTACACGGTCGAAGGCATCAACCTGTGCTGGCAGGCGTTCGCGGCGCTGGCGCTGCCCGACAGCGAGATCGGCTTGACGCGCAAAGGGGCGCTGCGGCTGTTCTGGCCGGGCGAGACGCGCGCGCAGGTCGGTGTGACCGCGCACGCCGACACGCTCGGCCTGATGGTCAAAGAGATCAAAGCGGATGGTCGGCTCAAGGTCACGCGCTTGGGCAGCCCGATCATGAGCGGCTTGGAAAATGAAAACGTCACCGTGCGCACATTCGACGACCGCCGCATCCGCGGGACGGTCATGCTCGTCAACCCATCGTCGCATGTCAACCCGAATGCAGCGACCAGCCCGCGCGACGAGTCGACGATGGAGGTGCGCCTCGACGCGCGCACGACCAACGCCGCCGAAACACGCGCGCTCGGCATCGAAGTCGGCGATTTCATCTTCGTCGATCCGCGCGTCGAAGTCACCGAAACGGGGTTCATTCGCTCACGCTTCCTCGACAACAAAGCGGGCGTCGCCTGCATCTATGCGGCGCTGGCGGCCCTATCGGCGGCGGGTCTGCGCCCGGCCAACGACACAACCGTCATCATCTCGAATTACGAGGAGGTCGGGCACGGCGGCGCGTCCGATTGGCCGTTCAACCTCGACGAATACCTATGCGTCGACATGGCCGCCATCGGCGAAGGGCAGAACTCGGACGAATTCAACTGCACGATCTGCGCAAAAGACGGCAGCGGCCCATATCACGACGGCATGACAAGCAGGCTGCGGCAGATCGCCAGCGCGCACGACATCCCTTACCGCATGGACATCTACACCTACTACTCATCGGATGGCACGGCCTACTGGCGGGCGGGCGGCACGGCGCGCGTGGCCTTGATCGGGCCGGGCGTCAGCGGTTCGCACAGCTACGAGCGCACGCACACCGATGCGCTGCTGCACAGCGCGCATCTGATCGCGCGCTATCTGCTGACGGCTCTGTGAAAAAACCTGGAGGTCAATTTGATCATGAGTTGGACACAGGAACAATCGGATGTCTACCGCCAGCTTGCGCAGATCGCTGTGCCGCACCGAGTCGAGCAGGTGACTGCACTGCTGACTCTGCTTCCGTTTGCGCCGACGACTCCCTTCCGACTGGTCGAGATGGCGTCGGGCGAGGGATATTTGACTCAGGCGATCCTGAGTGCGTTTACTCAAGCCTCGGTCTTAGCGCTCGATATCGAGCCGACCATGCGCAGCGAGACGCAGCGGCGCAGTGCTGCCTTTGCCGACCGCCTGACCACCGCGCCGTTCACGATGGAGCGCAGCGATTGGTACGCGCATTTGGATGGTGCGGATGTCGTCGTATCCTCGCTGTGTGTGCATCATCTGGATGGTGAGCAAAAGCGCGCGCTGTTCCGCACCATCGCCAAACGCACCAGTGGTAGGGGCGCACTGCTGATCGCCGATTTGGTGCTGCCCAAGCGCGCGCAGAGCCGGTCGCTGTTCGCCGCAACTTGGGATCAGGCAGCAAGCGAGGCAGCAGATGCGCGCCGCAGCGCCGCCTATGCGCTGTTCGAGGCTGAACACTGGAACTACTATCGGTTTCCGGACGATTTCGACAAACCCTCGCCGCTGCCCGATCAACTCGTGTGGTTGACGGAGGCTGGCTTTCACGATGTCGATTGTTTCTGGCTGAGCGCCGGGCACGCTATCTACGGCGGTTATGGCACCAACGCCGGGCAGGAGGGCATCGCTTACGACGATGCGCTGCGCGTGGTGCAGAAGGTGTTCTTGCACACCGACGCGCCCGCTTGAGGCTGGCTCCTACGCCGCTCCAATGTGCTTCTGCTGCACTTCTTATGCCGTGCGCATAGACTCGGAGTCGAATTCAGCACACCAGGCCGCCAGCCGCACGTTGGCGGCTCGATCATAGGGGGGCACGATGGCCTTCGATTTCGACAAGTACACCAATCGGGCGCAGGAAGCGATCCTCAAAGCGCAGTCACTGGCCGCCGAACGCGGGCATCCAGCGATCGATCCGCTGCACATCATGGTCGCGCTCGTCCAGCAGAAAGACGGCGTCGTGCCGGAGACGATCGCCAAGATCGGCGCGCGCGTGCCGCAGGTGCTGGCCGATCTTCAGCAGATGCTCGACGACCGTCCGCGCAGCTACGGCAGCAACATGCGCCCGAACCTGAGCCGCCAGGGTGCGGAAGCGCTGACGCGCGCCGAGCGCGAAGCCGCCGCTATGAAAGACGACTACACGAGCACCGAGCACATCCTGCTTGGGCTGGTCGAAGATTCGAGCCTGCGCAGCGTGTGGGAGCGGCACGGCATCACGCGCGATGCCATCCTTCAGGCGCTGACGGCCATTCGCGGCGGCCAGCGGATCACCTCGCAGGACCCAGAGGGCACGTTCAAGGCGCTAGAAAAATATGGGCGCGACCTGACGGCACTGGCGCGGCAGGGCAAGCTCGACCCGGTGATCGGGCGTGAGGATGAGGTGCGCCGTGTGATCCAGGTCATCAGCCGCCGCACCAAGAACAACCCGGTGCTGATCGGCGAGGCCGGCGTCGGCAAAACCGCCATCGTCGAGGGGCTGGCGCAGCGCATCGTCAACGGCGATGTGCCGGAGGGTTTGCGCGACCGCACGATCGTCGCGCTCGACATGGGCGCGCTGGTCGCAGGGTCAAAGTTCCGCGGTGAATTCGAGGAACGCCTGAAAGCCGTCCTCAAAGAGGTGGTGGACAGCGACGGGCGCATCATCTTATTCTTGGACGAGCTGCATACGATCGTCGGTGCTGGCGCGGCTGAGGGCGCGATCGACGCCAGCAATATGCTCAAGCCGATGCTGGCGCGGGGCGAGTTGCACGCCATC
>CAYTME010000033.1:2621-3405 GCA_964438415.1 uncultured Pleurocapsa sp. | reverse complement strand
GAAGATACGATCAGCATCCTGCGCGGCTTGAAAGAACGCTACGAAGTGCATCACGGCGTGCGCATTCAAGACAGCGCCGTCATCGCTGCGGCGACGCTCAGCGCACGCTACATCACCGACCGCCAGCTTCCCGACAAAGCGATCGACCTGCTCGACGAGGCCGCTGCGCGGCTCAAGATGGAGATCGACAGCAAGCCGCAGTCGCTCGACCGGGTAGAGCGCCAGATCATGCAGCTCGAGATCGAGCGCGAGGCGCTCAAACGCGAGCGCGACCGCGCCTCGCAGGAGCGGCTGGAGGCGCTCGAAGGCGAGCTGGCCAATCTACGCGAGACGCTGACAGCCCTCACCGCGCGCTATCAGGCCGAGAAGGAGCTGATCGACAGCATCCGCGCGGCGAAAGCCAAGATCGACGAGGCGCGCATTCAGCTCGATCAGGCTGAGCGGCGCGCCAACTTGGAAGAGGCGGCACGCCTGCGCTACGGCACGCTGCCCGAACTCGAAAAAACGCTGGCCGAACGCGAGGCGGAGGTCAACCGCCTGCGCGCTGGCGGTGAGATGATGCTGCGTGAAGAGGTGGACGCGGACGGCATCGCGGAGGTCGTCAGCAAGTGGACGGGCATCCCCGTCTCACGTTTGCTGGAGGGTGAGGTCGAGAAGCTGCTCAAGATGGAGGACCGCCTGCACGAGCGCGTCATCGGCCAGGATGACGCTGTGCGCGCCGTCGCGCGGGCGGTGCGCCGCAGCCGTGCCGGCCTGCAGGAGATGCACCGTCCGATCGGTGTCT
>CAYTME010000033.1:0-2545 GCA_964438415.1 uncultured Pleurocapsa sp. | reverse complement strand
AAACGCGATGGTTCGCATCGACATGAGCGAATTCAGCGAGCGCCACACAGTCGCCCGCTTGATCGGCGCGCCGCCGGGCTATGTCGGCTATGAAGAAGGCGGCCAGCTCACCGAGGCCGTCCGCCGCCGCCCCTACGCGGTCGTCCTGCTCGATGAGATCGAGAAAGCACACGTCGATGTCTTCAATATCTTCCTGCAGGTGTTCGACGACGGTCGTTTGACCGACGGCCAGGGGCGCACGGTCGATTTCAGCAACACGGTCATCATCATGACGAGCAATGCGGGCAGCCTGCTGATCAAGAACATGGGACCGCAGGCCGACCGCAGCGCGCTGCGCGATGCCGTCATGCACGAACTCGACGCCTATTTCCGTCCGGAATTTCTCAACCGGCTGGACGATATCATCCTGTTCACGCAGCTCAGCCAGGATGATATCGTCAAGATCGTCGATATCCAGCTCCGGCGCTTCCAGAAGCTGCTGGCGCAGCGGCGGCTGACGCTGGAACTGACCGCTGATGCACGTCTCTATCTGGCCGAACGCGGCTACGACCCCGTCTACGGGGCGCGTCCGCTCAAGCGGGCGATCCAGCGCGAGCTGCAGGACCCACTGGCGCTCTACATCCTCGAGGGTCAAGTACGCGACGGCGATCACATCGTCGCCGACGTGCGCGTGGATGGTGAAGGCCTGGAGTTCACAACGGTGCATCCAGAGGAGACAGGGATTGGGAACTAAGGCTTGGCAGCGCAGGGCGGCGTGTCTCACATCGTCCACCTGACGCCCTACTACGCGCCCGCCTATGCTTTCGGCGGCGTCGTGCGCGCGGTCGAGGGGCTGGCGCGGACGCTGGCGGCACGCGGCCACCGCGTGACCGTGCTGACGACCGACGCGCACGAGCTGGCGCAGCACGGTCTCGCCCCAGCGACGGAGACGATCGACGGCGTGCGCGTGCTGCGCGCTCCGAACGCGATCTACCCGCTGCGGCGCGTCAACCTCTCCACGCCGGTGGGTTTGGCTCGGCTGGCCGATGCCGAGCTGGCCAGTGCCGATGTGCTGCATACGCACGAGTTTCGCACAGTTGAAAACTTGATCGCCGTGCCGCTGGCGGCGCGGCGCGGCGTGCCGGTCGTCCTCTCACCCCACGGCACGCTGGCCACGACGACCGGGCGCAGCGCGCTCAAACGCGCCTGGGATCGGCTGCTCAGCCCACGCCTGATGCGGCAGATCACGGCGGTCGTCGGCTTGCACGACCAGGAAACCGCGGAGGCCGAGGCGTTCTGGGGCGCCGCCGGGCTGACGCCGCGCATAGCCACGATCGCCAATGGTGTTGATCCGATATCTCTCACGGCGCAAGATGGCGCAGCCTTTCGCGCGCGTTGGGGGCTGGGCGAGGCAGTCATCTGCCTGTTCATGGGACGGCTGCACGCGCGCAAGGGGGTCGAGGCACTGGCGCGAGCGTTCCAACAGGTGGCGCAGCCGGACGCGCGCCTCGTCATCGCCGGGCCAGACGAAGGAATGCTGCCGCTGCTGCAAACGCTGGCCGCCCAAGACCCGCGCATCGTGCTGACGGGCTTTCTCGACAGCGAGGCAAGGCTGGGCGCGCTCGCGGCAGCCGATCTATTTGCGCTGCCCGCGACCGGCGAAGGCTTGTCGATCGCCATGCTCGAAGCGATGGCGGCGGGGCTGCCGCTGCTGATCGCGCCGGGGTGTCACTTTCCGCTCGCCGAGAGCGCGGGCGCGGGCGTCATCGTGCCGCCGGAGGTCGAGCCGCTCACGCTGGCGCTGCGCGGTCTGCTCGCCGATCGTGACCGCCGCCAGGCGATGGGGACAGCGGCGCGCCGGATGGCCACCGAGCAGTTCACTTGGGATGCGATCGCCGTGCAGTGGGAGGCGCTCTATCTGGACATCAGACGTTAGGGACGTCAAAACTCCGCCCCGGCCCCAAGGCCTATTCCCCATTCTCCTCGACCATCGGCACGCTGAAATGAAACGTCGTGCCGGAGCCGAGCGCGCTTTCGACCCACACCCGACCGCCATGTCGCTCGATGATGCCGCGCGTGATCGTCAGCCCCAGCCCCGTACCCGGCTGCTCACGCGCGGCGGGGTTTTCGCTGCGGAAGTACGGCGTGAACAAACGCGCCAGGTCATCCTCGCTCATGCCGATGCCCTCATCACGGACGCGCACATGCAGCATCGGCGCGGTCAGGCCGCCCTGGCTGTCGCGTTCCGGGCTGGCCGTCTGCGCGGAGATGGTGATGCGCGCACCCTCTGGACTGTACTTGTGCGCATTGCTGAGCAGATTGGTCAAGACCTGGATCATGCGGTTGCGGTCAGCGTAGATCGGCCCCAGACCGGCGGGAACATCGCGCACCACCTGCTGCGAGCGATCGTCGAACTGTTTTTGCTGCGGGCGCAGCGTCTCCTCAAGCAGCGCTGCGAAATCCACCGCCGACGGTTCGATACGCAGATTGTTCGTCTGCAGCTTGGTCACGTCGTTGAGGTCGCTCACCAGCGTATTCATGCGCTCGGCATTGGCGCGGATCGTGC
>CAYTME010000032.1:21815-23831 GCA_964438415.1 uncultured Pleurocapsa sp. | reverse complement strand
TGTCCGCCTCCGACTGGTTCCAGGAGACGACGAGCCGCGCCTCACCCGGCGACCCTTCGTCCGGCGGCTCAGCAGCGCCAAGCAGCGCGCGCGTCGCTTTGAAGCCGCGCAAACGCAGCGAGATACGGGTCAAGATCAAGAGCAGGGCGGACTGCACAAGCAAAGCACGCACACGCGCCGGCAGGCCGGCGAAACGGCGCAGTCTAGCCACCGTTGAGCGTGATGAGGCCATGGGCGGCCAGTTCCTCGACCAGGCGGTTCAGATCGACGCGCAGCGTCTCGCCATCGACCTCGTACTCATCGAGCAGCCGGTCATAAGCCACCTGGATGTTCGGTTCGCTCGTCAGCAGCACCCACATGCGCGTCCCCACCTCGTCGAGACCGTAGTAGACCTCGGTCTCCAAGTTGAGGATGACCGCCTCGCTGCCAACCTCGCGCATCATGACATCGGGGGGAATCTGGACGCGCCGCTCGAATTCCGGCATCGTTGTTCGCCTGCATGAACAAAGATTGCATTCGTCGTTTATAATATCACGGTGGTAGGATCGGCTCAATAGCCTAGCGCAGCGCGAGCGCCGCCAGCAGCTCCCGATGCTCGTTCAAGAGCCGATCGATGAGCGCGATGTCGCGGTCGGCATCAGGCACCGGCACCGGCACGCCGCGCTCCAGCGGCAGCCAGGCGGCGAAGGCCTCGAGATCGCGCCGCCCCTCCGCCAGATCGACGATCCAGGTCAGTGCCTGGTCGCCCTGCCAGACCGCGCGCCGCCCGTTGACTTCGAGCATGAACAGCGCGCCGACGGTCGCCGTGCGTTTGTTGCCATCAGCAAACGGGTGATTGCGGGCGATGGCATGGAGCAGCGCCGCCGCCTTCTGCGGCAGCGTCGGGAAAGCATCCTGGCCGAAAACGCTCTGGGCGGGCCGAGCAGCCGCCGCGTCAAGCAGGTTCATGTCGCGCACGGCGCGCATCCCCTCGACGATCGTGTGGATGCCCGCGCCGCCGACCAGCCGCTCGTTGATGTAGACCAGCTCATCGATCGTGACGTAGCGCGTGACCGGCTGGGTGTGCGCCGCCAGCCAATCGGCGATCGCCGGTAGGTCAAGCTGGTTCTGCGCGATCGCGAGCACAAAAGCGACCATCTCATCATGAGTCCAGGTCGGCTGCAGACCGTTCTTGTGCAAGAAGCGGATCGTCGCCCGGGTGGCCGCCCGTTTGTTGCCATCCCAAAAGACGTGATGCGCCGCCAGCGCGTGCAGGAGCGCCGCCGCCTTGTCCATCAGCGTCGGGTAAGCCTCGGTGCCGAAAGCGCGCAGCAGTGGGCGCGCGGCAGCCACGCGCACGAGATGTGGGTCGCGCGCGACGGGTGTCTCGCCGAGGGCTTCGGCGGCAGCATCGTAGATCTCCATCGGGGTCAGGTACTGGAAGTCGTCTTGCATCGGTTTATGGCCTGCTGGAATCGATGAGAAGTGCATGTGACCGCGCGCCGCGCCCGCCGATGCGACATTGACGACCGCAGCGCACGACCCTATCATGATACCAATGCGCAGCAAAGGACGGCGGTCGATGAGCATTCAGATCAACTGGGACGATGAGGTCGAAACTATTCTCCGCCTGGAGTTCGGGCACAACTGGACATGGGACGATTTGTACGGCGTCGCCAACCAGATCAAGGCGATCACCGACAAGGCCGATTACGAAGTCGCGGCCATCATCAACCTGAGCGGCGGCGCGACCATCCCCGGCGGCAACTTTTTCAGCCCGACCTCGCTGCAGAATGCGCGCCAGCTCCTTACGCTCGGCGAGGGCGGCACCGGGCCGATCGTGATCGTCGGCGCAAACCAGTTGATCAAGATGGTCTACGAAACGTTCAAAGGGCTGGATAAACGCGCCGCCCAAGCGGATATCACGTTCGCCGATACGCTCGAAGCTGCGCGCGCCCATCTCAGCCGCGTTCATCGCCCGCGCCGCACGTCCTGATCGGCAGCGCGGCCAAGACCGGGATAGCGCTCGATGCCCCA
>CAYTME010000032.1:13212-21805 GCA_964438415.1 uncultured Pleurocapsa sp. | reverse complement strand
TGAGCGTGTAGACGCTGGCGAGTCCGTCATATGGGGCGAAGCGCGCGAACAGCGCATCGGTCTCCGCAGCGCTGGCTTTGCCCGGCGCGCCCTGCCAGTAGGCGTTGACGGCGGCGCGCAGCGCCACATCTCCGCTTCCAACATAGCGATAGTGCCCCAAAGCACGGATCATCGTCCAGGCCGCCGTCCAGTGCCCGATGCCCTCGTGGGCGATCAAGCTGCGATAGGCGCTTTCGCCATCGAGAGAACGGATCGACTCGAACGCATCGCCATCCGCGGCGCGCCGCGCCAGCGCCAGCAGCCGCCGAACGCGCACAAACGTGATCTTGAGCGGCGTCAGCGCCTCGATGTCCAGCCGCGCCAGCCGCGCCGCCGTTGGAAAGACCGGGTATGAACATCCCTGGTGCCGGATGACATCGCCGTAGGTCTCGATCAGCCAGCGCTCGGCGCGCTGGGCGGCGCGCAGCGCGATCTGCTGCTCGATCATCGTGACGGCGGCGGCCTCGAACACGCTGTCCGTCCGCAGCAGGCGCAGCCCGCGCAGCCTGCGCACCGTCTCGGCGAGCGCGGGATCGGTCTGCGCCATCGCGTAGAACGACTCTACGCTGCCATCGATATCGAGCCAGCGCCGCGCCTGTGCCTCGATCTGATCGAGCCTCACCTGCCCGCTGACCGCCTCCAGCTCGACATCGATGATGGGCCGTTCAACGGTGCCTGCCGAGGTCGCGCACACGAGCGCCACCCCATCGTCCAGGCGCAGCGTGCGGCGCAGCGCCCCATGCTCGACGCGGTGCAGCGTGCTGTAGTAGCGCGAGGCGTCCGCCGTCAGCTCGAAGTGGTAGGGCGGCTGTGGGAAGAAGCGGAACGTCACAGCGGCTTCTGCGCGGGCAGTCCCGGACGGCGGGGGTAGAGCAGCGAGGTGGCGGCGACCTTGTCGATGATGATCAGATGATGATCTTCATCGACGCCCGGCAGGCGAAACGTCTCGACGCGGCTCAAACGGCCGCCCAACTGGGTCAGCGCCCGCCCGCTGTCGTCTAGTTCCTGCTGGGCAGTGCGGCCTTTCATAGCGACACAGCGGCCGCCGACGCGCACGAGCGGCAGCAAATACTCAAGCAGCACCGGCAGCCGCGCCACCGCCCGCGCCAGCGCCAGATCGTACTGCTGGCGATGATCGGCGAGCTGGCCGATCTCCTCCGCCCGTCCCTTGAGGGCGGCCGCGCCGACCAGGCCGAGGACGCCGATCACATGCTCAAGGAAGGCGACCTTCTTGCCCGTCGCCTCGAGCAGCACCATGCGCAGATGCGGGTGCACGATCTGGAGCGGCAGCCCTGGGAAACCCGCCCCGCTGCCGACATCGATCACGCGCAGTCCCGGCGTCAGTTCGAGCGCCGCAGCCACCGTCAGCGAGTCGAGAAAATGGCGCACGCGGATCGCGTCCGGCTCCTCGATCGCGGTCAGGTTCATGCGCGCATTCCACTCGGCCAATTCTGCCGCGTAGCGGTCGAACGCCGCTTCGTGATCTGCCGTCAGGGTCAGATGCAGATGCGCCGCGGCCAGCTCTGCCAGGGTGGACATAGGCGCTAAGGCGTCCCTTCGGGCGCGTAGACTGGCAGGCGAGTCAGCCCATCGGCGTCGATATCGAACAGGCGCACCACCCCCCACCCAGCGACGCTGCCGTAGCGCAGGTACAACCAGCGGCTGTCCACCGACCGCCCCAGAGGAGTCACGAGGGCGTTGAACGGCACGATCGTCAGCAGGCGGCCTTCGAGCGCCGGCGTTTCATGGATGCGCACATTGAAGCGCGCGCGCACCAGCGCCGCCGGAGCCAGCAGATCGCCATTGCTGGCCAGCACCCGGATCGGCAGCGTGTTCGGGTCACCTTCGACATCGACCGTGAAGTAGGCCAGCCACCCTTGAAGGGCGTTGTTTTCGATCAAGAGCCAGTCGTTTCCGGCACTGCTGCGCGCTTTGACGATGGCGACTTCCCCGACATCGAGCTGCCCGACCACCTCGTAATCGATGCCCGGCCCGGTGCGCACATTGACCCGGCCGAGCGCTCGCGCCGTCACCGCACCGCTGCCGTCTCGACCGACCGATAGGTCAATGATCGGCAGCAGGGCGGGATCGCCTTGCAAGAGGAGCACGAAACCGGGCACCCAACCTTGAAGCGCATCCGACTCGACGATGAAGAACCAAGTGTTGGTCTCGCTGTCGCGCCCTGTGACGAGGATGGCGGCGTCCGGCGACAGCCGCCCGATGACCTCCGCCTGGGCAGCCGGGGCGCTGCGCACGTTGGTCATCTGATAGACCGACGCGGGAATACCATCAACCTGCGCCAGCACAGGGAAACCGCCCAGGAGAACGGCGTTCATGACCAGCATGAGCGTACAGCGTCGTATTGCAGCCATAGCGCACATTATAGCAGATGCGCGCGTCAGTCTATCGCCCATCTGGGCGTCACGCGCTAGACTTGAAGGGCAGAAAGATCATCGAAGCGGAAGTGCAGTCACCATGATCGACTTCTCGACCATCGATGTGCGCGATGTGGGAGCGCGTCTGCTGCTGCTGGCTGCGCTCGTCGCCGGGCTGCTGCTGCTGCGCTGGCTGATCGTTTGGCTGTTCACGCGCCTGGTGCGGCGTATCAGCGTGCGCAGCGGCAGCACACAGCTTGCCGACGATCTGCGCATCGTCATCGCCAATACCGCGCAGTTGGTGTTCATCGCGGCGGCCTTGATCGGCATCCAAGGCATCCTCCAACTCGATGCGGCTGGACAGCTCTTCTTGACACGTCTGGCGCGGACGCTCATCATCGTCGCCGTCGCGCTGACGCTCTACCGCGTCCTCGGCCTGATCAGCGTCACCAGCATTCAGCTTTACCGCGTGACCGGCATCCGCATCGACGATGCCCTCCTCCCCTTCATCCGCGTCGGCCTGCAGCTGCTCCTGTTGGCGATCGGGGTCGTGATCATCATCCAGGAATGGGGCTATGATGTCAGCGCGTTGATCGCCGGTTTGGGATTGGGTGGGCTGGCGTTTTCACTGGCGGCGCAGGATACGGTCGCCAACCTGTTCGGATTCAGCACCATTGTCGGCGACCGCCCGTTCGTCGTCGGTGAGTACATCAAGACACCCGATGTCGAAGGCATCGTCGAGCACGTCGGCCTGCGCTCGACGCGCGTGCGCCAGCTCGATCAGGCCTTGGTGAGCGTCCCCAACAGCCGGCTCGCCAATTCGGTGATCATGAATTGGTCGCGGCTGAACAAACGCATGGTCAATTTCACCCTGCGCGTCGCGCCCGACACCTCCAAAGCCGAAGTTGAGCGGCTGCTGACGGAGATCCGCGCGATGCTGGCATCGCGCCCGCGCACCGATCCAAACTCGATCGTCGTGTACTTCACCAATTTCGGCGAAGCGGGTCTTGAGCTGCTGGTGCGCTGCTACATCATGATCGCCGATTGGACGGAATTCACCCGCGAGCGCGAGGCGATCAACTTGGAGATCATGGCCATCATGGCCGATGTCTTCCAGCGCAGCGGGGCGTATGCACAGGTCATCCCGTTCAAGGCGCTGGTCAATTACACACAGCCGACCGCCGCTCCGCCGCCTGAGTCCGAGTCCGACCAGCCTTGAGGAAGGTGCAAGGTGATCGTTGTAGACTCGACGTTCGGAGCGCTTTTTCTTGCAGGAGACTGTACTCATGCGTGTTCTTGTGACCGGCGGAGCGGGCTACATCGGCAGCCACGTCGTCGATCTGCTCGTTCAGCGCGGTTTTGAAGTCATCGTTTATGACAACCTGTGCGCCGGGCACCGCCAAGCTGTGCACCGGGACGCCGTGTTCATCGAGGGCGACCTGCTCGACTTGAAGCAAACGCAGGCGCTGTTCGCCTCCCATGCCTTCGAGGGCGTCTTTCACTTCGCCTCGCACATCCAAGTCGGCGAGAGCATGAGCCGCCCGTTCAAGTACCTGCGCGAGAATATCGCTGCCATGACCAACCTGCTCGAAGCGGCGGTCGAGCACGGGGTCAGCCGCTTCGTGCTCTCCTCAACCGCCAACCTATACGACCAGCCGCAGCACATCCCCATCCGCGAGGACGAAACGCTCATCCCCGGCAGCGTCTACGGGGAGACCAAATATTACGCCGAGCGCGCGCTCATGTGGATGGAGCGCATCTACGGCCTGCGCTACTGCTCGCTGCGCTATTTCAACGCCTGCGGCGCACATCCAGACGGGCACATCGGCGAAGATCACCGGCCGGAGACTCATTTGATACCGCTCGTGCTGCAAGTCGCGCTCGGTCAGCGTCAAGCGATCACCGTCTTCGGCACCGATTACGAGACGCCCGATGGCACCTGCATCCGTGATTACATCCACGTCATGGATCTGGCTGAGGCGCATCTTCTGGCGCTGCAGTCGCTTTCTGACGGACGCAGCCGCGTCTACAATCTGGGCAGCGGCACGGGTTACTCGGTCATGGAGGTGATCGAGACGGCCCGACGCATCACCGGCCATCCCATCCCGGTCGAATTCGGCGCACGGCGCGCGGGCGATCTGCCAGTGCTGGTGGCGGACAGCGCGCGCATCAAGCAGGAGCTGGGCTGGCGGCCCACTTACGATAATCTGGAACGCATCATCGAGACCGCTTGGAACTGGCATCGCTCCCATCCCGACGGCTTTACGGATTGAAAATCATGCGTCTCTATTTCTTTCGACATGGTATTGCTGAAGAAGCGGATGTCGATCGCCCCGATCAACTGCGTCAGCTCACGCGCGAGGGCATCAACCGCACCAAAGCGACGGCGCGGGTCATGCTAGCGGCGGGGGTCAAGCCGCGCCGCCTGTTCAGCAGCCCGCTGGCACGCGCGCGCCAGACCGCCGACATCGTGGCGCAAATCCTCGATGTCAAGGTGACGGTGCGCCGCGCGCTCGCACCTGGCTTTGACCTCGATGCGGTCAGCGCGCTGATCGCCGGGCTGCGCAGCACCGATGAAGTCATGTTCATCGGCCATGAACCCGACTTCAGCACCGTGATCTCGCAGATCATCGGCGGTGGCGAGATCATCATGAAAAAAGGCGGTGTCGCCCGCGTCGATATCGGCGCGGCCAGCCCGCCGCGCGGGGCGCTGGTCTGGCTGCTGGCACCGCGCTTGATCGAGGGCGATCGCACCTGAATCCGGCTTTCTGCTGCCGCTCTCACATCGATCCAACGCACTTTTTATACCGTTGTTCTACACTACTCAAAGTCCGGCAGGCAGGCTGTCTATTGTACGCCGTCCCAATGCGCGGACACGGCCTTTGAAAAGTCGGGGTCGCCCAATTCGCCATCACATCCCCCTGCCTGTCCTCCCGACCGTCGCTTCTCGCGGTGGTCGTCATGGAAAAGGCAGACACAATATCCCCTGCATGAGGGAGATAGGTTTAGGGTGAGGGCTGTAGAGCGGTCGAGTCTGGCTTTGCGAAAGCGCTGAATTGGCGCAGGGCCAATCTTGCAAGACAGCGTTCAAAAAAACGCTACAATGGGAATAGCGGAGCACCTGACGTGACGGATGTGAGAGAGAACCCACAGCGGCATAGGGGATAAACCTGCCATGATGCGATTTGAACGTTTTACCGAACGCGCACAAGACGCCGCCGGGCGCGCCTACGAGATCCTTCAGCGGTACGGCCACAACCAGGTCGATACTGAGCACATCCTGCTCGCGCTGTTAGAGCAGGCCGACGGCGTCATCCCGCAGATACTCGAAAAACTGTCGGTCGATGTCGGCGCGATGCGCGCCCGCCTCGACGAAATCCTGCGCGCCAGCCCGAAAGCGGCCATCTACGGCGGCGGCGCGGGGCAGGTCTTCATCACGCCGCGCGTGAAACGCATCATCGACAGCGCCAACGAGGAAGCGAACCGCCTGCGCGATGAGTACATCTCGACCGAGCACATCTTCCTGGCCATCATCAACGAGCGCAACACCCCCGTCGCCAAGATCCTGGCGGAGAACGGCATCACGCGCGACCGAGTCTACGACGCGATCAAGGATATTCGCGGCGGCCAGCGCGTGACCGATCCTCAGGCGGAGAGCCGCTATCGCACGCTCGAAAAATACAGCCGCGACCTGACACGCATGGCGATCGAAGGCAAGCTCGACCCCGTGATCGGGCGCGATGCCGAGATCATGCGCTTGATCCAGATCCTTTCGCGGCGCACCAAGAACAACCCGGTCTTGATCGGCGAGGCGGGGGTAGGCAAGACCGCCATCGTCGAGGGGCTGGCACAGAAGATCGTCGAAGCGGACGTGCCGGAGATCCTGCTGGGCAAGCGCGTCATCAGCCTCGATCTGGGCGCGATGCTCGCGGGCAGTCGTTTCCGCGGTGAATTCGAGGAGCGGCTGAAGGCGACGATCGAAGAAGTGCAGCGCTCGGAAGGCGAGATCATCCTGTTCATCGACGAGCTGCACCAGGTCGTCGGCGCGGGCGCGGCGCAAGGCGCGCTCGACGCAGGCAACATGATGAAGCCGGCGCTGGCGCGCGGCGAACTCCAGTGCATCGGCGCGACCACGCTTGACGAGTACCGCATGTACATCGAGAAGGACAGCGCGCTCGACCGGCGCTTTGCGCCAGTCTACGTCGAAGAACCGAGCGTTGAAGACACGATCAACATGCTGTACGGCCTGAGCGACCGCTACGAGGCGCATCACAAAGTCAGGATTTCCGAAGAGGCCATCATCGCGGCGGCACGGCTGGCCGACCGATATGTCACCGATCGCCGCCTGCCCGACAAAGCCATCGACCTGCTTGATGAAGCGGCGGCCAAGCTGCGTGTCGCCCTCTACTCGATGCCTCCCCACCTCAAGGAAATGAAAGAGACGCTGGCACGGCTGCGGGCCGAGGAAGATACCGCCGGCCAAGCACGCGATTACGAACGGGCGGCGGAATATAAGATGCGGCGGCTGCAGTTGGAGCAGGAATTCGAACAGCAGCGTTTCATCTGGCAGCAGGAGAACAGGCTCGACGAAGTTGTCGGCGCGGAAGATATCGCCTCCGTCGTCGCGCAGTGGACGGGTATCCCGGTCAATCAAGTCCTGGAGACGGAAAGCGAGAAACTGCTGCGTATGGAAGAGGCGCTGCACGAGCGCGTGATCGGCCAGGAAGGCGCGGTCAGCGCCATCGCCAATGCCATCCGCCGTGCCCGCAGCGGGCTGAAAGACCCGCGGCGCCCGATCGGCTCCTTCATCTTCCTCGGCAGCAGCGGCGTCGGCAAGACCGAGCTGGCCAAGGCGCTGGCAGAGTTCTTGTTCGACGACGAGGACGCGCTGCTGCGCATCGACATGAGCGAGTACCGCGAACAGCCCACGGTCAGCCGCCTGTTCGGCGCGCCGCCCGGCTACGTCGGCTATGAAGAGGGCGGCCAGCTCACCGAAGCCGTGCGACGCCGGCCTTACCGCGTCATCCTGTTCGATGAGGTCGAGAAAGCCCATCCCGATGTCTGGAATGCGCTGCTGCAGATCTTGGAGGACGGCCGCCTGACCGACGGGCAGGGGCGAACGGTCGATTTCAGCAACACGATCATCATCATGACGAGCAATCTGGGCACCGAGTTTGCGCGCAAAGGCGGCGCGCTCGGCTTCGTCCAAGCCAACGACGAGCAGACGATCATCGATCACCAGAAGATCGAGCGGGCGATGCGCGAGACCTTCCGTCCGGAGTTCCTCAATCGCATCGACGAGATCATCATCTTTGGCACCCTGACGCTGGAGCAGGTCGAAAAGATCGTCGATATGAACGTGCGCGATGTGGGCCTTCAGCTTCAGGAACGCGGCATCGGCCTGCATCTGACCGAGGCGGCGCGTGCGTGGCTGGCGCGTCGGGGCTACGACCCGCAGTTCGGCGCGCGACCGCTGCGCCGCGCCATCCAGCGCCACGTCGAAAACCCGCTCAGCACCCAACTGCTGAGGGGCAACATGCGCAGCGGCGATCTGATCGTGATCGACGAGCTGAACGATGAGCTGGTCTTCCGGCGCGAGGAAAACGCCAGCAGCGATTACCTGAGCATCCCACAAGACAGCGTCATGGGCTGAGAGCATCCGGGCACGGGCGTTCGCGAAACGCCCGTGTTTTTTGTCGCTAACCGCCCGTGCTGCCTTCGGGGATCGGCAGCGGCACGTACGACTGTGTCCACCAGCCGGGATAGGACGCGACCAGCTCCGGCGGTGAATTGAAGTACTGGTCGAGGATGCGCCGCACGATCGGCGCGGCGGTCTCCGAGCCTTCGCGCGAGTACTCGATCATGACCGCGATCGCGATCTGCGGGTCGTCGTGCGGCGCATAGGCGACGAACCAGCCGTGCGGCTCCGTGCGCCCGCTCTGTGCCGTGCCCGTCTTGCCGCATGGGATATACGGCGTCGAAGGGATGTTGTTGGCGAAATCGCCGAAGACGCGCCAGGCCGTGCCGTAGGTGGTATCGGTCGTCACATCGCACATGCCCTGCCGCACGATGTCCAGCACCGACTGGCGAATGCCCAATTCGCCGTTGATCACGGGCTGCACGGGCGGCTGATCGCCGATCTGCTGCACGATGTAGGGGCGGTAGAGCGTACCGCCGTT
>CAYTME010000032.1:991-13191 GCA_964438415.1 uncultured Pleurocapsa sp. | reverse complement strand
TGGAGCACCGTCACCTGGACATCGCTCTGCCCGATCGCGCTGCTGATGGCTTGATCGACGGCGCGGACAGGCGGAAGCTGGCCGCTGGCCTCGCGCGGCTGCTGCAGATCCAGCCCCGTCGGCGCGCCCAAGCCCATCCGGCGGGCGTAATCCATCAGCGTCGTCGGCCCGCGCTGGCGGAAGAGCAGCGCGCCCATGCGGTAGTAGAACGGATTGCACGAGGCAGCCAGCGCCAGTTCGGGCGTCACCTCGCCGGTTGGGAAGCGCAGATTCTCCGGCTCGAAGCTGCGCCAATCGAAGCGTACGCCGACGGTATCGCCGAATTCGCTGCCATCCCACGACAGATCGCAGTAAAACGTCTCGTCCGGCTCGACCACGCCCTCGGCCAGCGCCGCCGTTGTGGTGATGATCTTGAACGTTGAGCCGGGCGGGTACTGCTCTTGCAGCGCACGGTTGAAAAACGGGCGGCGGCGGTCGGTATCGAGCGTGAGGATGTAATTGCCGACCAGGATGATCTGCGTGTCCGGATTGAAGATACCGGGATCGAACGTCGGCCAGCTCGACATCGCCAGCACAGCACCCGTATTGACGTCGAGTACGACCACCGCGCCGCCGGTCGAGCGGCCCTCCGCCGCCCAATTCGGAGAGGCGTAGTTGAAAGCGTCGGCCAGCGCCTGGCCGACGATGCTCTGCAGGTCGGCGTCGATGGTCAGCGTCAAGTCCTGCGCCGGTCGTCCACCCACGCGGGCGATTTCGCGCACGATCGCCCCGCCCGGCTCGCGGATGCGCAGGATGCGCGCCGGCGAGCCGGCCAGCTCGGCTTCGTACTGCCGCTCCAAGCCGTTCAAGCCGATCAGATCGTCCACCCTGTAGCCTCGGTTCGTCCACTGCTCCAGCTCTTCGGGCGAGATCTGCCCGATCGCGCCGGTGACATGCGCCAACATGCCGTGACCGACGTAGCGGCGCGTCCGCCGGGTGTACGACTGGATGGCGCAGTTGTTGATCAAGTCCTGCTCGCGCAGGGCGTAGATATCCGGGTCGAGATCGCCGACGACGACGTTGACCGCCGGCCCATACGAGTCGAAGAACGCGACCAGATCGTCATAGTCGCGGCGCATCGCCTGCGCCAGCGTGTTGAAACAGGCGACATCATTCGGCATCGTGCTGCGCTGGGCGATCAGCGTGACGACGGTGCCACCCTCTTCGACGAGCGGACGACCGTTCGAGTCGTAGATGCTGCCGCGCGGTTCACGATCGGTCACCATTTCCAGTACGACGCCGGATGCCAGCCCGGCGAAGATGTCCATGCGCGACCAGGCAACGCCCCAGCCGCGCGACGACTCGGTCAGCCGCATGACACGGCCCGCATCTTCGATTTCGCCGTAGATCGACGACACGATCGTGACGTCGTAGGTGAGCACGGTCGTCATGCCCTGCCGCATGACATCTCGGATCGTGTGCCGAAGCTCCTGCAGCCCGATGACGGCATCGTCAGCCTCATACGTCGAGCGAAAAACCTCCGGGGTGTAGAGCTGCTGGCTTTCCGGACTGAGGAGCAGATACATGGCGTCGTAGTCGCTGCGCGACCAGGCATTGAGAAAGCTGGACGCGACCTGCTCCGGTGTCTGCGGGATGAGCTGCAAACCGGGCTGCTCACGCTCGCTCGAGGACAAGCCGAGCGTTTGGCAAGCTGTGAGCAGCAGACACACCGCCGCCGCCAGCCAAGACAAGCGTCGTCGTTTCAAATTACGCAATCCATCGTCACCATCCACCGTTGGGCGCACCGCCGCCTGCGGTCAGCGCCGCGTTTACTATAACGGTGACGTGCCCCGCCGTCCAGACAGACAGGCGGCGCTTGAACGACGATCGACACAGACGGGGCGATCACGTCATCGATGCGCCCCGTCCCCGGCGCTCTGCGACAAGCCGATCGGTCACGAGGAGTGCTGCCGCTGCCCGAACAGCAGATACAGACCGAGGCCGATCAGCAGCAGCGGCCACCAGTTGATGCTGATGATCGAAAACACGTCGCCGAGCGCGAACAGCGCTCCGAGCGCGAGCACAGCCCACGCGCCGGCATTCGATGTGAGCGGCTTGCCTTCCGCGTACGTGCGCCCTAGCAGTGCGACGCCGAGCACGAACATGATGCCCGGCCACCAATAGCCCGTGAAGAGGAGCAGCGCCAGCCCGATCAGGAACAGGCCGCCAAAAATCTGATCTGTCCTTTCTTTCGACATGACTCCCATAGCTCCACCGCCTAAGACTAGCATCGCTCGCGTGAACATATCGGTCAGCTTTTGAGTCTGTACGCTTTTGCGCGGGTGAAGTTGCGACCTCAAGCTCTACACGATACACAAACAGGACTCATGGCATAATAAAAGTCGCTATCACGGAGTCATAACCGACAGCAGAGATCATGATTTCGGCTCACGCATCCGCTTTGCACCCGCTGATGATGCGTTTGGCACAAGCGCAGACCAGCGCCGCAGCCTGCCAGTCCCTCATCGATTGGTTCTCTGCGCACGACACGCGCTGCGTGATCTGGTTAGCACCAGACACACAAACGCCCGAACTGTGTCTGGGCAGCGCGCCGCAGACAGACGATCCCGCGCTGCGAAGCTGGCTGCTCACCGCATCGCTAGACGCCGACGCCAGCCTGGTGGCCGCGCCCTGGGATGAGACGGTCGTCGGCGCGGCGCTGGCGGAGGATGAGCGCCGCTTCGGCTGCCTGCTCGTCTGGACAGGACAAGACGATCTGCCGCTCGTCTCCATCGCGGCCGGGATGCTCGCCGCTCGCCTCTCGACGCTGTGGACACGAGCGCGCCTGGAACGCCTGACACAAGCGCAATATGAACTCGGCCAGAGCCTCAACGGCATCTACCATCATGCAGAGCTTTGGGATCGACTCGGCGATTTCGCACCCATCTTGTTCGAGGCGACCGGCATTTTCGTCGCCCTGCGCGATCGCGAACACGAACGGGTGTCATTCCCGCTGATCGTCGAATATGGGACGCGGGTCGATACGCCGACCGAGGCCGTGCAGGCTTTCAGCTCCGCCGTCATCGCTCACGGGCGCGAACTCTATGTGCAGGACGCCGCGCAGGAGCGCGAACGACTCGCTGCGCTCGGCATTCCGCCGGATATCCACGGACTCGATGTGCGCGCCTGGCTCGGCGTCCCGATCCGCAGCCGCAGTGTCGATGTGATCGGCATGATCGGCATCCAACATCTCGCAGCCAATGCATTCGATGAGCATGACGTCACGCTCTTGATCGGGTTAGCTGGGCAGATCGGCGCAGCGCTCAGCAGCCTCGGCCTGCAAGAGAGCCAGCGCAAACGCCGTCTGCTCACCGATGCGCTGGTCGAGATGGCGCAGATGACCGCTTCGGGTATGCGCGAACAGGAGATCTTTCAGCGCATGCTCGAACACACATACCGGCTCGTCTACTTCGATGAGGCGAGCATCTGGACCTGCAGCGAGCATGGTGGTGAAACCTATTTGGCGTTGGCGGCGTCCACGCTCGACGAGACGCCATTCTCGCCCGTCAGCTTCGCCGTGAGCGCCTTCGCACCGGCGCAAAGCGTCGTCCATTCGCAGCAGCCACTCGTCATCAACGATCTGGCGGCATACGACACCCCACTGGTGGAACTGCTCGCCAGCGCGCGCGCCTGGTTGGGCGTGCCGCTCGCCGTCCATGGCCAGCTCTTGGGCGTGATGATGCTCACCCAGATGATCCCAAACGCCTATACCGAACAAGACGCAAGCACCGCTTTCACGCTGGCACGACAGAGCGCGGTCGCCCTACACAGCGCCATCACGCACAGCCAGCAGCAGATGACGATGGAGTTGTTGGATCAGCGGCTGCGGCGTTTGGCATCGATCAACCGGATCGCGGCGGTGATCAACTCGGCGGTCGTGCGCAGAGATGTGCTCAACATGGCGATGCTGCTGCTGCTCGACCTGATGGGTGCCGATCACTGCACGGTGTTCACAGTCGAACACGACACCATCACCCTGCTCGCCGATCATCCAGCCAGCCTCGATCCGAATTGGCAGATCACGGCCCATGACAGCCAGGTGATGGGCGATCTGCTGCGCTTCCAGACCGCTGTCACCGTGACCGATCTGGAACACATGCAGGCAGATCCCGTACCCCGGCTCCTCTTTCAAAGCGCAGGCAGTCAGCACAGCCTGATCGCGCCGCTGACATCGCCGAACGGCGTCGTGGGTGCCATCAGCGTGGAGCGCCAGCGGACGGAACAGCCTTTCAGCCAAGAGGAACGCGATACGCTACTCTCGATTATCGGGCCGATCGCGCTGGCGCTCAACAATGCCGATCTGTACGAGCAGGCCCTATCGGCCAACCGCCTCAAGAGCGAATTCCTGGCCAATATCAGCCATGAGCTGCGCACACCGCTGAACGCCATCCTCGGCTACAGCGACATGCTGCTCCAGGGCCTCTACGGCGAACTGAACCCGCAGCAGATCGACCGCCTTCAGCGCGTACACAACGGCGGCAAGAACCTGCTGACGATGATCGACAATGTGCTCGGCCTGGCGCGCGTCGAAGCCGGACGGATGCGGCTGAAGCTGGCACCGCTTGCGCTGGTGGAGGTGGTGCAGGCGCTGGCCGAGACGAGTCGCGTGCAGGCCACCGAAAAGGGCATCGACTTCAGCGTGACGTTGAACGATGGAGCGGATGCGTTTCTAGTGACCGCCGACAGCGATGCGCTCAAGCATGTCTTGACCAACCTGCTCGACAACGCGCTCAAATTCACCACCGAGGGCGCGGTCGGCATACACATCAGCCGCCTGAGCATATGGCGCGGCCAAACGCTTTACGGCACTCCGGCACCTGGCCGGATTCAGGTGCCCGATGGCGACTGGGCGGTCGTCACGGTTCACGATACCGGCATCGGCATCAAGCCCGAGGATCAAGCCATCATCTTCGACGCTTTTCGTCAGGCAGATGGGTCGAGCGTCCGGGAATACGGCGGCAGCGGTTTGGGCTTGGCGCTCTCAAGACGCCTGATCGAGCAGATGAACGCCATCATCTGGTTGGAAAGCACCCCCGGCAAAGGCAGCCGATTCACGTGTCTTCTGCCTCTCGCCGTCGATGAGCCGGATGATATCGCCGGTGTACATCGGCAGGAGATGCTGATCCTCGCCAGCCCCGCGCGCGCCGCCAGGCTCGCCGCTGGCGTGACAGAGCGATTCCCGAACAGGCACCCGATCGTCACGGGCCGCCCCGCTCGCTTCCTGGAATTGGCGCGACAGCAGCGGCCGACTTGTCTGGTCGTCGAGCCGAGCTGCGTGCCCAACGCTTTTTGGAAACTGCTCACTCTGCTCAAACGCGATCCAGCGACCGCCGACATTCCGGTTCTGATAGCCGACGCCAGCGAACGGGGTGTCCTCGGCATCTACCTGCGCATCCACGACTTGTTCGACTCGAACGACTCGCTCGATCGGGTCATCACGCTCGTCCGGCGTTATGTTACGGACAGCCGCGACCGCATGATCTGCGTCGGCTGCGAGCCGTACATCGAACCGCTGCGACGGGCGGGTTTTCAAGTCTTTGGACTGGCACAAGACGATCATCTCCCATCCGAAATCAACCGCAGCGGCGCGAGCCTGCTGCTCCTCGACTTCGCGTCTGCGCTCCGGTCGAGCCTGATCACGCTGGCATCTGCCAATCTCGACCCGGTCATGCATCATATCCCGGTGTTGGCGCTTGTACCCGCTCACGAGGACACGCAGATGCAGCCGGATGCGGCCGTCCTCAGAGGAACCCAGTCCGCTGCGCTGGACGAACAGCTCTTGAGCATCCCGATGACCGCCATACGCCGCTGAGCGACACCCTGGCCTCGGCGCATCGACTGCGCGCCCTCGCGTGTTATCTAAGCACACCAGAAGCGCAGCGCAAAGATCAGGAGTCCTGCCTCATGCACTACCGTCAAGACGGCCCGATCGGGCTTTACTTCGAGGATTTCCAAGTCGGTCAGACGATGGTCACCCGCGGGCGCACGATCACAGAGAGCGATCTCGTGCAGTTCGCCGCCCTGACCGGCGATTACAACCCGATGCACACCGACGCGGAATACATGCGCAAATCGCAGTTCGGGCAGCGCGTCGCGCATGGAATGCTCTCCCTCAGCTATGCGGTCGGGCAGGCCTACCAGCTCGGTTTCATGGAGCGGACGGTCGTCGCCTTCCGCGGCCTGGAGATGAAATTCAGCCTGCCGGTCTTCATCGGCGATACGCTGCACACCGAGCTGACCGGTCAGGACTTGAAACCGATGCCGCGCCTGGGCAGCGGTACGATGACGCTGGAGGTCAAGATCGTCAATCAGGAGGGCAAAGCCGTCCAATCCGGCACCTGGACGGTCATGATCGCGCTGCGTCCGGCAGAACCAGAGTCGTAGGGGTTCTGCGGGGGAACCCCTAGGCAAGCATCATCGCGGTTGGTTACCCGCCGGGCTGCCCGGCCACCGGCGGCGTCGCCGTCGGGATCACGATCGGCGGCAGGGTCGGCGCAGCATCAATCGGGGCTGGGGTCGGCTGGACGCCGAGCAGCGACGGATCGGGCGACGGTACGATGCCTGGCAGAACGCCTCCGCCCTGCGATGCAGCGTTACCCGAGACGGCATTGGCGGCGCAGCGGAAGCCGATGAACGGCGTCCCATCGTTCGGCGCGAAATCCTGCCGGTGAACGCTGCGCGCGAAAAAGGGCGGGTTATCCCACGAGCCGCCGCGAATGACGCGCGTGGTGCCAGAAGCTGGCCCGACGGGGTCGGTCAGCGAGGCTTCCGGACGCCCGTAGAAGCGCGGATCGTACCAGTCCGACACCCACTCCGAGACGTTGCCGGCCATATTGAGCACACCGAAGAAGCTCTGACCGAGCGGAAAGCTGTTCACATCGAATTTCCGCCCCGGGCTGCCGTCGGCCGTGCGGTTGGTCGATGCCAAAGCGGGATCCCACGTGCTGCCCCACGGAAAGATGCGGCCATCCGTGCCGCGCGCCGCGAATTCCCACTCGGCCTCGGTCGGCAGCCGGCGGCCGATCGCCTGGCAGTAGGCCTGCGCGCCGTACCAGGTGACCTCGGTGATCGGCAGATTGCGGATCACCTGAAGCACCGTGTAGCTCACGCTGTCGTAAGTGACCGAGCTGGTCGCCGATTCGAGATTGGTCTTCAGGCACAGGAAGCCGCCGCAGCCGTTCAGATGCGCGCGCGGCCCGCGCGTCTCTTCGAGGTAATTCATGAAGGCGAGAAACTGCGCGTAGGTGACCTCAGTCCGCTCGATCTGGTACGGAGACAGATTGACGGGATGCTGCGGGTATGAGTCCTCGCCCATGGCCAGGGTGCAGCGTGCACCGAGCGCGACGCACTCATCGACCGCTGTGCTCACCTCGGCGATCGTCGTCCCCATTTGAAACTGGGTCGCCCCGGGTATCGGCAGCAGCTCGGAGGGCTGAATACGGTCGAGCAGCGCCAGATCGACCGCGACCGTCTGCTGGCCAGGTACCTGCACTTGCAGGCCCGGTGTTGGGAAGGTGGTCGGCGTCGCCGTCGGCACGAGCGTCAGCAGCGTCGGCTCGGTCGTGGGCGTCGCCGTCGGCGGCAGCGCCTCGACTTGAACCCCGAGGCTGGTCGGCGTCACGATGACCTCGGTCGGCTGAGGGGTGGGCGACGCGGGCGGCGGTGTGGCCGTGATGATCATGGGGGTCTGCGTCGGCAGCCCGGCGATCGCCGCACCGCTGATATTGACCACCCCGGCGATGACGCCGAAGAAGACCAGCACGGCGGAGCACGCAAAACCGAGCACCAGCCCGATGATCATCCACTGCCAACCGGCCCCTCCTGAACGTCGTCCCAGGGACCCGTAGTTTCTCGACATAACCCTCATCTCCAACTTGGCGTTGGTTATCGAGCGCCTATCTTAAACGAAAGACCCTACCTCAGCAACGGTAGGGTCTTTCTATGATGACCGGCCTGATAAGTCGATGATCGAATCAGATGGCGTTGATCGTCACGCTGTACAGATTGCCGACCGCGCTGCCAAAGAGAGCGACGATCACGATAACGACGATGGCAACCAGCATCAATATGAGCGCGTACTCGATCAAGCCCTGCCCCATCTCCCGAATCCGCGCCGGCAGATGCCGACGCAGTCGGGCAAGCCTTCGCTCACCCATAACGGCTATCCCCTTTCTGGCTAACCCTCCTGTCCTCAGCCGACCTCGTCGGTGTCAGACGCCACCTGCTTGGAATCTTAACGGGTTTCAGAGGAAAATTGTGTAAATTTTTCGCGCCCTTGATGCGCGAGGCTGTCCACGTTTATTAACACTGCATTGAGGATAAATTGCGATCGATGCACATCATTGCGCTTGACACGTCGTAATGGAACCGATAATCTTGAATTTGAACACGAATAGGAACTCATGGCGTTGGTCAGCTTAGCCTTAGCTCACGAGCCGTCCGTCGTCGAGGGGCTGCGCCCCGTCAACCTGCAAACCGATCTGGCCGCCCTCGCCGATCTGATCGAAATCGCGTTTGCCGACAGCATGGACAGTCAGGGACGCGCCGCTGTGCGTGAAATGCGCACCCTGAGCCGGATGCGACCGGCTGTGCATGTCCTGCTCGGCGTCAATGACCTCATGCAGGGCATCAGCCTGGGATATGTCTGGATCGCCGACGGCAAGCTGGTCGGCAATGTCTCGATCTACCCAGCGGACACACCGCGCCATTTAGGCCGAACTTGGATCATCGCCAACGTCGCCGTCCACCCCGATTATCGCGGTCAGGGCATCGCCAAACGCCTGATGCAGGCGGCGATGAACGCCATCCAGACCAAAGGCAGCGCCATCATCCTGCAGGTCGATGCGGACAACGCGGTAGCGCAGCGTCTGTATGAACAGCTCGGCTTCGTGGGCGAGCGCATGTGGACACATTATCGGCGCAGCAGCACCCTGCGCCTGCCGCCGCCCATCCCGGCTGACGATGTGCGCATCACCCGGCGGCGTGACGACGAATGGCGCGCTGAATACGCACTAGCGCAGCGCGTGCGCCCTGCCGCGCTAGGAGGCCTCGGCTGGCAGCGCCCGCTGGATGCAGCGCTGTTCCGCCCCTCGCTCATCCGGTCGCTGCGCAATCTGATCAACTTGCACTCGCTCGAACGCCTGATCGTGCGCTCGCAGGACGAGGGCAGCATTCACGCCGCCCTCTGGATCGAGACCGCCTTCGCCGTCAGCACGACGCAGCTCACCTTGATGGTCGATCCGGATTACGCCGGACTGTACGATGAGGCGCTGCTCAACCTGGCGGTGCGGCGCTTCGGCTCGCGCAGTCCGCTCACCACCGATCACCCCGCAGATGATGCCGTCGGGCGTCAGCTTTTCAGCCGCTACAGCTTTTACAGCCAGCGCACGCTGCTGCACATGCGCTGGGACGTGCCCAAGTCCCAAAGCAAGTGAGGACTCAGCACAGCGAGATGTGCTACACTCGGGGTGCTAAGGGGAAACGCGCTGGCAGCTAAAGTGCGATGACCGAACTCGCGATCATCTTTCTGCTCACCGTCATCAACGGCGTGCTCGCCATGTCGGAGGCCGCTGTCATCGCGGCGCGCAAACCACGCTTGCAGCAGCAGATCGATAAGGGGAGCGCGGGCGCGCGCATCGCGATGGCGCTCAAAGATGAGCCGTCGCGCTTCCTCTCGACCGTCCAGATCGGTATCACGCTGGTCGGCATGCTGCTCGGCGCGTTTGGCGGTGCGACCGTCGCCAGCGACATCGCCAGGTCGCTGCGACAAAACGAGACGCTCGCCCCGTATGCCGATGCGCTCGGCCTGCTCATCATCGTCGTCGCGACGACCTACATTCAATTGATCATCGGCGAGCTGGTGCCCAAAAGATTGGCCCTGCACCGGCCGGAAACGATCGCGTCACAGATGGCCAGGCCGCTGCGCTTGATCTCGGTCATCACAGCGCCGGTGGTCAAGCTGCTGAGCATCTCGACCGATGCCGTGCTTTGGCTGCTGGGCACCAAAGAGAGCGGCGAAGCGCCGATCACCGAAGAAGAGATTACAGCGATGCTCACCGTCGGCGTCGAAGCGGGCGTCTTCGAGGAGGCCGAGCAGGAGATGGTCGAGAGCGTCTTCAAGCTCGGCGCGCGCCGGGTCACCTCGATCATGACGCCGCGCACCGAGATCGTGTGGCTCAATCTGGAAGACGATCCTGAAGAAAACCAGCGCAAACTGGTCGAGAGCCATTACTCGCGCTTTCCAGTCTGCGATGGCGATCTCGACCACGTGATCGGCCTCGTGCGCGCCAAAGACCTGCTGCCGCGCGTGCTGGCCGGTGAACCGCTCGATCTGCGTGCGGCGATGGTGCCGCCGATCTTCGTGCCCGAAAGCATGACGGTCGCCCGCTCGCTGGAGATCTTCCGTGAGTCGGGCAAACACATCGTCTTCGTCATCAACGAGTACGGCGGCCTGCAGGGGCTGGTGACCACCCAAGATATCCTGGAAGAGATCGTTGGCGATATCGAACAGCCGCAGGCCGTCATGCGCGAGGACGGCTCGTATCTGATCGACGGTCTGATGGCGATCGACGATTTCAAGGAGCTGGTCGATATCGAACACATGCCTGGTGAAGGCGATCACTTCGAGACGATCGCCGGTTTCGTCATGATGCAGCAGGGGCGCATCCCCCAGACGGGCGATCATTTCACGTGGGAAAACCTGCGCTTCGAAGTCGTCGACATGGACGGCAACCGCATCGACAAACTGCTCGTCTCGCGCGCCGCCCCCGCGGTGGATGCCGATGCTGCCGGCACCGACAGCGATTGAACGCGCGGCATCAAGGAGGAGGGGCTTGTGGCGGAAACGATTCTCCTGGTCGATGACGAGCAGCACATCGTCGATCTGGCGCGTATGTATCTTGAACAAGACGGATTCAAGATCATCTCGGCCAACGATGGGCGCACCGCGCTCGATATGATCCTGCATGAAAAGCCGGGCATGGTCGTGCTCGACTTGATGCTGCCGGAGATGGACGGCTGGGAAGTCTGCCGCCGCGTGCGTAGCGAGAGCGACGTACCGATCATCATGCTGACCGCCCGCAGCGACGACATCGACCGCATCGTCGGGCTGGAATTGGGCGCAGATGACTATCTGACTAAGCCCTTCAACCCGCGCGAGCTGGTCGCCAGGGTCAAGGCCATCCTGCGGCGGGTGGAAAAGCGCGCCGCCCCTGCCGCCAGCGAGCACATCATCACTATCGGCAACCTGACGCTGATGCCGGAACGGCGGCTCGTCACTGTCGATGGCCGTGAGGTCAGCCTGCGCATGAAGGAATACGATCTGCTGCTGACGCTGGCGGAAAACCCCGGCGTCGTCTTCACGCGCGAGCGGCTGCTCAACCTCGTCTGGGGCTACGACTTCGCGGGCGAGACGCGCACGGTCGATGTGCACATTGCGCATCTTCGCCACAAGCTCAAGGGGATGCAGGCGCAGCTCGAAACCGTGTGGGGCGTGGGATACAAGCTCGAACCATGAGTTTGCGTTGGCGGCTGATCCTCTCCTATCTGCTGGTGCTGGCGATCACGCTCGGGGTGATGGCGCTGGCGATCATCTTCATCTTGCGCACGCGCACCGCGCCGCCTCAGCCCACCTACACCCGGCTGGCGACGATCGCACAAAGCACCGATCTCGCAGCCTTGATCCGCGAGACAAGGCCGATCCTCAATCCAGCAGCGCAGCTCACCGCCATCGAAGACCGTCTGCGCACGATCGCCGAAGAGCAGGGCGTCCGCATCCTGCTGATCGAGACAGCGCGCCAGGTCGTCACCTTCGACAGCGCCGGTGTCTTCTCCCGCGAGCAGCCGCTGGATTTTCGCGCCGATGTCTACCGGCTGCCGACGCCGCTCCAGCGCGGCATCTTCCTGAGCACCAATGCGCTGTTCGGCGACTTCCACGATCCGGGCGGCGAAACCTGGCTGTTCGTCGCCCTCGAGTGGCTGCGGCGCGGCCTGACGACCAACGCCCTCGTCTTCGCCGACCGTCAAGGCCAGCAGTCGCTGCAAGATGCGCTGGAGGATTTCGGGGCCAGCCTGCTGCCGCTCTTCTGTCAGGCGGCGGCGGTCGGCATCGGCGTCGCCATGCTCTTGGCGGGGCTGATCAGCCGCACGATCGCGCGCCCCTT
>CAYTME010000032.1:0-957 GCA_964438415.1 uncultured Pleurocapsa sp. | reverse complement strand
AGGAAACTACGCCGAGCGTGTGCCGATCGCCGGCCCGCCTGAGGTGAGAGCGGTCGCCGAGGCCTTCAACGACATGAGCGCCCAGGTACAGGCGGCCAATCAGGCGCAGCAGGACTTCCTCGCCAACGTGTCGCACGACCTGAAGACGCCGCTCACGTCGATCCAGGGCTACTCGCAGGCGATCATCGACGGCGCGGCACCCGACCCGGTCGTCGCGGCCAAGATCATCCATGAGGAAGCAGGACGACTCAACCGGATGGTCGTCGAACTGACCGACTTGGCGCGCTTGCAGGCGGGCAGGCTCTCGATGCGCTGGTCACCGGTCGAGATCGGGCAGCTCACCGCGGCGATCGCCGAGCGATTGAAGATCATGGCGCGCGACAAGCAGATCGCGCTCCAGGTCGATACGCACCCGATGCCGGAGATCACGGGTGATGGCGACCGGTTGGCGCAGGTTCTGACCAACTTGATCAGCAACGCCATCAAATACACACCGGCAGGCGGCCACATCTGGGTCAGCACGAGAACGGCCAACGGCGGCGTGCAGGTCATCGTACGCGATGATGGCGTCGGCATCCCGGCAGACGAGCTGCCGCGCGTGTTCGAGCGTTTCTATCAGGTCGATAAAGCGCGCGGTCCGCAGCGCGGCACGGGGCTTGGGCTGGCCATCGCCGCCGAGATCGTGCAGGCGCACGGCGGCAAGCTGACGGCGGCCAGCGACGGGGAAAACCGCGGCTCGACCTTCGTCCTCTGGCTGCCCTCGCCGCAGATGAGCACCGTGCTGCGCAAACGGTAACCCGGCATCACGAACAGATCAAGCTGAGGATGCGTGCCGCCCGCGCCTCCCAGGTGTAGTCGGCCAGCGCCAGCGCGCGCGCGCGCGCCCCGATCTGCCGGCGCAGGGCGGGATCGTCCCGCAGCCGGGCGATCGCCGCTGCCAGCTCGTCCGCGTCGCCT
>CAYTME010000031.1:23340-24021 GCA_964438415.1 uncultured Pleurocapsa sp. | reverse complement strand
CGACCCAGGCCGATATCGAGGCTGGATGGCGCATCACCGAGATCGTGCGCAGCGGCGAGGGTGATGTCATGAGCGAGGACGCAGGCTTCAGTCTGATGGCAGGTCGACAGCCGGTCGGCAATCCGACTCAACTGCTCAACCTGTGGATGAACGGGCTGCTCGATACGTCAGATTTGATCGCGAGGATCGAACGACGCGACTTCGGCGTGATCGTGTTTCGCGGTCAGCTTTACCCCGTCGATGTTCTGCAAGCGATCGCGGAGCACTATCGTGCTGACGAAACGATCACCATGAACGGTTTCGACTACATCATCATGCGTCCACGCGCCGACGCAGTGGACTGACCGGGTTATTCCCGCCATCCAAATGGGTTCGTCTGACGGGATTTGCGAGTGCTGTTGACCATACTGATTGGGCGCCGATCCTGGAGAAAGTCAGCATCAGCGCGGAGCTGGCGCAGCAGCGTGCTCACCGACTGTTCCAACATCTCCAACGTGACTTCAGTCTTATGATCGTGCGCGGCCAGCATCCTTGCATGAAGCGCCACTTCACGCACGAAGGCGCCTGGCTGTTCGATCAGTTGATCGATTAGCATGCGCTGTTCTTCGCGCCACTGATCGCCCATGTAGTGACGCAGCATCCGCTCTGCATGGTTGGTATCTTGGATCGTCGGAATGATGA
>CAYTME010000031.1:4336-23329 GCA_964438415.1 uncultured Pleurocapsa sp. | reverse complement strand
CACACGCCCGGGCCGCTCGGTGATGCGTTCGTCGATCGCCTCTGGATAATTGGTCGTCGCCAGGAGAAGCGCGCCTTGCGGATTATTCGGCGACTCGATACCGTCCAGCACATTCAGTATTCGTGCCTTGTCGTCCCCGCGTAGATATGCATCCAGCTCTTCGACGATCAAGAGCACGGGATAGCGTGCAGCAGCTACCGCCTGGAGCGCACGCTGGATTTTCTCGAACGACGCACCGTCTCGGTCGGCTCCAGAAACGTAGACAACGACCCGTCCCTGCTTGATCGCCAGCTTGGCCATCGCCGCGCAGAGCATCGTCTTGCCCGTGCCAGGCACGCCCGCGAGCAGGAGCTTGCGGAAGGGCGGCAGCTTGAGCTGGCGGTAGATGGCAACACCGGTGGCGAAGAACGCCTCCATGTCGTCAAGCAGCTTCAACTTCAACTCATCCGGCAGGATGACGTCTTCCCATTCGACGGTCGGGTCGAAAAAGGCATCCGCCCCGCCGATGACGTAGACATCGCGCCGCCGCCGGATGCGTGGACGCACAGCACGGCTGCAGGCCGCTTCAAACGCGGCCCAGGTCTCCAGTTTGTCGGCGGGCAGCACTGCAATCGCAACGAGGTCTTGCATGTCGTTGTCGTAGTAGGCGGCAGCAAACACGACTTCAAAACTGCTGCCATTGTCCAAGCCGAACTTGAATTGGAAAGCGCCTGCCGTCGCGGTCAAAACCATTTTGTTCCCGCGTGCCGTGTAATCGCTGATCGGCGTGATTTCCGGGCATTCTAGCCGCTCGTAACCGAGATAACGCGCGCGCCCACGCAGCCTGCGCCCAGGCTTTACCTGGCTGTGCGCCACCATGCTGCCGCACTCGACTGCCGCCCGAATCGTCACCCATTCCTCAGCAGGGAACCGCGCTTGCCAGACACCTGTTGCCCATTCGGCCAGCCGCTCATACATCATCTTACCGGTCATCGAGCCTGTTCCCTATACGATGGGATGTGTGGAATGATGAAAGCGAATCTGCGCCATTCGCGCCCCCCCCGATTAGCAGGTATTATAGGTAATTTCGTGCAGAATGAAATGGCGTATGCAAGATAATGAGCACACATCAGACAGCAGAGTACGAGGACGCTAAAACGATGGTCACCGCCTTCGGCACCCACCCCCGTTTTCAAGAACACAACTTGGTTGGCCACCCTGAACACGCCGGACGTATTCGCGCGGTCTGGCAGGCGCTCGAACAGGACAGTCTGACTGCTCGACTGGCGGCGATCGATGTGCAGCCGGTGACGGATGAGCAGGTGTTGTGGGTGCATTCACCTGAATACCTGGGTCTGCTGAAACGCCTGGAGACGATGGGCGACACGGTGCGCACCGATGCCGACACCTACGCCAACCCGCAGTCATTTGCGATCGCGCGGCTGGCGGCTGGCGCAGTGACCGGCGTAATCGATGCGGTTTTGACGGGCAGAGCGACAAACGGGCTGGCGGCCGTGCGACCACCGGGGCATCACGCCCTGCCAGACACGGCGATGGGCTTCTGCTTACTCGGCAATATCGCCATCGGCGCGCGCTATGCGCAGCGTGTCCACCAAGTCGAGCGCGTCCTGATCGTCGATTACGATGTCCACCACGGCAACGGTACCGAAGCCATGTTCTATGATGATCCGTCCGTGTTGTTCATCTCGACTCATCAAGGGTCGAATGCTTTTGGCGGACGCTTTTACCCCGGTACGGGCAGAATCAATGATATCGGAGAGGGACGCGGCAGCGGTTTCACCATCAATATCCCGCTCGCCCCTGGGCACGGGGATGACAGCTACGCAGCGCTGTACGAGCAGATCGTCATTCCAGCAGCCGTCCGCTTTCGGCCGCAGTTGATCCTCGTCAGCGCAGGCTTCGACGCCCACTGGAAAGACCCGCTGGCCTCGATGCGCTTATCCCTGCGCGGTTATGATCGCCTCAATCGCATCCTAATAGAGCTTGCAGCCGACCTTTGCAGCGGCCGCATCGTGTTCGTCATGGAAGGCGGTTATGACCTCGACGTGTTGAGCAGCGGCATCGTCAATGTCGCCCACAGCCTGCTCGGCGACTCGGACATCACTGATCCGTTCGGCAGCCCGCCGGACAGCACAGGCGCGCCCGACATCCAGGCCACCAAATTGTCGTGATCCTCATTTATCCGGTTCCAAGCGGCGCACGATCGCCAGGACGAACCAGATGATGAGCGTGGCGACGATGGCGATGAACCACGCACCTAGCCCGACCGACATCCCGACGGCGGCCGTCGCCCAGATGCTGGCCGCCGTGGTCAATCCCTGAATCGCATCGTCGCGCTTCAAGATCGCGCCGGCCCCCAGGAAACCGATGCCCGTGACGATCTGGGCCGCAATACGCGCCGGATCATCAGGGAAAACGCTGGTCGATAGAAAGGTGAACAAACAAGCCCCAATCCCGACCAGCATATGGGTTCTCAGACCGGCTTCCGTGCGCCGTCGCTGGCGGTCAAGCCCGATGACAACGCTGAGCAGTGCGGCCAAAGCCAACTGGAACATGGCGACGAATTGAGCTTCCAGCGCCATGATGAGCCTCCTCTCCGACCGCACGCGCGTCACGGGCTGGCTTGAATTCCCTCCCGCAAACTAGCGAGCTGGCCGATGAATTCGTTCAGACGCGCCTGCTGGGCACTGTAGCGCTGCGAAAGAACCTCCAAGCGGCTGAACACGGGCATCAAGACTTGGTTACCATACTGAATCAGACGGTTTCGCTCTTTCTGCGTCACCGTGTCAAGCTCATCGTAGTACGTGCGCTGCAGCAGATCGATGCGGCTGTTCAGCTCGCGGCGCGCGTCTGCACCGACCTTACGATAATAGCGATAGGCTGCCAGACCACCGATCGCTGCGAGCGGTGCACCCACGATGAAAGCAGGCAGTGCGAGCGCCGCTGCGCCGACGCCGACCAGCGGTCCAGGCGTCGCCAGCGCAATGATGCTGATGATCAAACCGATGAACGCCGTGATACCCCAAGCAGTGAAGTTGGCAATGTTGGCATCGAAGGTCATCCGCAGGTGATCGAGCACTTCGCCGCTCGAGTACGACTTCAATTCCGCCTCAGCGATGCGGATCGCGTTCTCCAAGGCTTCACGCTGCTCGGTGTAGACCCCCGCATCCAGACCGCTCACCTCTTGATCGAGCTGTCCCTGGAGCTGGTTAAGGCGTTCGATGACACTGCGCCAGTAGGCGCGGCTGTTATCGATCAGCGCGTTGACGTAATCGCTGCTCGCCTCGTTGATGTCGCGCAGCGCACGGCCGATGACCACTTCGCGGAACTCCGCCTGGAGCGCCTCGCGACTCATGCCGCGTCCGATCCGCCTGAAGGACAGATTGGTCTCGACGAAATTCAACCCGCGCTGGCGCAGCCCATCGAAGACTTTGTCGATCTCATAACGCGCAGTCTTGAGCTGAGCTTCCAGCCCACTTGACTGCTGCTCCAGTTCGCGCTGCACGTCACGCGCGCGGGATGTATCGGCGCTGACACGGTCGGCTTGAGTTCGTGCTTTCTGCTGATACCGCTGCACCAGCCGCTCCGTCGTATCCAGCGCCGCGATCAGCTTCTGCTTGGCCGGAGACGTCTCGCTGAACACACCGCGCAGATGCGCGCGCAGCGCCCCAATGCCGCCCGGGTCGCCAGCGGCACCATTTGCCCCCTGCGCCTGCAGCGCCTCGCGCGCCGAGACCATGAAGATGAGGGGACGCAGATCGAGCAGCTCCTGAAGCTGGCGCTCGATGAAGCGCCGTACTTCGGTCAGCTCATGCGGCTGCAGCAGATCGATCTGGTTGACGACCAGGATGATCTTCTTGCCGTAGTTTTTCGCCAGTTCAAGATAGAGCCGCTCCGTCTCCGCAAGCGCGCGCTTCGCAGAGATGACGAACATGACGAGATCGCTGCGATGCAAGAACGCTTTGGCCGTCCGCTCGTGCTTTTGGAAGATCGAACCCGTACCCGGTGTGTCTACAAGCGCCACACCGGGCGCGCCTGTATTGGGATGCACCCAGATACGGGTGCTTTCATCTCGGATTTCCGGCCTCCGCTCCGCATCCGAACCGTAGCGAATGACCTCGATCATTTCGGTCGTCGGCGTGACGCCAACCGGGAGAAGCTGCTCGCCGAGCAGCGCATTCACGAGCGACGATTTGCCAGCGTTGAACTCGCCGATGACCACGACGAGAAAGAACAGATCGCGCAGATCCTCCGACACTTCAAGCAGACGCTGTTTATCCTCCAGCGCGCCTTCGCCGCCCTCTCCGACCAGCTCGGCGATGTCAGCAATCAAACGAATTTCGGCCTCACGCAGCGCGGCCAGCGTACCCTGCAGCATGGTTCCAGCGGTCACATTAGCCTCGCAGTCCCAAAAAACTCGGTTTGCCCAGCGATGCGAGTTCGCGCTCGATCGCGACAATCTCCTGCTGTACGGATTGAAGTCGACTCAACTGTTCCGTCTGAATACCGGTTTGCGCCTCGACCAATCGCGTCAGCGGCGCGACAACATCCTGACGGAGCTGCATGCCATAGCTGACCTGGCGGTCGGCGGCTCGGCTGATCACCTCGACGTAACGCGCTTGCAGGCGGTCGAGGCGATTCGCGTAGGCGGTCGCCAACCAGCGCCCGCGCAGCGGCAGGAGCAGCAGCCCAACCAGCCCAACAGCCAGGGTGATGAGAAACAGGATCAGTCGAAGCGGCTCCTGACTAGCGTCAAACAAACCGCCCCCTTGCAGCAGGAAGACGAGCACCGCGATCACGACTACTTCCCAGGCCGCCAAGTACAAGAAGGTATTACGCGCCGTTCGTTCGAGGCCAGCGGTCTCGACGACGCGTGCCTCCTCCTCGATCTCGCCAAGCTGAGGACGCATCGCCTGCAGCGCCTCGCGGTCGTACCGCTGCGGCGGCTTGACATCGCCGATGACTTTGCTGCGGATGGCGGCAGGCAGCGCGTCGATTTCGCGACGGCTGTACTTGACCAGGTCTTCCATATCCTGGATATCCTTGCCCTCCAAGCGCGGCGCGAGCTTTTCGACGACTTCTGGGAGCTGCTCGATCGGCTCAAATGCCTTGAACTGTTCGAAGGCAGTGCGCACGTACTCACCCCGCATTCGCCGCGCCACACCACCCAATCCGAGCAGTTCGAGCAGACCCCGCCAGATGGAAGCCAGCGCATTGGAAAAGCGGAACAGATCGCGAATCGCGGCACCGCCGCGCTTGGCAGCCTCGACAAACTTGGCATTGACCAGTTCCATCGTCTCGCGCACTGCGCGATCCTGCTCGCGCTTCTGCGCTGCCAACTGCCGCTCGATGTTTTCGCCGATGCTCTGATACTGGTCGAGAGCGCTTTGGTTCGCTCGAAGCGCTTCAAGCGCCGCTTGGTTCGCACTTTGTACGATCTGCAGCGGTGTTTGCAGCTTCTGGCGCAGTCGAGCAACATCGCCCAACTGCGTATCGACATACCGCTCAATCCGGTGCAGACCGCTTTCCTCCCAGGCTTTGCGATCCACCTCACCATCGGCGCGGTTCGCCGACTGCGCCGCAGCCGCCGATGCCAACCATACTTCTGGCTTGTACCCGAGCTGACTCAGGCTCTGTTCGAGCACATAGTCGCGCACAGCCTTCGCATCGTCGGGTGACAAAAGATCGGCCTGATTGATCACGAGAATGACCGTTTTGCCAAATTCCTGCAGCATCTTGAGATACGTCAGCGTGCTTGCGGTCATCGCCTGGGTGGACAGCATGACCAGCAGCACCAGATCGGCGCGGTGCAAGAATCGGCGAGTCGTCTCCTCATGTTTTTGGAAGATCGACTCCAGACCGGGCGTATCGACAAAACTGACCTTGCGCAGCAGAGAGGCAGGATGAAACACGGTGTCAAACTCACCGCTGCGCACGCGCTCATGTGTTTCGCCCCAGCGTAAGATGCTGATGCGGTCAGTGGTAGGAATCGGGCCAACGGGCAAGATCTCCTCGCCGATGAGCGCATTGATCAATGACGACTTACCGCTGCTGAACGGGCCAACAAATACGATCAGGAATGGATTGTCGGCATGAAAGAGCGCATCACGCACCTGCGCGATCCGTTCTTCGGGCAAGCCGTCGATCTTAGGCAGCATCTCAAGCAGGCTCGTGATCAGTTCGTGCTCACGACGCCGCAAGGTCTCGTATTCGACCGCTAATTTCGTACCCAGCGTTTCTTCAGCCAACTCGTTCACGTCCTATCACTGCGCGTTGACTTTTGGAAGGCTTAGACCTTGCTATACTACAATAATTGGTGTGTTTGCGGTATGTCGATCTCGCGTCTGTGGGGGGAAACCATGCATGACGAGCTGGCAGCGCGCAATCGGGAACTGGAAATCATCTATAGCATCGACCGCCTGCGCGACAGCACCCCTCATGAAACGGAGTTCATCGGCGGTTTGATCTCCATCTTGGTGAACAGCTTCCAACTCGATTTCTGCTCGATCAGTCTCAAGGGCGGCGATACACAGGAGTCGGGCGTGCGCACGCTGATCGACCGGCGAGGCATCGCACCCGCGTTTCTGGATCGGCTTCAGACTTTGGCTGAGTCCAGCCAAGCGCTAGAACTTCTGGAACTAGCGGAGCTTCCCGCATGGCATGTCCTCAATGCGCCGCTCGCTATCGCTGGAGAACGGCTCGGAACCATTGTGCTCGGGCGGTCTGCGCATTTCACGACTGAGGATGTGAATCTGATGGATGCGGCGCTCAGCCAGATCGACTCGGCCATCGTACACAGTCGAACGCTGCGCCAGCTCAAGCAGCGCAACCGCGAGTTGGAGCTGATCTACACCGTCGATCGCATCCGCGACCAGGAATCGGACATGGATCGTATGCTGCAGCGCGTGCTGACGACATTGTGCAGCGCGCTTTCTGCAGAAGCGTGCTTTGTGGCACTGTTCGATGACCAGAATGAGGCTCAGCTCGAAATCAAGCTCACAGGCGATGAAGGCGTGATCACGAGCCAGCATTACGAAGCCGCTCAACGCCTCTCCGCCCACGCCATCCAGACACACGCACCATTCAACGACAACAGCTTGCAGGGGACAATCACATCGGCGACCGTGGTTCCACTTTTACTGAACGAACGCATCATAGGCGTCGTGGGCGCGCTCAACAGTCGTCAATCGAGCGGCTTCAACGCTGGGGAACGGGCACTGCTGACAGCCGTGACCAGCCAGATCGATACAGCGGTCTTCGAGCGCAAAGAGCAGCGCCGGCTGCGTTCGCTGCTCGCGCGCGCGGTCGATCCGAAAGTGCTCGATCATCTGCTTCGGCGCGCGACAACTCAGATCTTGACCGGTGAGCGCGTGTTTCTGAGCGTGCTTTTCGCCGATATTCGCGGTTCGACTGCCTGGGCGGCAAACACAGATGCCGACAGCCTGGTGCGCATCCTCAACTTGTTCTACGAGCGCATGACAGCCGTCATCTTCAGGTATGGCGGCACGCTCGACAAGTATGTTGGCGATCAGGTGATCGCCCTATTCGGCACACCGGTTCCAATGGAGGATCACGCACTGCAAGCGGTGCGAGCAGCCGTTGAGATGCGCGCTGCGTACCAGCAGCTTCAGGCTGAAATGGCAAGTGATGGTTTCATATTGCCGCCGCTTGGCATTGGCGTAAACTCGGGTGAAGCGACGGCAGGCGAATTCGGCGCGCGTCAGCGTTCCGATTTCACCGCCATCGGCCCAGCCGTGAACCTGTGTGCGCGTTTGTGCAGCGCCGCATCAGGCGGTGAAATCTTGATCAGCGACAGCACGCATCGCCTGCTCGGAGGGAGGCTCGCAAGCGAAGCGGCAAGGCTCCTCACCTTGAAGGGCTTCGTTCAACCGATCCAGAGCTACCGACTACCCAACTGACATCCTGAAGTTACGGTGAAAAAGACTCCATGCTCAACGACAGCATTCGATATCAACACGGTGAGCTATACTGCGATCACGTGCCAGTACGCGCGATTATCGAGCAGGTCGGCACGCCCGTCTATGTGTACAGCCTGAAACGCGCCTGCTCTAACCTGGAGCAGATCAAGACAGCATTCAGCGCCTTGAAGCCACACATTCATTACAGCGCCAAAGCCAATCGCAATCGGGCCCTGCTGCAGGCTTTCGTGCGGACAGGCGCGGGCATCGACTGCGTCAGTGCAGGTGAAATCTTCCACGCTCTACGCGCAGGCTGCCCGCCGGAGCGGATCGTATTCGCCGGCGTGGGCAAAACACCGGACGAGCTGCGTTATGCCGTCGAGCAGGGCGTCGGTTGGATCAATGTCGAGAATATCGATGAGTGCCGCCAGCTCGAAACATTGGCCGCCGACGCAGGTCGAGCCGTGCAGATAGCACTCCGACTCAATCCCGGCGTCTCCGCCAGCACACATCGACATATCGCGACAGGACATGGTGCTGCCAAATTTGGGTTGGAGGAGACAGCGGTGCGCCACCTGCTCGAACACCAGCATGAGTACCCTCACTTACGTTTCGCTGGGATACACGTACACATCGGCAGCCAGCTCCACGACACGGCAGCGACTGAGCAGGCAGTGCGCGCTGCGATCGCTCTGATAGCCCCATTTCCCACGATCCGCACGATCAATATCGGCGGTGGCTTGCCCGTTGCCTATTCACCGCACGAAGCGCTGCCAGACGTGAGGGCTTTCGCGCGCGCTCTGGAGCCGCTGCTTGCAGAGTACAAGGTCATCTTGGAGCCAGGACGCAGCATCAGCGCCGATGCCGGCCTGCTCGCAGCGCGGGTGCTGTACATCAAAGAGCAGGGGGGGCACAAATTTGTCATCCTGGATGGGGGTATGACGGAACTCATCCGTCCAGCGCTGTACGAGGCGCACCATGAGATTGTGCCGTTGGTCGAACCGATCGGCAGCAGTCAATACGAGACTGTCGAAGTCGTCGGCCCGGTCTGTGAAACAACCGATACACTGGCACACGCTCGACCGCTACCGCCGCTGGCGCCTGGCGATGCCGTTGCGCTACTCACGGCAGGCGCGTACGGTTTCGTGATGGCGAGCACCTACAATGCGCGACCGCTGCCACCGGAAGTGGTTGTCGACGAAACTGGCCTGAGCTGGCACATCGCCACGCCTCGGCAGACGTTCGTCGGGTACAGAACGACTCTCGGCTGAGACGACACACGCTCTGCGACAGTCTATGTATCTCCGGTGATGATCCCGAACAAAATGACCAAGAAAAAGACGATTAGCGACGCGCCCATGAACTGCTGATTCGCATCCACGTACCAACTGTAGACGACGAAAAGCGCGAGCACCAACCCGCCCAGCCACGTGATCGGGCTAACGCGATAACCGCGTGCATACTGCACAATTCCCGAACCGAGCAGCACGACGGCACCGCCAAACGGAACCCACCAGTTCGGATAGGTAACATTGTTTTCGCGCGCCAACGCGGTCAGCGCGAACACGATGACCAGTGCACCCCATGTCATCAATTCGATTCGAGACTCGCGGTAGCTTTTGCCGCGAGGCTGCGGATCACGCGCATAGCTGCGGCTTCGAGTAGAACGACGACGTGCCACGGACAACCTTTCTCACTCTGGCGCAAATCGATGCGATTGTACCATACTTAGACGCAGCCGCTTATCGGCACTGATGAGGAGCATCCTGATGAAACGCATCCATCGTCTCGGTCTGCTTTTGCACATCGCAGTGGCTGCCGCGTTCACGTCGGGTTTCAGGCTGCAAACCGAGTGCGAGCATGACTGGTTTTTCGATGTCATCGCACCCGACGAGTGCCCAACTGGCGACGTCAGGGAAACGCGGGGATCGTTCATGCAGTTCGAGCGCGGTTACATGATCTGGTTGGAGTCGGAGGACTCGATCTACGCCCTTTATACCGGGAAGCGTGAACCCCGTTGGGAAGCGATCAGCGACACATTCATCGATGGAATGCCCGAGATCGCGCCCGAACTTGAAAGCCAGCGCCCTCCTTACACCTTTCAGCCGCGGCGCGGCATGGGCAAGGTCTGGCGTGAGCAAGACGAGGTGCGGCGTCGCCTGGGCTGGGCAGTCTCTGCCTACGAATTCCCGTACACAGTACAGATCCAAACCAGCGAGCAGGGCCGCCTATACATCGCCGAGCGTCTCGGTGGATTGTTTGTCCTTGATCCCGAAGGTGCCGATTGGGCGCTCTACGACGACAACATCGAAGGCTGAGCGGCGGCTCGTGAGCCAAGAGTTTCGCCGGGATGGCGGCCGGGGAGCAGCACTGTGTCGGCCATAAAACGGATCGGAATCCTGACCGGCGGCGGTGATGCGCCGGGATTGAACGCGGTCATACGTGCGGTCGTCTTGACAGCGCACAATCATTACGGTTGGGAAGTCGTCGGCATTCGCCAGGGTTTCGACGGGCTGCTCACGGGTCTGCCTGTGATGCCGCTCAACGAACACAGCGTGCGAGAACTGCTCGCGCGCGGCGGCACTGTCCTGGGAGCTGTCAATCGCGGCGATCCATTCACGCGCCGATCGGTTCAGCCAGATGGCACCATCACCTATACGGATGTCGCGAATGAAGTCCTCGAGCGCATGAACGCGCTCGAGATTGACGCGCTGATCGCCGCTGGCGGTGACGGGACCATGGCAGGCGCGCTGCGCCTGGTCAGCCTGGGGGCGCGCATCGTCGGTGTACCCAAAACGATCGACAATGATCTCTCCGCCACCGATGTAACGTTCGGTTTCGACACGGCGATCGTGACAGCCACCGAAGCCCTGGACAAACTGCAAACCACTGCCGAGAGCCATCATCGGGTCATGGTCTTGGAGGTCATGGGCCGCAATGCGGGCTGGATCGCGCTCAAAAGCGGCGTTGCGGGCGGTGCTGATGCCATCCTGATCCCGGAAATCCCATTCGATATCGAGATCGTCTGCGAGAAAATTCGCAGTCTCCAGGAAAATGGGAGGCGGTACAGCTTGGTCGTGGTGGCCGAAGGCGCACATCCCGTGGGCGGCGATCAGCAGTTCATAATCCAGGGTGACTCGATCTACCAAAGTCGTTTGGGGGGCATTGGCTATCTCGTAGGCAATGCATTGGCGACGTGCACCGGTGCCGACGTGCGCGTCACGGTTCTAGGACACGTCCAGCGCGGCGGCCAACCCACCCCGCGCGATCGATGGTTGGCGACACGCTTCGGGACTGCGGCCGTGCATGTCGTCGCTCAGCAGCGATGGGGCTACATGGTCGCACTGCAAGGCACGCGGCTTGAGGCCGTTCCGATGGTTGATGCCGTCCAGATCAAGCGTGTTGATCCGCACGGTGAGATGGTGCAGATGGCGCGAGATTTAGGGATCGTCTTTGGCTGATCAGGTCACGCGCCCCATGCGTATCTCAGCATTGCGCCAGCGACCCCGCCCACGCGGCTGTCTGTTCCTTCTGCTGCTCATACCGGCGCTGATCTGCTGCGCGAGCTTGATCGGTTTCGCCTTGCTGCCGCTTCCACCGTTGGGCATCTTGATTGTCGGTTTGGACGCCCGGCCTGGGGAAGGCACGCTGGCGCGCGCGGATGCGATCCTGCTGCTCGGCATCAGCTCTGCGCCGCCAGACATCGGTTTGATGTCCATCCCTCGCGACCTGTTCTTCGAAACCCCAGGTTACGGGGAGCAGCGTATCAATGCGGTGCACATGCTGGGCGAAACAACCGACCTCGGCCAGGGGGTCAGCCTGATGCAGTCCGCTCTGAACGATGCGCTCTCTATCCGCCTCAACCGGCACATTCGGGTTGATTTCGAGGGCTTCATCGCACTGGTCGACTCCGTCGGCGGAGTCTTGATCGACATCCCGCGTCCGATCATCGATTACGCTTATCCATCCGTCGACGGTACCACCACGACTATCAGCTTTGATCCGGGACCTCAAATCTTGGATGGGACGCGCGCGCTCATCTACGCGCGCACCCGGCACAGTGATGATGACTACCAGCGCACCACACGGCAGCAGCAGGTAATCGCAGCGTTGGCTCAGAAATTGATCCAACCTTGGCATTGGCCCGCTGCTTTCACTGCCCTGCGCACATCGATCAACAGCGATCTGAACCTGTTTGATTACGGGCGGATAGGAACGACTTACATGCTGCGGCTCGGCCATATCGATCGTCTGGTCATCGACCGCGCGCAAATCGCAAGCACACCAGCGGGCAACCCAACTATCCGCGTCCAGTCGATCTCGGACTGGCTGCGGCACCACTTCTATCGATAGGGGTGTTTGGCGTTTACTTGGCGCGCTCGGCCAAAAGCCGCATATGACTGCCGAGCCAAGTCGACTCGCTGCGCGTGAACTTCGTGATCGTGATGTCATTGACGTGGGGCAGCAGCTTGACCAGCATGGCAGGCAGCGCGTCCCATCGCTCATCGAAAATGATCGCGGCCAGCTCATCAGCAGCCCGGCCCGGCCAGCTCCAACGCTGGCGCAGCTCATCAGCCTTCATCCAGTAATCACGCCGCTCCCAGGCCTGGGCAGAACTTTCGATACCCTCATCGATGGCGCGCAAGCAGTAAACCAGCGCAGCGAGCATATCTTTCGCTTCAGTGTCGATGCTGTCTTTTTGACTGATCCGACGCAGCAGCTCCGCCGCTGTGCGCATGAGTTGATTGCGCTGCTTGCCCGTGCTGTCCGGATTGATGACACGTCCCACGCCTATCGGCCTCCCATGTGTGCTACGACTCGGATTGAACTGGACGAATACCCTTCCAAACGCGCGAACCGCTCAGCATCTTCAAGATGGTCGCAGCTGGCCGTCCTGTGCGCACCTCAAGCTCACGCGCTGATAGGGGTGTATTGCCATTGGCGAGAAAAACGCGAAAAATGCTGTCGACAAGCGGTGTTTGGCTCGTGATGTAGTTGGGGTCGCGAGAAGCGACCTGAATCGCCATACCCAGGCTGTCGACCTGAAATACCTCGCCAGTTTCGGGATCGATGTAATCGACGAGCTGTTCCTTGACATCGGCAGTTAGGGCATCACGCTGCTCTGGGGGCAGATGACTGAGGATATATAAGCGCAAGTCCTCATCACTGCGGTCCCACCAGGAATAATCAATATGAAACTTGGTATCGACTCCTGGTTTGACCAGCCCACTTGGGCGCTCGCTTGTCTTCTGCATTCGCTTATCGTCCCTACGAGTCACTCAGTTTCCAGTACAGATTGCCCACGTGCTCGAAATCTGGACTACTGTTCAAGGTTGCCAAGATCGGATCGGGCGGGCAGCGCCGCAGCACGTTGACGGCACTGTAAATCGTCTTCGCATGAACCGCCGCCTGCGGCGAAAAGCGCGCCAGCTCCGCGATCACGATACGGATCAAGGTCGTCAGAGGTCGGCGCTGTTGGCGCGCGGCCTCAGCTAACGCATCCACCCCAGCGATGTCGTCTGTGCCAAGCAGCAGCAGTTCATCATAATCTGCACCGATGCCGCGCTTCTGCTCATCGAATGCAAGCTGGTTGTTACGCGGCGTGATCAGCTTGACCCACTCTGTACGGGTGCGATGGGAGGCGAAATTGACCACGATCTTGCCCCCATCGCCACCCACCTTCACCGTCACGTAGGCACCGACGGGCAGCTTGTGCTTGCGGAACAAACGTCCCAGACCGTACACATAGCGCTCTTCCCGCACAACCCAACCGGTCAGCTCCTCGCCGTCCTGTCCATCGACCAGGGTCACCCAGACACGCGGTGTGCGCAGCGCGGTCGGAAAGATGCGGCGCATCCGCGCATTGAGGGGAAGCGTGCCCATCCGTCGATGCGGATAGATCAGGGCGATGGTCGCCTCGGTGATCGTCTGGTCGTTGAATTCAAGCGGAGACAGCTCATCATCAAGTTCCTCGATGAGCGCGATCATTTCATCGGTCAAGAACGACGGGTCATGGTTAATCGGCGTGTAGCGCAGGATCGGCGGCGTTTGCAGAACCTCTTGCGGCTCCAGCCGGGTCAAGTACCACAGGACTTGGCCTGTCGGCCCGACCTCGTCGAAGCGCTGGTCATGAGCCAGGGCGTAGTTCATGCTGAAGACCTGCAGCGCTTGCGGCGCGCTGCCGATACCGCCGATCTGCTCCAAAATGCTTTCGGTCGGCAGCGGCCCTCCCCCAGCCAGATCGAGCACTGCCTCAGCCAGATTCAAGTATCCCTCGTTGACATCGAGGATGAGCGAGCGCGGGAACCACTTCTTGGCAATGACGACCAGCTCATCACTCTGCGTCAGCCGTTCGTACAGCAGCTTGAGAATGGTCTCGCGATTGCGATTGAAGACCTCGCTCGGTTCGCTCTCCTCGATGCCGGGCAGCACCACGCTGGATGGATCAATCTCATTGAGTTTGTGCGCAGACGCAAGCCCAGATGCAAATTCGCGCTGGCGTCCTGGTTCGTCATCAAAGCTCACAGAGATGACGTTGAAAGCTCCAGCCTCAGGGTTACAGCCTTCTCGCACACTTTCGATCACGCCAGTTGCATAATCAAGAGCTGGGAAAATGAGCTTGTCGCCGACTTGGTACACATCCGCCGGGCGGTAGACTCGAATGTTGTCGTACTTCTGCCGAACAGCTTCCGCTTCGTCGCCCATGCGTTTCGTAACCAAGGCGAGCGCTAGGTCTTCAAGGGACAGAGGAGTTTCACGTTCGAGGAGCAGATTGGTCAGGTAGTCGAAGTCACTGTCCGTAATAGTAAATTTACCTGCCCATATCTGGCTGTTGGTCAAGGCCTGCTCCTTCGTGAAGCGGTGCACAGCGCGCAATGCACTGTGTAAGAGGGCGACTGTCAAACTGTAGTATAACGGACGGTCAATTGCGTTTGCAAGCGCCGGGTTGACCGCCTAAACACGCTCGTTTATACTTATTGGCCATTCGTGCATTCGGGATGTTGAGGATAGTACCGTAATGGCAACCAAGCGCACTTACCAGCCCAAGATCCGCCGCCGCCAGCGCGTCCATGGTTTCCGCGCGCGCATGTCCACGCGCACAGGCCGCCGGGTGCTCAAAGCTCGCCGCCAAAAAGGCCGTCATGTCTTGACCGTCACGCCCCGGCATGTCAAGCGCATCAACTGGAAATCGCATTGATGCTGTCTGCAGTGCGCCGATGTGGCGCCGGCACCGGCTGCGGCGGCGCGAGGATTTTGACCGCTTGCGTCAGCAGGGTCGTCTCTTTCGGCATCGGGTGGTCAACCTGAGTGTCGTTGAAAATACGCTCTCGTTCAACCGCTACGGTTTTATCACGACGAAACAACTGGGAAATGCGGTGATCAGAAACCGGGTGCGCCGCCTGCTTCGCGAAGCGGTGCGCCAACAGCATCAGCGGATCAAAGCCGGTTTCGATATCGTGTTGATAGCGCGCGCAGGTGCGGTCGATCGAGACTTTGAAAGCGTGACGAAGGCGGTCGAGCATCTGCTGCATGAGGCAGGTTTGATGAAGGAAACGCCATCATGAAGAGCCTAGCTTTGGCTATGATCCGTTTCTACAAGCGGTTCATCTCGCCCGCACTTCCTTCTGCCTGCCGCTTCGAACCGACCTGCTCTCAGTACACCTATCAAGCGATCGAGAAGTACGGGGTGTTGAAAGGAACATGGCTGGGCATCCGGCGCATTTCGCGCTGTCACCCATTTCATCCTGGTGGTTATGACCCAGTTCCATGAGCAGCCCAAGCGCAACTGCGGGCGAGGAGAGACCTCTTGAAGTTTTCGCAGCCGTTCGGAAAAAAGCAGTGGATCGTGTTTTCGATCATCGTTCTGCTGATGGCAGGCTGTGTTCCACTGCCGCTCGACCCGCATTGGGCATCACTCACCAGCATCGGTGAATCGCAGCAGATCCTTTTTGCCTTCCACGATCGCGTGACCCTCGTCGATCCGGTCGATGGTTCAGCCGTCAAACTTCGCGACAGCAGCGGTCAGGTGCGCGTCGATGCGCAAAGCGGCAGCCCGCTCATTTGGAGCCTGCAGATCCCGGCTCAGCCGCCAACGCAGTTCTATTACGCACCGATCTTCGCAGACGAAGCGACCATTTTGCTGCCATCGTTCAGCAGGCGCTTCTACGAAGTCGATCTACGAGCAGCGCGGCTGCTCACACCGGAAGGGCGCTTGATCGAAGCCGACACCACCACCAGCCATATCGTCGCCGATGTGCTGGCGACCGATGATACGCTGTACGTGCCCCTGAGCGAAGGGGACGTGAAGGCCATCGACCGGCGCAGCTACAGCGAACGCTGGACATTCAATACCGAACATGGCATCTGGTCGCAGCCGCTGCTGGTGGATGGCACGCTCTACGTGACGGCCCTCGACCACAATCTGTACGCGATCGACCCGGCCACAGGCGATGAGATCTGGCGTGTCAGCCTCGAAGGCGCAGTTCCCGCACAGCCCGTCTTTCACAATGGCCATCTTTATGTCGGGTCTTTCGCGCGCAAGCTGTTCAAGATCGACCTCGAAGGCCGCATCGTCGCTCAAGCGAACTTGAACGATTGGGTTTGGGGTGCCGTTGCCATTCAAGGTGACAATCTGTATGTTGGGGACGCATCGGGTTATGTCTATGCGTTCGACATCGGCGGGGAAGATCTGCGCGCCATGTGGCAGCGCAAAGTGGCGGAACGCACGATCCGTGCGACGCCGCTCATCTACGAAGACCAGTTGATCGTCGCCTCGCGCGATCACCGCGCATATTGGCTCGCGCGCGCTGATGGGAGCGAGACGTTTCGGCGCGAGCTGATCGGCGAAGTGCTGGCGGACATGCTCGTCATTGAGCCAAATGAAACAACCAATATCACCCAACCCTACGTCATCATTAGCACAATGGCACGTGACGAGTCGTTGGTAGCGTTCACTCTCGATAACGGCGAGCGTCGGTGGGCGTATCGTCACTAGGCGATTTCAGGAGACTATCGGATGGACTTCATCCTCAATCCTTTCGTCACGCTGCTGACGGTGCTCTACTCCATCTTCGGCAACAACATGGTGCTGGCGATCGTCGTTTTCACTGTGTTGGTTCGCTTGGCCACGTATCCCCTCACTGCGACGCAGCTTCGTTCCTCGCGCGCCATGCAGCAGCTACAGCCCAAAATGCGCGAAATGCAGGAGAAGTACAAAGGCGACCGCGAGAAGCTGGCGCAGGAGCAGATGAAGCTTTACCGCGAGCATGGGATTAACCCAGTTGGGGGCTGTCTGCCGATCTTCATTCAGCTCCCGATCTTCATCGCGCTTTACCAGGCGATCATCTTCGCGCTCGCCTCGACGCCCACGCACCTGCTCGATCTGTCGGGCCGGCTGCTTGTGCCAGGTTTGGATACGGTCATCCCGCTCAACAACAGTTTCTTGGGCATGAACCTTTCGCAGCCGCCCAACACCTCGAATCCAATTGCGCTGGTCATCATCGGGCTGACCGTCGTCACCACTTGGCTTCAGTTCAAGCTGACGACGCCAAAACCGCAGCCAAGCGCCGATGGCAAGCCCGACCAGGCAGCGGCAATGAGCCAGTCGATGGGCACGATCATGCCAATCATGTACGGTTTCTTCGCGCTCAGCTTCTCGATCGGTCTGTCGATTTATTTCATCGTCTCAAATCTGATCGGCATTGCGCAGGCGTGGCTGATGAAGCGCAGCCAATTGCCAACACCGGCACTTGCACCAGCCTCGTCCACCCCCAGCACGACCACGACCAACAAGCCAAAGACACAGACATCGAGCAAGAAACCAACCAGAGCAAAATAGTCACCGATGCTTCCGCGGTGACGCGACTTCGCCCAAAAAGGATGCCGTCTTATGAGTTCCGAACGATCTATAGAGATAACAGGCGAAAGCATTGAAGATGCGATCGCCAAAGGTTTGAGTCAGCTCGGCGTCGGGCCTGCGGAGGTCATCGTCGAAGTACTGGAGGAGCCGAGCCAAGCGATGTTCGGCATGGACGCACGCCCCGCGCGCGTTCGGCTTCAGCTTCTCGGCGGAGCGCTTTCCAGCGCTGCTCGCTCGACTTCACCGCCGGCACCGCTTCCGAACCCGAAGACACCCCCGATCACAGCATCGGACGCGCCTCGTCCAGCACGCGATCGGCAGCGTGATGAGCGACCATCAGCCGTACAGAAAAATGAACCACGCCAGCAGCCAGCGGAACCGCGCAGACCACGCCGCTCGAACGGTGTCGCCAAGCCGCGGCCGCGCCAGATTGAACGTGTGGATGACGGAACAGCCGACAATCTCGAGCCAGATATCGACGAAACACTGCCGGTCGTCCAAGTCGCCGAAGAACTGGCGGAAAACGAACTCAACGAAGACGTGACGGTTGCCCGTGTCGTTTTGAACGAGCTGCTGGAACGTATGGATATTCGCAGCCGCATCGCTGTACGCCGCTCAGCGCCGGATGACCAGACAGGCGCTGCGCCCTATATCTTGGACATCATGAGCAGCGGCAATTCCAATCGGTTGATCGGCAGACGAGGTGAAACGCTGGCCGCCTTGCAGTACTTGACGCGCTTGATCACGAGCCGCGAAGTGCAGCATCGGGTCGAGGTCATTGTCGATGTCAACAGCTATAAAGCGCGCCGCGCCCAGGCATTGACTACATTGGCACTGCGCATGGCGGACGATGCGATCGCCGGGCAGCGCACCGTCGTCCTCGAGCCGATGCCGCCGCACGAGCGCCGGATCGTCCACCTAGCGCTGCGCGATCGCAATGACGTCACGACCAAGAGCATCGGCGAGGGCCCGGCGCGCAAAGTCACGATCATCCCGGCTGCATCTTCGCAATGAGCGGCATCGACTACCTGATCGTCGGCAATGTCACAGCAGATCTCACCCCCGAGGGTCGCATCTTGGGTGGGACTGCTGCCTATGCCGCGCGCACGGCGGCGGCTTTCGGACTGCGTGTCGGTCTCGTGACGAGCGCGGCACATCACGAGCCGCTGCTCGGCGGCCAGGCCCCAAACCCAAGTGAAATTGACGAGCATGCCT
>CAYTME010000031.1:0-4326 GCA_964438415.1 uncultured Pleurocapsa sp. | reverse complement strand
ATTGCGCACAAAGCGGCAGCAGAGACGACCACTTTTGAGAACATCTACACAAAAGATGGTCGTATCCAGTATTTGCGTGGCAATGCAGGGCCGCTCACTTGGGAAGACATCCCGCCGAAGTGGCGGCGAGCGCCCCTGGTGCATCTCGCGCCTATAGCGGGTGAACTAGATCTGCATTTGGCGACGAATTTCAGTCGTTCAGCCGTGCTGCTCACGCTGCAAGGCAGTCTGCGGCGTTGGGATGCCGACGGACGAGTTCATTTCAAGCCTCTCGACGATCTCTCGGTGCTGCGCGCCATGGATGTGGTCGTGTTCAGTGAAGAGGACATCGCGGCTGCACCCGATATCGAAAGCGAAGTTGCCAACACCACGCGCTGCGTCGTCGTCACCCGGGCAGAACGCGGCGGCACACTCTACATCGACGGCGTCCCACAAGCGTACGAAACACCTCAGGTTGAGCTTGTCCATCCGACCGGTGCAGGCGATGTGTTCGCGGCCGCATTTCTGGCTAGTTTCAAACACGCCCCAGCCGATCTCGCCGCGTCGGCATGGATCGCCGCCCGTCTGGCCGCGATCTCGGTCACCCGGGTTGGGTTGGACAGCGCCCCGCGACCGGCCGAGGTGCAGGCGGCGCTTGCACAATGGGCTGTGATGATGAGCAACCCACAAGACGTATCATCGGCGATAACCGATCGCGTTCACCTGACGGCAAAGAAGTAGTGAGCAGTGGGAGCAACCATGAATCGACCCGGCATGATCATCGCCAACCGTGAATTTCCAGTGCAGGGAGCCATGCTTCAGGTCGGGCAGCCTGCCCCGGATTTCAATCTGACTGCCAATGATTGGTCCCGGCGTTCGCTGGCTGAGTATGCAGGCAAGATCAAGATCATCAGCGTGGTTCCGTCTCTCGATACGCGCGTCTGTGCCGCGCAGACACGGCGCTTCAATCAAGAGGCGAGCGATTTGGGCCAAGATGTCGTCATCCTCACGGTGAGCGCAGACCTGCCGTACGCCCAGAGCCGCTGGTGCGCCGCTGAGGGCATCGATCGCGTCGAAACCCTGTCCGACCACAAAACGATGGCTTTTTCCGATGCCTACGGCGTCCATGTGCACGACATCCGCATCTGTCAGCGAGCGGTCTTCGTCATCGATCGCGACAATATCGTGCGCCATGCCGAATACGTGCATCAGATCGGCGATGAGCCAGATTACGATGCAGCGCTCGCAGCGGCCAAAGCCGCGCTTTAAACACTCGGTGGTATTCCCACCGCCCCGACTTACCCAGAACGATACGCGAGGAGACTTCATGAGCGATCCCCGATATGACAAGCTGGCTGATCTGCTCGTCAACTACTCGACCAGCGTGCAGCCGGGAGAATGGGTCGGCATTCTGGGCGATGTGAGCGCCCTACCCTACATGCGCGCGGTCTATCTGGCGGTGCTGAGAGCCGGAGGATATCCCGCCGTCTACATGAGCGACGAGACGATGAAGCGTATGTTCCTGCGCGAGGCCAATGACGACCAACTGCGCTGGCTCGACCCGGCCATGTCGCTTTACTATGAGCAGGCAGATGTCTACATCCGCATCGGCGCGCTGCCCAACCCACGCGCGATGACCAACATCTCGGCATCACGTGTGAGCCAGCTTCAGCAAGCGCAAAGTCCATGGCTGCGCACGCGCATGAAGCGCGCAGCCGAGGGCAAAATGAAATGGGTCGGTACACTGGTTCCAAGCGAGGGCACCGCGCAGGATGCTGGGATGAGTCTCGAAGAATATGAAGACTTCTATTTCAGCGCGACTTTTGTCGATCGCGAGGATCCGGTCGCCGAGTGGCGGGCGATGGGTGAGATGCAGCAGCGCAAGATCGACTGGCTGCGGGGCAGGAAGCACGTCAAATTGCAAGGCTCCAACGTCGATCTCGAACTCTCGATCGATGGCCGCACCTTCATCAACGCCTGCGGAGAACGCAACATGCCAGATGGGGAGATTTTCACCGGGCCGGTGGAAGACTCAGTCAACGGCTGGATCCGCTACAGCTATCCATCGATCGTCCAGGGGCGTGCGGTCGAAGGCATCGAACTGCGTTTCGAACAGGGGCGGGTCGTCTCCGCGTCAGCACAAAAAAATGAGGAACTCCTCCACGCCCAGCTCGACACCGACGCGGGTTCACGCTACCTGGGCGAATTCGCTATCGGCACCAATTTCGGCATCGATCGATTCACCGGACAGATCCTTTTCGACGAAAAGATCGGCGGCACGATCCATACCGCTATCGGTGCAGGCTATCCCGATACCGGCAGCAAAAACCAGAGCGCCGTCCACTGGGATATGATCTGCGATATGCGCACCGACAGCGCCATCTACGTCGATGGTGAGCTGTTCTATCGCGACGGTGCTTTCGTCGTCTAGAACGTTTTACGAGCGGAATCCGCGCCCTCAGCCCGCTCTCCCCCTCTCTCGACCGCCGCTGCGCGGTCAGGAGAGGGGGAGGCCAGAGGTAAAACTAGGATGTTCGCCTCGCTCCCAGGCGTATGCGCTGTGCACAGACGCTCCAGCATCATTGCAAGTTCAATGCGCGATCAGATCGAGATCTCCCTCCGGTTCGCGCGCGGCCAGTACACCTCGGAGTTCGATCATTTGGTCGCGCAGCAGCGCGGCCTTCTCGAATTCGAGCGCTTTCGCGGCGCGGCGCATCTCGTCTTCTAGTTCCTTGATCATCCGGTGCAGCTCGTCTTTGGGCAGCGACGACAGCTCCACTTCCCCATCCGCCGACCGATGTTCCTCGGATACCATGCCGCGCACGCGATCCGTCAGATCGCGCACCTGTTTCACGATCGTGGTCGGCGTGATGCCGTGCGTCCGGTTATGCGCCTCCTGGATCGAGCGGCGCCGCTCCGTCTCCTCGATCGCACGCTTCATCGAGTCAGTCACTGTGTTTGCGTACATGATCACCTGACCATCGATATGGCGGGCAGCCCGGCCTATCGTCTGGATCAGTGCCGACTCGGAACGCAAGAAACCTTCCTTGTCCGCATCCATGATGATCACAAGCGACACTTCCGGCAGGTCGATGCCCTCGCGCAGCAGATTGATGCCCACGATCACGTCGTAGACCCCTAAACGCAGATCGCGCAGTATTTCCACGCGCTCAAGCGTCTCGACTTCGGCATGGAGATAATTCGCCTTGATGCCCATCTCATTGATGTAGCCGGCCAGTTCCTCAGCCATACGCTGAGTCAATGTCGTGATCAGCACCCTCTGGCCGCGCTGGACGCGGGCCGCGACTTCTTGCAGGAGATCGTCGATCTGTCCCTCGACTGGACGAACGCTGACCTGAGGATCGAGAATGCCAGTTGGCCGGATAACCTGCTGGACGATGCGCTGACTGTGCTCTCGCTCATACGGCCCCGGCGTGGCCGATGTGTAGATGACCTGGTTGATGCGGCTTTCGATCTCAGCGAACTGCAGCGGGCGGTTATCCATCGCGCTTGGCAGGCGAAATCCATACTCGACCAGCACCTCCTTTCGCGATCGGTCACCGTTGTACATACCGCGGAGCTGAGGAATGGTCATATGGCTTTCGTCGATGACGAGCAGGTAGTCTTTCGGGAAGTAGTCGAGCAGCGTCCACGGGGGGCTGCCCGGAGGCCGCAGCTCCAAATGACGTGAGTAGTTCTCGATCCCGCCTGTGAAGCCCATTTCGCGCAGCATTTCCAAATCGTAGCGCGTCCGCTGCTCGATGCGCTGAGCCTCGACCAGCTTACCCTCGGCGCGGAAGAAGCGGATCTGCTCCTCCAATTCGCGCTCGATGTTGTGCAGAGCGGTCTGCAGCTTCTCCTGATCCGCCATGAACTGCGCCGCGGGAAACACGACGATGACCTCATGAACGGCCAACAGCTCACCAGTCAGGGGGTCGAACTCGACGATACGCTCGATCTCGTCACCGAATAAGGCGATCCGATACGCCGCTTCTTCATATGGCGGGAAGATCTCCAGCACATCACCGCGCGCACGGAAAGTGCCTTTGGCCAAGTCCATGTCGCTGCGTGTGTACTGCAGACGCACCAATTCGCGCAGCAAGTTCTCGCGCCGCATCGTCGCACCAACGCGAAACTCGACGATCGACTTGCCCCACGTCGCCGGGTCGCCCGTACCGTAAATACACGAGACCGACGCCACGATCAGGACATCTCGGCGTGAAAGAAGCGCGGCTTTGGCGGCGATGCGCAGCCGCTCGATCTGCTCATTGATATCGGTCTGCTTTTCGATGTAGAGATCGTAGCGCGGGACATAGCTTTCCGGCTGATAGTAATCGTAGTAGCTGA
>CAYTME010000030.1:14784-24318 GCA_964438415.1 uncultured Pleurocapsa sp. | reverse complement strand
GATCGCAGTTCGCCAACGCACGAGCGGCGGGGATCAAAGTCATCCCGCGCTTTGCATATAACTTCCCGACCAGCGGCGAGTATCCCTATCAGGAACCAGACGCACCGCTCGACCGTGTGCTGCTGCATATCGCCCAGCTAGAGCCGATCTTGCGCCAGAATGCCGATGTGATCGCTTTCATGGAGATCGGCTTCGTTGGCGCATGGGGCGAGTGGCACAGCTCAACCAACGATCTGGTCAGCTATGAAGACGGCCCCAACGAGCGCTCCCGCGCCATCATCGACCGCCTCCTGCAAGCCCTGCCGCCAGAACGCATGATCGCCATGCGTTACGCGCCGTACAAGCAGGCGCTGTACGGAGACCAGCCGCTCACGCCCGAACGAGCGTTCCGCGGCACGCCGCAGGCGCGCATGGGCGCTCACAACGACTGTTTTCTGGCGTCGAGCACCGATTGGGGCAGCTACCCGGACGGCAGCGCTGGACGCACCAGCCTACAAACATACCTGCACCTCGACAACCGCTTCGTGCCTCAGGGCGGAGAGACATGCAATGCCGATGAAGACGCGCAGCCGTATATCGGGTGTGACAATGCCATCCGCGAATTGACCTATCTGCGTTTCAGCACGCTCAACATCGACTATCATCCCGATGTGATCGAGGGCTGGCGTTCGGACGGCTGCCTGGACGAAATCTCCGACCGGCTCGGCTACCGTTTTCGGCTGACCAGCGCCGCAGTCAGCGAGACAGCAGTCCCCGGCAGCGCACTCAACGTATCATTCACCCTCATCAATGAAGGTTTCGCGAGTCCCTACAACCCGCGCGGTCTCGAAGTTGTTCTGCGTTCATTGGATGAGGGCACGCTTTACCGCATGGCAATTCAACAGGCTTATGATCCGCGGTTCTGGCTGCCCGATGACGGCGAGATCGCGGTGGAAGTGCAAGTCGAACTGCCTGCCGCGATACCCGCTGGTCAATACGAGGTACTGCTGAGCCTGCCCGACCCAATGCCAGCACTATACGAGCGACCAGAGTACGCCATCCGTTTCGCCAATCGCGCTGTTTGGGAGGAAGAGACAGGCTTCAACCGTCTCGGCCTTGTAGTCACGGTAAACGCGAGATTGTAAACTTCAAGCCAAGTGGAGTTCGATGGAGGCGAACTTTGAGAGTAACTCGCCCACGCTTGGCATTCATCCTGGTGCTCGTCTTAGCGGCGGCAGCGAGCGCGACCTGGCTGTTGCAGGAGCTGCGCCCGTGCGCTGCGCTCGATATACGACTCGGACGCAGCGGATGCCTCGAAACGATTCCGCTGCCCGATGGTATCTCTCGAGCACATGCTGTCTCGACTGCGTCTGTCGGCGGTCGGGCTGCGGTCGTCGTTGAAACCGACGACTCCACCCTGCAAGTCATCACCCTGAGCACGGAGAATTGGCAGCCGCTCGGCCAAGTGGCGACCACAGACACCGAGATTATAGGAAACAGCGAAAGCAGCCTTCCACGCATCACCGCCGATGGCACCAGGCTTGTGCGCGGCTATGCCGAGCGCATGGGTTACTTGGCCGCATCCAGCACGGACGGCGTTCGCGTACTCCTGGACGATCGCCGTGATACGACGTTGGAGGTTTACCGAGGTGCCGATCTGCTGCGGGTCATCGAACTGCCGAAGCCTGTCAGCGTCTCTCCTATGATCTTGAGCCATGATGGCCGACGCTCGATCGTCCCGCTTCAAGAGGTCGGCCTGACAGTCTGGGATGTGGAAAGCGGTGTGCTGCTGTTTCAAATTGAGGATCAGCGCATTTGGGATTATGACTGGCTCGAAGACAATCGGACGCTGATCACCATCTGGCGCGATGGCGAGACTTCGATGCTGGCGCTTTTCCGCGTCGAGCGATGACAAAAGTATCTGAGCAGGCTGCGCCTAAAGCGCACACGTGGGCTTTGTGGTATCGATCGGAGCACCTGGTTTAGGATTATTGTTAACAATTACAGTCAGGGCAAAGCACCCATTGCGCGTTACAATCTCGTGCAGTTCGTCAGCAGCAGGAGATTGTACGTCCATGGCCCAAGACACAGCGAAAACTCGTACAGGTGAGCATCACCGCGTCGCCAGCAGCGGATTGGACGCCATTTTCGCACCGCGCAACGTCGCCGTGATTGGCGCGACCGACCGTGCAGGCAGCGTTGGCCGGACGATCCTGTGGAACTTGATCAGCAATCCGTTCGGCGGCACCGTTTACCCTATAAACCCGACCAAGAATGCCATCCTCGGCATACGCGCCTACCCTGATATCAAATCCCTCCCTGAACCCGTCGACTTGGCGGTAATCGTAACTCCAGCGAAGACCGTCCCAGGCATCATCCGCGACTGCGTTGACACCGGCGTGCGCGGCGCCATCGTCATCTCGGCAGGTTTCAAGGAGATCGGCCCAGAGGGCGCAGCGCTCGAACACGAAATCCTTGACATCGCGCGCTCGGCGAAGATGCGCATCATCGGACCGAACTGCTTGGGCGTTATGCGACCGCTGACTGGTCTCAACGCCACCTTCGCCGGAGCGATGGCGCGTCCGGGCAATATCGGTTTCATCAGCCAGTCGGGCGCATTGCTCACCGCAGTGCTCGATTGGAGCTTCACCGAAAACGTTGGCTTCAGCGCGTTCGTCAGCCTGGGGTCGATGCTCGACGTTGGCTGGGGCGACATGATCGACTATCTGGGGCGCGATCCAAACACCCACACGATTGTCATCTACATGGAGACGGTCGGCGACGCGCGTCAGTTCTTGTCAGCCGCGCGCGAGGTGTCATGGAACAAACCGATCATCGTCATCAAGGCCGGACGCACCGAAGCTGCCGCGAAAGCCGCCGCATCTCACACCGGCTCGCTGGCGGGCAGTGACGAAGTGCTCGACGCCGCCTTCCGCCGCGTTGGGGTGCTGCGTGTGAACTCGATCTCCGAGGTATTCGAGCTGGCCGAGGTATTGGGCAAGCAGCCGCGTCCGAAAAGCAACCGGCTGACCATCATCACCAACGCGGGCGGCCCGGGCGTGCTGGCGACGGACGCCCTGATCAGCGGCGGCGGCGCGCTGGCCGATATTTCGCCCGCGACCATGGAAAAGCTCGACAGTCTACTGCCCGCTGCCTGGAGTCACAACAACCCGATCGACGTGCTCGGCGATGCCGCGCCCGAACTATACGCCAAAACGCTCGAAATCGCTGCAACCGATCCCAATTCCGATGGGCTGCTCGTCATCCTGACACCGCAGGCGATGACCGATCCCACGCAGACTGCCGAGCAGCTCAAACAGTATGCCAAGCTGGAGGGCAAGCCGGTGCTGGCGAGCTGGATGGGTGGCGCAGAAATCCAGGCTGGTGAAATGATCCTCAACCGCGCCAACATCCCGACCTTCGATTTCCCCGATGACGCGGCGCGCGCCTTCAACTACATGTGGCGCTACAGCTACAACCTGCGCGGCATCTACGAGACCCCAACGCTGCCCGAAGACAGCGCCGATCAGCAGCCTGACCGAGAGCTGGTTCATTCGATCATCGCGAAAGCGCGGGCGGAAGGCCGCGTGATCCTGACCGAGTACGAGAGCAAACAGCTCCTCGCCGCCTATCACATCCCGACGGTTCCCACCGTCGTCGCTGTGAGTGAAGCTGACGCAGTCGCTGCTGCCGAAAGCATGGGCTACCCGGTCGTTGTGAAACTGCACTCCGAGACGATCACTCACAAGACCGATGTCGGTGGCGTCCAGCTCAATTTGCGCGATGCAGACTCCGTGCGCCGAGCTTACCAAGCGATCTACGAGTCGGTAGCACAGCGCGCCGGTGCAGATCACTTCGGCGGGGTGGCTGTTCAACCGATGGTCAAGCTGAGCGATGCATACGAGATCATCATCGGCAGCAGCATCGACGCGCAGTTTGGCCCGGTACTCTTGTTTGGGACTGGCGGTCAATTGGTTGAGGTATTCAAGGATCGTGCGCTAGGACTGCCGCCGCTGACATCGACACTAGCGCGGCGTATGATGGAGCAGACGAAGATCTACGAGGCCCTCAAAGGGGTACGTGGGCGGCCGCCTGTGGATCTTGAAGCGATCGAGGCGCTGCTTGTGCGCTTCAGCCAGCTTGTCGTAGAGCAGCCGTGGATCAGCGAACTCGATATCAACCCCCTGCTGGCATCGCACGAACAGATCGTCGCACTGGACGCGCGCGTCGTCCTGCACCCACCAGAGATGACGGAAGAACAGCTCCCACATCCAGCGATCCGGCCGTACCCGCACCAGTACACGTATATCTACACCCTGCGTGATGGCAGCCAAGTCGTCATCCGCCCGATCCGTGCTGAAGATGAGGAGATGGCAGCACATTTCCACACGACGCTGTCGGAACGCACGGTCTATCTACGCTACCTGAGCGCGCTCAGTTTGAGCTTGCGCACGGGGCACGAGCGTCTGGCTCGGTTGTGCTTCATCGACTACGAGCGTGAAATGGCGCTGGTCGCCGAACGCCTCAACGATCGCACCGGTGCCCCGGAACTGATCGGCGTAGCGCGGATGACCAAAGAACATCACTCCAACGCCAGCGAGTGGAACATCATCATCAGCGATCGTTTCCAGGGACAGGGCATCGGCCGAGAGCTGCTGCGCCGGAGCATCGAAGTCGCGCGTGCCGAGGGAATCGAAGAGCTGTTCGGCGTAGTCGTGCCGGAAAACACCGACATGCTGCGTATGCTGGAGAAGTTCGGTTTCACACTCGAACGTGCCGAAGGAGATGCGCTGGTCACAGCGACACTACGGCTTTAACGTTCTAGGAATGGGTCATTATGCCTACGTCCAAACGCCGTGCGCAGGCTGCAGTGCTGCTCTCCCAATTAGAGACGCTGCGCAATGAGATCGAGCGCGAAGGCCGCCGCACATATCACCGTTGGCAGCCCGCTATCGAACGCCGTGCGTTCTGTGGCAGCGCGCTGAATCTGGCGCATTATTTGGCGCTGCGCCGCCGCGATCTGCGACCCCTCCAGAACGCGCTCGCCCCCTGGGGGCTTTCGACACTGGGTCGCAGTGAGGCGCATGTGCTCGCCAGCCTCGACGCCGTCATCGCCACGCTCTCGCTGATCGCACGGCCCGAAGCCGCACATGATTTCCCGCACCCGCCTCCACACCGCTTCACACGCGGTGACCGCGCGTTGGTGCGCAACCTGAACGCGGTGTTGGGGGCGACCAAGCGTAAGCGGCACGTGCGCATCATGGTGACAATGCCGACCGAGGCTGCGGCAGATTACAATCTCGTGCGCGACCTGATCGCGAGCGGCATGGACTGTGCGCGCATCAATTGTGCACACGATAACCCAGATGTCTGGGCTGCCATCAGCGCGCATGTCCGCCGAGCCGAGCAAGAGACCGGCCTGCCCTGCCGGGTGTTGATGGATCTCGGCGGGCCGAAAGCCCGCACCGGCCAGGTCTTGATCCCAGAAAAGCGGCGAGTCTTCGTCGGCGATCGCATCCTGCTCACCCGTACTGCGCCGATAGCCGAGCTGCAGATGCAGCACAACATCCAGGTACAAAGTTTACTGCCAGAAGCGCTCGATCATGTCCGCGTCGGTCATCGTGTTTGGATCGACGACGGCAAGATTGCGGCGCAGATCGAGCAGATCCTGCCGGAAGGGATCGTGCTGCAGGTCACTCAAGCTGGCCCAGACGGGGCCAAACTGCGCGAGGAAAAAGGTCTCAACTTCCCGGACAGCGACCTTGTGCTCGACCCGCTGACACCCGACGACCTGGAAGCGCTCGACTTCGTCGCCCGACATGCGGACATGATCGGGTACTCGTTCGTGCAGACGCGCGGCGATGTCGAACGTCTGCAGGCGGAGCTGGCGGCTCGCGTTTCACAAGAGCGCGCGCGCTGCATTGGGCTGATCATCAAAATCGAAACCCAGCGCGCAGTGCGCAACTTGCCCGATATCTTGATCCAAGCTGCCGGAAAGCAGCCGTTCGGCGTCATGATCGCTCGCGGCGATCTGGCCGTTGAATTGGGCTTCCAGCGGCTGGCCGAGATGCAGGAACAGCTCCTGTGGATCTGCGAGGCCGCTCACGCGCCGGTCATTTGGGCGACACAGGTGCTGGAGAACTTCGTCAAGAAGGGCGTGCCATCGCGCGCGGAGATCACGGATGCGGCGATGAGTGCGCGCGCCGACTGCGTAATGCTGAACAAGGGTCCGCACATCGTCGAGGGTGTCGCGCTGCTGGATGATGTCCTGCTGCGCATGCAGGAACATCAGATCAAGAAGACAGCACAGCTTCGCGCCCTACGCAGTTGGTCGGAGTTCTAAACCTGCGCACCCTACTGTCGGGTGCGGCTCACAGCGGACGATCATGAAAGCCGCGCGATCGACACTGCGCGGCCATCATCAATCGTGACCAACACCGCACCCAATTCGACGGCACCTTCGGCAAAGCGCAGCGGCTCGTTCGGTGGGAAGCGATGCCGGATCGGCTGCGTGAAAAACCCCGGCAGATAACCTTGAACGCCGCCGCCAGGTCCTGTCATGCCGACGTCGGTCACGTAGGCGGTGCCGCCGGGCAGCACCCGCGCGTCGAGCGTCGGCACGTGGGTGTGCGTCCCCAGCACCGCGGCTGCACGGCCATCGACCGCGAAAGCGAAAGCCAGTTTCTCCGTCACTGCCTCACCGTGAAAATCAACCAGCACAAGATCGACGGCCCCAGACCAGTCGGTCATCTGCCGATCGAATGCATCGTAGGGTTCATCTGCACCGCGCAGCGCCGTTTTACTGACCAGATTGATTACACCCAGACGTAGGCCATCTTTCTCGACCAGCGCAGCGCCGCGCCCAGGTGCGCTGGCGGCGTAATTGAGCGGGCGGATCACACGCGGATCGTCGTGCACGCTGACCCCATACGGCCCGTCCCATGAGTGATTGCCGCCCGTGATGATATCGACACCCAGCGCGAATAACCGCGTATTCGTCTCTGGCGACATGCCGCAGTTGCCCAACGAACCGGGATGCTGACTGAGGATGCTGTTTTCCGCATTGGCGATGATGAAATCAGGTCGATGCTCAGCGATCAACTGCGGCAAACAGGTCTCCAAATGCGCGATACCTGCTTCACCTACGATATCGCCGATGAACAGCAGCGTCGTCATCCCTTGACCGCTCCTTCCGTGAAGGTGCGCAAGATGCCCTTGCGCATGAAAAGATACATGAGGATTGTCGGCAGGCTGGTCAGCACTGACGCAGCCATGATCGATCCCCAGCGGTTGCCGCCCTCTGGATTGGTGAAATACATCTGCACCCCGACGGTCAGGGTATAAGCTTCGACTCGACCGCCGCCGATCAGCAGCGGCCAGATGAACTGATTCCAGGTGTTGATCAAGATATAGACCGCCAGTGCCGTGATCGCCGATGTATTGGCCGGGGCGACGACGCGCGTCAGCGTCTGCCAGGATGATGCGCCGTCGATCATGGACGCTTCCATGATTTCCTTTTGGAAGCTCATGAAGTTCTGCCGCAGCAGAAAGATGCCAAAGCCGAGCGACACGCCGAGCATCGGCAGGATCAGGCCGGGCAGCGTGTTGATCAAGCGGAGCTGCGCCAACAGCAAGTAGTTAGGAATGTACGTCACGACGAATGGAGCCATCAGGCTGAGCAGCACAAACGCCAGCAGCAGATTCTTGAAGCGAAAGTTGAAATAGCTGAAGGCGTATGCGGCAGGCAGCGCCAGCAAGATCTGCCCGACGGTGACACCGACTGAAAACGTCAGGCTGTTCCACAAATACTGCGCGATCGGCACTCGTTCGAGGACGATCGCGTAGTTCTCCAGCGTCGGGGTCAGCGAAATCGGCGACAGTACACTGAGGAACACCTCACTAGGCGGCTTGAAGCTGATGCCGAGCTGGTAGACGAGCGGGATAGCGACCAGCGCGACAGCCGCCCACAAGATCAGCCGCGCACCCCAAGCGCTGCGGGCGTCTCTAACGGTCATACTGGATATTCCGGTCGAACAAACGATACTGCCAATAAATCAAGCCGCCGAATAAGACGATCAGAATGATCGACAGTGCCGATGCCTGGCCAGGGCGGAAGAAGCGAAAGCCTTCGGAGTAGATGGCGTACATCAGGTTGTTGGTCGCGTTATTGGGGCCGCCTTCGGTCAGGACACGGATCGGGGTGAAAACCGCATCCAAGGCACCGATCAGCGTAATGATCAAGATGAACAGACCCGTCGGCGCGAACAGCGGCAATACGATGCGTCGGATCAACGTCCAGCCATGCGCGCCATCGACATAGGCTGCCTCCAAATATTCTTTCGGGATCGCTTTCAGCCCGGCCACTGCGAGCAAGAAATGGAAGCCCATAATCTTCCAGTTCGCGATCAACGCGATGCCAGGCAGCGCCAGCACAGGATCCTTCATCCACGATCGTGGTGACTCCCCAAAGAAGGCCAAGAGCTGGTTGAATAGCCCCCCCGTCGTCGGCAAGAAGAAGAAAGCCCAGATCAGCACGACGACGTTGAACGCGACCACCGTCGGCACGAACAAGATCGACTGATAGAAATCGACCTCGCGGTCGGTAAGCTGCAAGGTCAAAAACGCAAGCGAGATGGGCACAATCACCGACCCGATGATGGCAAAGACAAGATAAAGTCCGCTGTGGAAGATCAGTTCGCCAAACAGCGGGTTGGATATCACATCAAGATACTGCTGCGGCCCGACATATTGGCGGAATGGGTTGAGCAGATTGCCCTGCCAGAAACTGAGCTGGAAAGTACGCAGCAGGGGAATGTAGACGAAGACCGCGATGAAGATCAATGCCGGTGCCAGATAGAGATATGGCGTAAGCCTGCGCAGGCGTCCGCGCCGGCGCACAAGAACAGCGGCAGCGCGAGCCGTCCCCGCTTTCGACACACCCAAGGATACATCCTGCTGCATCAGAGAAATCCGCCCATCACCTTGCCGGCTCTGCGTGCCCTGGGAAAGCGGTGGAGGCGCAGTTGGATGCGCCCCCACACGTCTCGGTTGACGTCCAATATCAGCCAGCGCAGGGCTGTCCGGCGATCAGCGCGTTGATCTCTTCAGCAGCCTGAGCCAGCGCCTCAGCCGCCGTCTTCTCGCCGCTGAGCGCAGCCTGCGTGGCGCGGAAGGCGGCTTCGCCAGCGGCCAAACCGTTCGGGCCGGGGAACGAAGTCCAGCGCACGACGCGATCGAGCTGGTCGATGGCGACCTGCTGGATCGGGTTTTCGGCCACGAAGTCAGCCAGATAAGCCGGGTCTTCCGTCAGACCGGGCAGCAGCGGCACGTAACCCAATCCCTTCGTCCAGGCCGTGAAACCCTCCGGCGAGGTGAGGAACTGCACCCATTTCCAAGCCGCTTCCTGCTGTGCCGGGTCGGTGGCGAACACGGTCAGGAAGTTGCCACCGCCGGGGATGCGCACCGGATTGTCACCAAACTGCGGGAAAGTCGTCGCACGCACATCGAACGTGACCTGCGACTGAATGTTGCCACGACCCGCGATCGAGTAGGTGT
>CAYTME010000030.1:4171-14748 GCA_964438415.1 uncultured Pleurocapsa sp. | reverse complement strand
CCGGGGTCGCGTCGTTATAGCCCGCATTGATCGACTGGCCAGACAGCACGACGTCTGCCCATGCCTGCAGGCCAGCGGCAGCCTCCGCCGAGTCGAGACCGGTACGGAATTCGCCGTTCTCACACACCAGCATACGGCCGCCGTTGCTTTCGACGAACGCCTGGAGGATCCAGTTATCCGAACCGTACCCGAAGTTGAACGCAGGTGCGCCACCGAGCGCCTCGCTCAGCGCCGGCGCAATCTCCAACCAACCTTCCCAAGTCGTCGGAGGATTATCCGGGTCGAGACCGGCAGCCACGAAAGCGTCGGCGTTGTAGTACACAATCGGATTTGACAAGGAATATGCCATGCCGATTGGCCCGGTGCCGAGATCGGTCAGATCGAGCACGTTCTGCGGGAAGCTCGCCAGGTAGTCCTCACCGCCGTAGTTGGCGACCAATTCACTGACAGGGACATATGGGAGATTGTTGAACACATAGTCGATATAAGGCCAGCCGATCTGGACGACGGCGGGCGGATTGCCTGCCACAATCTGTGTCTCCAGATTCTGCACCAGCGCAGGATAGCTTTCCTGCACGCGCGGCTCAACTTGAATACCTGGATTGGCCTCCTCGAACTCCGCGATGAGCGCATCGACGACTGCCCCGCCGAAGCCCGCGTTGTTGATATTCCAATACTCGATCACGACATCCTGCTGAGCGCTCGCGAGACTAGCAGCTCCCAACAATAACGCGAGCAGCAGCACTGCGATCCAAGCTTTGCGCATACGTCCATACTCCTTGAGAAAGGGAAAAGAGCGATCAACCTCTGCACGCTGGTTTGTACCCGGAGTGTTTGAAGCTTGTGTTAAGCGAGAGTCAAGACTGATCGCGGGCAGTTTTAGCGAGAAATGAGAATTCACCTCTTTACGTGCGCGCATTTTTGTGTCACAATGGCTTACGATAGGGGGTGACCGAGTGGTCACAAGTTACCTGCAAAGTCTGCCTCGTCAGTTTGCCGCGTCAGCTTCCCCGCTCTATCGCCAGTTCACTGCATCTTTTCAGTTCAGGAGAATGCCTAGCAATGGCAAAGAAGTTATACGTTGGCAACCTGGCGTACTCGACGACCCAGGACGAGCTGCAAGCGCTGTTCGCTCAGGTTGGTGAAGTCACCGACGCCACCGTCATCACCGACCGCGAGACAGGCCGCTCGAAGGGCTTCGGTTTCGTCGAAATGGCGACCGAAGAGGCTGCGCAGGAGGCCATCCGCCGTTTCAACGGACACATGTTCGGCAGCCGTGCTCTGACCGTCAACGAAGCGCGCCCGCGTGAAGATCGCGGCGGTGGTTTCGGCGGCCAGCGCCGCGGCGGCTACTCGAACGATCGGCGCGACCGCTACTAATTCGCGACATCTGTTTGGGGAGAGTTCGGAAACGCCGAACCCTCCCCACTTTGCAACCGACTCAGGCCCTCGACCGTTCCTCTGAGGCGTAGGCCGACATTAGGCGCTCAGCGCCGTCCGCTTCAAAACGCCAGTGTGGCAGCCAGCCAAGCGCCAGAATATCCAACTCGATGTTCTTCTTGAGCGGCGCGATGGCGTATTCTGCCAGGGTGACTCGTTCGAGATCGTATTCATTCTCGAGCTGCTCGAACTCGGCTTCCATTTGCGCCTGAAGACCAGACATCTGCGCATCGATCTCAGCGATCTCTTTATTCACTTTTTCGACCTGAACGTCGGCAGGGCTAGAGCTCACCGTGCGGACCGCTGCTTTACCGATGCGATTGAGGCTGGTGCGCTTACCGCCTCCCGTCAGCATACCCAACACACCCATCGCAATGTCGGCAATATCGCGCTGATCTTGACTTTGCGCTCGTGCCTGACTGGCGGCCAGTTCGCGCTCTTTCCGCGCACGCCGTTCAGCCAGCTTGCTTAGTTTCGCGTCGTAGCGGTCCTTGATCTTGTCCATCGCTTCATCGCGCTTCTCGCGCGCTGCCTGGTGCAGCCGCGCGCGGAACGCTGCCTCATCTTCATTGGGCATCGAATAAATGCGAAACGAAGGACTGTGCATGAGACGCAGCGGATGCTCTTTGTAGATCGTGTCCACTAGATCTGCGGACAGAGCTTTCATGCGTCGAGCGTCGGTCAGGGCAGCAGGCACATCTGCGAAGAGCGCCGATCCGCGCGGCTCCGCACCCAGCCGCCGCTTATCAACCGGTGCAGCGCGATAATCATCCCAGCGAATGTAGCCGCTGGTGCCTATATCGGTGACCAGATAGGCATAGTGCTCGTAAGCTTTGACATTCGCCTTGCGATCCTCGTACAACACCGTCACCTGTGCCAGCAAAGCGGGCACGAACACAAGCTGTGCGCCATCCGGATCGACGCCGCTGAGGCTGCGTTCCGCTTCCCACGTGTGGACAGCCTCGCGCGCACCGATATCGACCGGCAGGAAGAACTGCTGCACATCTTTCAGCACAGGCGGGCGATCGCTAAAGCCATGAAGCACTGCAGCCGCTTGGCTGGTCAAGACAGATGTGTGTCCCAACGGCGCGCCGTCGGTCGAGACAGCTTTTTTGTCAGCCATCAAGACGCCGATCTGCTGGCGCGTGAACGGCCCAGCCAGATAACTCATCGCCCAGCGCGTGTGAAACAGGGTCGGCACCCCTTTGTCGTGGATGTTGCGCATCAAGAAGACGCGCCCTTTCAGGCCAGCGATCAAACGCGCCACCTCGCCCATATCCATGTCGCTGCTGGCCGCCGCCTCTTGCAAGCCTGCGATGACCCGAGCGCGGTCGTTGTCCGTCTGCAGCCGCCCGATGAACCACGTGCCGATATTGCTCAAGCCTTTGTAGTCGAGATCGACCGGGTTCTGCGTCGCCAGCAGCACGCCCAGTCCGTAGGCGCGCGCCTGCTTGAGCAAACTCAGCAGCGGCTGCTTGCTCGGCGGGTTGGCAACTGGTGGAAAGAAACCGAAGATCTCATCGATGTAGAGGATGGCGCGCAGACTGTTGGTGCCCGCCTGCTGCCGCACCCAGTTCAGGATCGTCTCCAAGAACAGAGTCATGACGAACATGCGCTCGCGCTCACCCAAATGCGCGATCGAAACAATAGCAGCGCGCGGCCTGCCCTCTCGGGTGAACAGAAGCTGCCCTATGTCCAGTGGTGCGCCCGTCAGCCAACTACTGAACGTGGGGGAGGCGATCATCGCGTTGAGGGACATCGCCAGCGAAAACCGATCCTTTTCGGGGAAGAAGTCGTTGATCGACATGACACCAAGTCTGTCAAATGGCGGGCGCTGCACCTCCGCGATCAGCATCTCTAATGTCATATCCTCACCGACACGCCAATGATGTTCGAACAAGTTGGACATCAAGACATGTCGAGGGTCCTGAAATGGCTGGGCATTGATGCCCGCAAGCGCTAGGATAGCCGTGACGATGCTGCTGATCTGGTCGCGATAAGCCTCGGTGTTCTCATCGAAACTGCCTTGCGGCGCGCGCAGAGAGGCTAATATGCTGATCGGTACACCGCTCTCCGAGCCAGGCGTGTAGATGGTGTAGTCCGCTGCCTCCCGCAGCAGACGCATCCGCTCCGGCGTGATATCCCAATCCGCCAGCCCTTTCTGCCACTGTGCCGCTTTTTTGGCGGCCAGCTCGTCCACAGTCATGTTATCGCGCCGCGCTTCGTCCTCCTGAATCCAGGGTCGAAAATCCTCTGCTCGGAAATCTGGGAACATCAGCAGCATGTTCCCCAAGTCGCCTTTCGGATCGATCATGAGGACAGGCACGCCATCGAGCACGGCCTCCTCGAGCAGTGAAATCGCCAACCCGGTCTTGCCGCTGCCGGTCATACCGACGATCAGGCCGTGTGTTGTCAGATCGCGCGAGTCGTAGTAGACGACATCGTCGGACTGGATTTGGCCGCTGACGGGGTCATAAACGCGGCCTAGATAGAAGTTGGACGGTGCATCGAGAAATGGCATCGAAACGTCACCCCACATATTCAGGCTATCCACGCCGCGCGATTATAGCGTGCAATCTGCCGAATGATGTACAAACGACTATATAGAACACTTGTGCTTATCCACCTCGATGAACGAGATTTTGCGATATCTTTAGGCATCGCGGTGCCGGAACCGATGTATAATGACGCCGTCTAGTAAATATCGGCCTGTTGTTCTGCCCGGACAGTCGTATGATTTCAATGCAGCGCGCCACCAACCCGGTGGCTCGAATTCTTATTTTCAGCCTCAGCATGATCGCCTTCGCCATCTTTCTCACTTTGGTGCAGGTGTACCTCTTTCGCTTCACCAGCATCGACACGCCCCCCAACGCAGATATCGCAGCGATCGAGTCTGCGCGTGTGGCCTCGAATCTGCTGCGCACAGCGCTGCTGAGCATCAACATTGCGGCGGTTTGTCTCGGGGTCGTCGTCGTCGCTGCGTTCGCGCCAGGACTGCTGCGACGGCTGTTCTTCGGCCGCTCGCTTGATCTTCCTCCGCTGTCTGGTGCTGGCGCATTCGCTACCTCACCAGATGCCCCGACCATTCCACGACGCCGCACACAATATGCCCGCTGTCGGCGTAGCAGCGCGAACAAGATCTTCTCTCAGTAGGATCAAACCGGGAAGCTAGAGTTCTGGCAGCGTGCTCGGCGGCTGGTTAGGCTTCAGAGGTGGTTTGATATTGTGCTGTTGGGATGGATGGGCTGGCCGCGGGCGCGTCGGCTCGCTTGATGGCCGCAGTGGGGGAAATCATCCACAAGCCGGGGCGGTTGTGGTACCTATACCGGCGGAGACCATCGAGGAGCGTAGATACGTTGATGTTGGGCGAGGCGTTCGTCCAGAAATCGATCGTGACGCTCCAGCTCTCGTATCCTACTGCGCAGCTCGAGTTCTCCAAACCCCATCAGGAACCGCACCAAAAGCAGCAGACTTACGAACATCGGCAGCCACAGCATCAGCGGCACCTGCCCCCCTAACAGGAACTCGACCAGTTTGCGCTCCACGTACAGCGGGTCGTCATCTTGGCGAGCCATGATCTCATCGACACGCTGTGCGACAAGCGCGTTGGCAGCTTGAAGCTGCGCCGCCGAACGCTCGGCCGATCTCCGAGCCGTTTCCAGGTCAGCCTGGGCAGCAGCCAATACCGGATCGCTGAGTGAGAGCGGAACACAGGCAGTCAGGTGCGCAAGAAAGATCAGTAAAACGCTCGCTGCAAACCTGCCCATGTGCGACACTCCTAACGCCCCTATCGGTGGGTCGATCGGCGTAAGAATTCACGCAGTGGTGGTGGAGGATATCCCCGCTCGATCTGCTCCAGCAGCCGCTGCTTTCGCTCGCAGGCGGTCTGAAGTTCAATGACTCGCTGCTGTAGCGGCCGGTAACGGCGCACATAGAATCGATACAAGCAAAAAGCCACAGCCAAAAACAACGTCAAGAACACAGCGTGCCAGACAGCGTACGGGATCAGCACTGCCAGCAGCGAGTCGCGCACGCGCGCTTCAGCCTGGCGCTGCGCTATCGACTCCAAATCGCGGACAACACGTTGTGACTCAGCCTGGGCAATCTGCGCCGCTGACTCCCATCGGCGTGTTTCATCAGCAAGTGCAGACAGAATGCGGTCGCGCGAGGGCCGCCAGAGCGGCGGGACGCTGGCGAGACAGACCATCATCATCCCCAGCACAAGCATCAGCCGCAAGAGCCGCATCCCCCCACCTCGCTTTGCGCCAAACAAACTAACGTTACGATAACCTCATTCCTACCGTGCGAGAAAGAGTACTAAAAGTCCTATGACAATCAGAACGACGACCGCGATGACACCCCCTATCGAAGCTGCGGTGGTGCCCACGTTGTTGACGATCATCTTGCGGGCGACCATCTCATCCATCATCTCGATTTTGATCCGCGCGCGGGTCGCTTGATCGTGCTGGCGCAGCCACCAGACAAACCCACTGATGCCGAGCGGTACCGACAGACAGCCGATCATGCCCAAGCAGACCAGGTCAGGCTGCTTATATCCATGAAGTACGAGATACAACTCTGCCAATATGGCTGCGGCTGCATCAGTCAGCACCTGCATGACCGTCACATCCCTTTTGTCTCCAACTAGCACGATAAAAACTGGTGAGAATCCGGCTCCTGTGTGTATATGCAGGGTAAGCAAAGCGCGGTGAGAGGCGTATACCTACAAACAGGGGGGATTAGAAACAGCGCTTAATGGCGATAAGAAAAGGACACGACACATGGCGAAACTTCGTTCTCTATTCCGCAGCATACCGCATGCCGATCGGCTGCACCGAGTCATCAGCCAGATGATCGACCAACTGCCGACGCCGGTCTCCAGGTTGGCCGTCCGCGCAGTCGGCAAAAAAGAGCTGGTTCCGTCAGATGAGCTGATGGAGGCGCAGCGCGCCGGGCTGCGCTGGCTTCTGCAGGAACAGCCGGGCGGCATCGGCGATTACGTCGAATTCGGGGTCTACCAGGGGACCTCGCTGGCCTGCTTCCACCATGTCAGCCGTGAATTGGGCTTGGCGCAGATGCGCTTGTTCGGCTTCGACTCGTTCGCCGGCCTGCCCCCACAGGCGGAGCTGGAAGACAACGGCGTATGGCACACCGGGCAGTATCGCTGCAGTCTCAACTATACACGGGCGTATTTGGATACCGCCGGCGTCGATTGGGAGCGCGTCAAGTTGATCAAAGGCTGGTTCTCAGAGACTGCGCATCCGCACATGGCGGCCGATTATGGCATTCACCATGCCAGCTTTGTCATGATCGACTGCGATCTGTACTCATCCACCGTCGAGGCGCTGCGCTTCATCGCCCCACTGCTGCGCCAGCGCGCAGTCCTGATCTTCGATGACTGGGCTGTCGATGGGTTGGATACCGCCAACTTGGGACAGAAAAAAGCCTTCGAAGAATTCCTCTCGGCCAATCCAGAATGGGTGGTTGACCCGATGCCGCCCTATCATTCCGCAGCACGCGTCTTCACGCTGCAGCGTGAGCCGAGATGACGGCGAAATCAAACACCGCTGCGCGCACTCTGCGATGCCCAGCGCAGCTTTTCGTCAACGCGGCCTGAGGACAGCAGGCTCTTCAAGTAGGCAACACGCTTATAGCGCGGTCCCTCAAAATCGTCCAGCGTGAGCAGACGATCGTGATAAGCCTCGAACAACTGGGCAATACCCTGCTCCGCCGTCCAGCGCGGCTGGAACTGCGGAAGATGCCGGGCTATCTTGGAACCATCGACCCGGTAAGAACGCGCGTCGTGCAGTGCTTCCGTCACCACCTCAACGCGCGCATGGGGCACGACCTCGGCCACCAGCGCGGCCAATGACCGAACTTGGTAGTTATCCTCGGTCTTGACGACGTTGAACACTTCGTTATGAACATCGTCGGCTGGCGCATCGAGAGCCAGCAAGAACGCCTGCGCCACATCCTCGACATGCAGATAAGGACGCCAAGCCGAGCCTTCCGACTTGACGATGATGCGCCCCGTCGTCGCCCCCCAGGCAACCAGATTGTTGAGCGCGGTATCTGTACGGTGATACGGAGACAGCCCATACATGGTCGGTTTACGCAAGAACACTGGCGAGAAGTCGGCGTCCGCCAAGCGCGAGATGTCGTGTTCAGCACGCCGTTTCGCCTGAGCAAATGTCGTCAGCGGGTTGAGCGCTGAGTTTTCATCCACATAGCGGGCGGTCGCACTGCCGTAGACCGCACACGAAGACGAAAACACGAAGCGCGGCACTTCCGCATACTTTGCCAGGCTCGCCAAACGAACAGCTGCCGTGTAATTGATCTCGTAGGTGACTTTGGGATTGAGGTCGCCAAGGGGATCGTTGGATAGGCCCGCCAGGTGCACTACTGCATCGAAACCATGCAGATCTGCAAGCTGAATATCACGCACGTCGCGTTTGAACGTGGGAAAATCGATTTCAAAGGGATAATACGCACAATCTTTGAACAGCTCGTTATCGAAACCAACGACGTCATAGCCAGCATCCAACAGCATAGGAACCAAGACACTGCCGAGATAGCCTAGATAGCCGGTGACGAGAATTCGCATAAACGGTTGCCTGTCAACTCCTGCACATCCAACGAGTCAGTCAAAAGCGCGTACTGTTCATGAAAAGCTTTACTTGCATAACCACATCATAGCGAATGTTTCAATTTTGTGAAGCATCCTTAACATTTGGTTTTTTCAACAGCTTGGGACCGGAAGGGGCGGGGCAGCCAGCGAGCTGCCCCACCTAGCGCGATGAGCACCCACATATGTGCTCAGAGTGCAGGCATTACCTCGTGCCAGCGGAGCTGTTCGTCGAGCGCGCCTGACGCCTGGAGATCCTTGATCTGGGCAATTCGTTTGTAGCGAATGCCTTCAAAGTCATCAAGCGTGATACCGATGCGTCTGTATGCCTCGTACAGTTGGACGCAGCCCCGTTCGACTGTCCACTGCGGCTTGAAATCTGGCAGACGCTTGTTGATCTTGCCGAAATCGACGCGGTAATTGCGCGGGTCGGCGCCGGCACCTTCACCGAACGAGGTTTCGGAATTCGGCACGGTCTTTTGCACCAAGCCAGCCACCTGACGCACAGTGTAATTCTCTGTGGTACTGCCAGCGTTGAACACTTCGTTGAACACAGTCTCGCGCGGGGCACGAGCAACAGCGATGAAAGCGCGGCACATATCGCTGACATGGATGAGCGGGCGCCAGGCCAAACCATCGCTTTTCATCAGGACTTTGCCGGTCGTAAACGCCCATGCCACCAGATTGTTGACGACGATATCGAAGCGCAAACGCGGTGAGTAGCCGTAGGCAGTGGCAAAGCGCAGGAATGTCGGGGAGAAGTGTTCATTCGCCAGCGGGCGAACCCCTTCCTCTGTTCGCACTTTCGAGACACCGTAGGCGGTAATCGGGTTGAGCGGTGCTTCTTCCGTCAAGAAGTCCTCCGTGCCCGACGCGCCGTAATTGCTGCACGACGACGCGAACACGAACCGCGCAACCCCCGCCGCTCTGGCCGCCTCGGCCAACCGCACCGACGCGCGCCAGTTAATGTCGTAGGTCAGCTCGGTATTCAGGTCACCCAGCGGATCATTGGAGAGCGCCGCGAGATGAAAAACAGCGTCGATGCCTTCCAGATCGCGCGCTTCGACATCGCGAATATCCTTCTTGATCTCCGGGACAGTGACGATCTGCGCCTCGTCGCCAAATGTCGAGCGTCGATAAAGATCGATATCCAAACCGACGACCTCGAAGCCTTCCTCCAGGAGCATTGGCACCATGACAGTGCCGACATAACCTTTATGCCCCGTTACGAGAATGCGCATGTTCTGCCTCCTTGACTTCACGAATGACCCACGGCGCATTTCCGGTATCCCATAACTGCTGAAGCATGATCTTGTCGCGCAGCGTGTCCATACACTGCCAGAACGACTCATGCTGATACGCCATCAACTGACCGTCACGCGCCAGCCGTTCAAGAGGCGTCTTTTCCCAAGCCGTTGTCTCATCATCGACGTAATCGACAGCGCTCGGCTCTAAGACGAAAAAGCCGCCGTTGATCCAGCCGACGTCGAACTGTGACTTTTCGGCGAAGCGTGTGACGCGCGCACCGTCGAATTCCATGACGCCGAAACGCGCCGGCGGACGTACTGCGGTCATCGTCGCCAGCTTGCCGTGTGAGCGGTGATAGCGCACAAGTGCAGCGATATCGACATCCGAAACCCCATCGCCATACGTCATCATGAAGGTGCCGTCCCCGATGCGACCCAGCTCCTTCAGTCTCTTGAGCCGACCACCGGTCTGGGTACTGAGACCGGTATCGACAAGCTCGACCTGCCAATCGACTGAACGTCTGTCCGCTGAACTGTACGATCCGGTTCGCAAGTCGAACGTCATGTCACCTTGCAGCGAGCAGTAATCCATGAACCAGCGCTTGATATACTCGCCCTTGTAGCCCAAAGCGACCACAAAACGCTTGAAGCCGTAGGCAGCATAGATGCTCATGATATGGTACAGCATCGGATGACCGCCAATTTCCACCATCGGCTTGGGACGAATATCGGTTTCCTCGGCCAGGCGCGTCCCGAGACCACCGGCGAGAATAACAACCTTCATATCATCCATAAGCGACTCCTTGACCACGCACCGGACGAAGATGAAAACAACACCAGTTATCAGATTATGGGGTTAACCTATTTTACACCTAACATCCAGACGGAAGGGGCAGCACGACGAGGGGGCGAAGGTCAGTCCGGATGATAGGGTATTGAAAGGGGCGTGAACTTCATGCTTTAATGTGGCTGCAGTCCGCGGCGAAACAGCGTTTGGATGAACATTCGCTACAATACAGTATCTATCTATCGAGTGACTGCAATTGGCTGCCTGCTTGGGCGGTAACGAGAGCCGGACGACATGTCAGCGGCTCGCACAGAGGAGAGATCATGGTGGCACAAACGCGTGTGCTGGTTACAGGTGCTGGTGGGTTCATCGGGCATCATTTGGTGACGTATCTAAAACGGCTTGGTTACTGGGTGCGCGGAGTCGATCTCAAACTGCCGGAATTCTCGACCACCGATGCTGATGAGTTCGAGCTGCT
>CAYTME010000030.1:0-4161 GCA_964438415.1 uncultured Pleurocapsa sp. | reverse complement strand
GGACAACTGTCTCCAAGCGACGCGCGGAGTCGAGGAAGTCTACGCACTGGCGGCAGATATGGGCGGCATGGGCTACATCTCAGCACATCATGCGCACATCCTGCAGAGCAATATCCTGATCAGCACACACACTCTGGAGGCCGCCCGCATCAACGGCGCAAAACGCTATTTGTACACATCTTCGGCGTGCGTTTATCCAGAATACCGCCAAGCAGATGCGAACATCGCGCCGCTCAAAGAAGAGGACGCCTACCCTGCACAGCCCCAAGATGCCTACGGCTGGGAGAAACTGGTGACCGAGCGGCTGGTGACGCATTACTACGAAGATTACGGCCTTGAAACGCGTATCGTCCGCTTTCACAACATCTTCGGCCCTTATGGCACCTGGACCGGCGGACGCGAAAAAGCGCCGGCTGCCATCTGCCGCAAAGTCGCAATGGCGAAACTGACAGGCAATCGCGAAGTCGAAATCTGGGGTGATGGTGAGCAAACACGCTCGTTTTGCTACATCGATGACTGTCTCGTCGGCATGCACAAGTTGATTCGGTCGCAGTATCCCCACCCCTTGAATCTCGGTCAAGACCGCATGGTCACGATCAATCAGTTGGTCGATATCGTCAGCGAGATCGCGGGGGTCTCCGTCGTCAAGCGCCACATCCCCGGCCCGCAGGGTGTGCGCGGACGCAATTCCGATAACACCCGCCTGCGCGAGGTGCTCGGCTGGGAACCACAGGTGAGCCTAGAGGACGGCCTGCGCAGCACCTACGAGTGGATCGAAGATCAGGTGCGCATCAAGATGGGCCTCCCGCCGCGCGCGCACGCTTTAGCGACCGATGTCGCGCATACCGAGCTGCTGCCGCAGCAAAGCTGAGCATGGTGAGAAGCCGGAATCAAACGCGCGCCGTCTGTGGCGCGCGTTCGACATGATGCCCCGGTACCAAGCGGTAGTCAGCTGTGCAGTCAGTCGTCCACCGCCCCCGTTCCAGGGTCGGTCAAGAATAAAATCCCTCGGGGAAATAGACGCAAACATAGGGCAGTAAACCAAGCTGGCTGTACAGCTCATCCGCGCTGAAGGGTCCCTCAAAACCACTGGTGTCAAACCCATAACTCGGCTCATAACCGGCCACCACTGGACACATCTCCGGTCCTGTAGGATATTCTGGCACAAAGCGGTACAAAACCACGAACTCTCCGCCGAAGGTCAGGTCGCCTGTCTGATCACCACGCAGACAGGTCGTCATGAGCACAGGCTCGCTCTCAGTCATGCGCTCACGTATTTCTGGTTCATCCGACGCATCCTCGACGATGCGGCAGATTTCGAGCAGACTGCTGCTGCCATTCCGGAGCAGATGACCACATTCAACGGGCACGTCCTTCAACTGCCAGCCATGGTAGAGGACGCGCGCCATATACCAACCACACTCCCAAGCAAGTTCGGTCGCGCCCGCGTACTGCGGGATGTTACACTCTTTCCCTACAACTCGCCCTCATAACACAGATTATCGGGCAGCGGCGGTTCGCCATCGCCGCCGTCTTGCGCAAGAGCGAGACCCGCAATGAGCATCATCAGCGCAGCGACCAACAAAAGGATCGAATGACGAGTTCTCATAGCAACTCCTCGAGACAAACTGATAACTGTGCTTTATCATACGAGTGCAATCGCATCGGCTATGCTTAAGAGCACGTGTCTTGAGACTTGTGATACGAAATTCACGCGTCGCCGTGAACTTTTCATCTGCAGGCGTACACGATTGCCCCACTGACGTATCGAACGTAATTCACGAAGAGGACATTCTGGGTCGATGATGTCGATACCATTTGATCTTCGCCTGATACATGCCAATTTTCATGACGACCGGGCTGCCCCGCTCGCCTGCGTAACCTTAGCCGAGGATGAGAATCTTTTTGGCACGCTGTCTTTCGGCATGTTAAATTCCGGGGCGGGGAACCTGAAATTACTTCTACGAATTGGAGTATCCGATCATGAAAAAGCTGTGGCTCTTCTGTCTTTTTTGCCTCGTCCTGCCGCTGGGCATCGCCTCCGCGCAGGGCATGATGACGGAAGTCGGCGCGGGCGAAGGCCGCCTCGACATCATCGCCTGGCCGGGCTACATCGAGCGCGGCGAGACCGACCCCAACTTCGACTGGGTGACCGAGTTCGAAGCCAACACCGGCTGCATGGTCAATGTGAAGACCGCCGCAACCTCCGATGAGATGGTCGCGCTCATGAATGAGGGCGTCTTCGACCTGGTCACCGCGTCCGGCGATGCCAGCCTGCGTCTCGTCTTCGGTGGGCGCGTGCAGCCCGTCAATCTCGATCTTATTCCCAGCTTCGAGACCGTCGATGAGCGGTTGAGGGAAGCGCCTTGGTACGTCGTCGATCGTGATGGCGACGGCACGGCTGAGCACTACGGCGTCCCGTATCAATGGGGGCCGAACGTGCTCATGTACAACACCGAGGTCTTCCCTGAACCGCCGCAGAGCTGGAGCGTCGTCTTCGAAGAACAAATGCTGCCCGATGGGCGCTCGAATGTCGGTCGCGTCCAAGCTTACGACGGCCCGATCCACATCGCCGATGCTGCCCAGTATCTCATGTACCACAATCCGGAGCTCGGCATTACTGACCCCTACTCGCTCAGTCGAGAACAGTTCGACGCAGCGCTCGATCTACTCCGCCAGCAGCGCGCCTTGGTCGCACGTTACTGGCACGATGCGTTCATCCAGATTGACGACTTCATCAACGAGGGGATCGTCGCTTCTGGCTCATGGCCGTTCCAGGTCAACCTGCTCCGAGCGCAGGGCGCGCCGATCTCCAGCACGATCCCGGTCGAGGGTGCGACGGGCTGGGCCGATACGACGATGATGCACTCCCAGGCACCGCACCCGAACTGCGCCTACATGTGGATGGAATGGTCGCTCAATCCGAAACTTCAGGGCGACCTCGCGGCATGGTTCGGCTCTAACCCCGCTGTGCCTGCAGCCTGCACTGGCAATGAGCTGCTCGGCGAAACGGGCTGCGAGACCAACGGTTTCAACAACTTCGAGCAGATCCGCTTCTGGCGCACACCGGTTGAGGACTGCGGTGATGCCGACGATGCGACGACTTGTGTACCCTACCGCGAATGGGTCAGCGCATATATCGGCGTGATCGGCGGTCGCTGAACCGCATCACGTGGGGGCGGATGGGTTTGGCCTATCTGCCCCCAACCCATTACAAAGGCCAATCCAAATGACAAGCTATCAACTCTGGATCAACGGTGAGTGGCGCGCCTCTCAGGGTGGCGGCAGTATGACTATCCTCGACCCGGCCAGTGGCAAGCCGATCGCGGAAGTGGTCGATGCCAGCCGCGCCGATGTCGATGCCGCCGTACGCGCCGCACACGAAGCTTTCTACGACGGACGTTGGTCACGGCTGACGCCCGCGGCTCGCGCGCTGGCGCTCTGGAAGCTCAGCGACCTGCTCGAAGCGCGCATGGCGGAATTCGCGCGCGCCGAAAGCGAGAATACAGGCAAGCCATACGAATTCGTCAGCCTAGGAGCCGACCTACCCTTCTGTGTCGACAACTTGCGCTTTTTCAGCGCCGCTGCACGCGATACGCACGGCAGTTCATCTGGAGAATATGCCGCGGGCTTCACCTCGATCTACCGCCGGGAGCCTGTCGGCGTCGTCGGCCAGATCGCGCCGTGGAACTACCCGCTCATGATGGCGATCTGGAAGATCGGCCCCGCACTCGCAGCAGGCTGTACGGTCGTGCTCAAACCCGCGCCGACGACGCCGATCACGTCGCTGATGTTGGCTGAGCTGTGCGCCGAGGCGGGCATCCCACCGGGCGTCGTCAACGTCGTGACGGGCGGCAACGAAACCGGTCAGGCGCTGGTCGAACATCCGGATGTGCGCATGGTCAGCCTGACCGGCAGCACGGGCACAGGCAAGAAGATCATGAAGACGGCGGCGGATACGCTCAAGCGCGTGCATTTGGAGCTGGGCGGCAAAGCGCCGTTCATCGTGTTCGATGACGTCGATGTCGAGGCGCTGGCGGCGACAGCACGTATCGGGGCGACCTTCAACACCGGCCAGGACTGCACGGCGGCCACGCGCGTTTACGTCGAAAAGAGCCGCTACAACCATCTCCTCGAAGCCCTGGTTGAGGAGATGCGTTC
>CAYTME010000029.1:18956-24342 GCA_964438415.1 uncultured Pleurocapsa sp. | reverse complement strand
ACGCGCTCGAAACGCACGACAAACGCTTCGGTCTGCAGACGATGTGCTGCGGCGGTGGCATGGGCACCGGCACCATCATCGAGCGGCTGCATTGAACACAGCCAGGGCGATCGTCGAACAACTGAGCCGCAGTAAGTTCGTCCGCGATACGCTCGCGCTCCAGATCGGCAAGCTGGCGACGGCGGCGCTCTCGGTGCTCTCGACCGTGATCGTGCTGCGAGCGCTCGGCCCCGGCGAATACGACCGCTACGCGCTGGCGTTTTCGTTCCTCAATCTGCTGCTCACGCTCGACCTGACCGGCATCGGCCAAAGCACGAGCACGCGGCTCGGCATCGCCGTGGGCGCGCGCGATCAAAACCAGATCGTCGATCTGATGGCGGTCTACATTCAGGTGAGCACGATCACGGCGCTCCTGTTTTTCGGCGCGCTCCTGCTGCTAGGGCAGCCTGCCGCCGCGCTGCTGCAAGATGGCCGGCGCGAGATCGGCCTGCTGGCGGCGCTGCTGGCGTTCAATCTGCTGCCGGAGTCGTACTACATGCTGGTGGTGACGACGCTGCAAAGCCGGCGGCAGATGCGCGCGCTGGCCGGCTTGCAGATCGCCAATCAGCTCGTGCTGACGACCTGCATCATCACCGCGGTGCTGCTGCAGCCGACCGTCTTCAGCTATGTGTTCGCGCGCGTGGCCTATTCGCTCATCACGCTGGGGCTGGCCTGGTGGCTCTACGACAAGCTGCGGCTGCATGGTACGCCGCCGTTTCCGCCGCTCGGGCAGGTCTTCCGCCGGGCGCGCACGATCTCGGCACGTCCCTATCTCGGCTTCGGATTCTTGAACGCGCTGGATAAGAACCTCGCCAACCTGTTCATCGCGCTGCCGCAGCAGGTGGTCGGTGCGCTGGCGGGCAGCGGGGTGGTGGCCTATCTGCGCGTGGGACTCGACCTGAGCGCCTACCTCAGCCTGCTGACCAGCGCCATCTTCGAGAACATGCAGGCGGTCGTGCCGCAGATGATCGGGCGCGGCGAGCTGGCGCGTTTGCAGCGCGTCTTCATGCGCGTCGTGCTGGCGCTGGCCGTGGGCGGCGCGCTCGTCTACGGCGCGCTGGCTGCCGCCGCGCCCTGGTTGGTGCCGCTCATGCTCGGCGAGGACTGGCGTCCTGCCGTGCCGGTCGTGCAGGCGCTCGCCATCTACGGCGCGATCACGACGGCGGGCGGCGTCTTCGGGCCGCTCTACCGGGCGCTCGATGTCATGCGCGGCGCGATCGCCGCCAAGGCGGCTGCGCTGGCGCTGGCGCTGCCGTTCGGCGCCTGGCTGCTGGCGGAGCATCTGCGCCCATCGTTCCCTGGCTTGCCTGGGTTGATGTCTTCCATTATCATAGAGGACATCAGGGGCGCGCTCTTCGGAGCGTGGACGATCAACGCACTCTTTGTCATTTCCGTCGGCTTGACAGCTTGGATTACGGCGCGCGCCCTCAGACGCGCTGCTCAAGCTTCCGCCGAGCCGACGTAAAGAACTCATCGAGAACCGAATATGTGCGGCATCTTCGGCCATTTCAGCTTGCGAGGTGGCGATCGCGCTCTCGTCGAACGCATGGCGTCTCGGCTGGCTCACCGCGGGCCGGATGGCAGTGCCGTACATGTCGAGGGTAGTTTCGCGTTTGGTGCGGTGCGCCTGGCGATCATCGATCTGAGCGCGCCCGCCGGGGCGATCTACAGCGAAGACCGGCGCACGGCGGTCGTCTTCAACGGCGAGATCTACAATCATCAGAGTCTGCGTCGAGAACTGGAGCGGCACGGTCACTGCTTCGCCACGCACACCGATACCGAGGTGATCGTGCACGGCTACGAGCAGTGGGGTGTCGATGTCATCCAGCGGCTGCGCGGCATGTTCGCGCTCGGCATTTGGGATGGCGCGCGCGAGCGGATGCTGCTGGCGCGCGACCGCCTGGGCGAAAAACCGCTCTACTACGCGCGTGTCGATGGTGACTTCCTGTTCGCCAGTGAGATCAAAGCTCTGCTCGAAGACCCGCGCCTGAGGCCGCAAGTCAACGACGCGGCGCTGCCGCAGTTCTTGGTGCTCGGCTATACCGCACCGCCTGACACCTTGTTCGCCGGCATTCACAAGCTGGGGCCGGGCGAACATCTGCTGCTCAATGCGCATAGCCAGCGCACCGAAACGTACTGGCGTCCGCACATGGATGCGGTGAGCGCGCTCCCTTACCAGGAGGCCGTGCAGGCCGTGTGGACGGCGCTCGGCCAGGCCGTCTCGATGCAGATGATGAGCGATGTCCCGGTGGGCGCGTTCCTCAGCGGCGGCGTCGACTCGACCGCAGTCACGGCGTTCATGCAGCGTATGAGCAGCCGCCCGATCAACACCTTCTCCGTCGGCTTCGAGATGCCGCCCGGCAGCCGCGAGGATATCAAATTCAACGTCGATCTGCACTACGCCCAGATGGCGGCGCAGGCGCTCGGCACCCAGCATCACGCGATCCGCATCCGTGCCGACGAGCACCTGATGCAGCTCATCCCCCATCTGGTGTATGCGCTCGACGAGCCGAGTCAGGTCGCCACCTTCGTGCAGACGATCTACGTCGCCGCCGCCGCGCGGAGCCGCGGCGTGCTGGTGCTGCTGAACGGCGAAGCAGGCGATGAGCTGTTCCTGGGTTACAACCATTACCGCGCCGACCGCGTGCTCGAACGCTATCTACGGCTGCCGAGCCTGCTGCGCGCGCACATCCTCAATCCGATCTTGGGTCGGCTGCCCGGCGCACGTTTCGAGGCGGCGCGGAACCTTGTGCGCAAAACCCGACGATCGGATGAGGCCGACCGCTATTTGGAGTGGTCGCGCATCTTGGGCTACGAGCGGCTGCCGCACCTGTTGAGCAGCGCCGCGCTGGCATTCCGCGCCCGCGCCGTCGTCGAGCCGGATCTGCGCGCGCAGCTCGCGCTGGCGCAGGCGCGCCCGTTCACCGACCGGATCGCCTACGCGAACTTACGCCGCATCGTGGGCGAAAACTACAACATGCGGGTCGATAAGATGTGTATGGCGATGTCGGTCGAGACGCGCGCGCCGTTTCAAGATTACGAGCTGGTCGATCTGGCGTTTTCGCTGCCGCTGGATTACAAGCTGCGCCGCGGCGATTTCAAGCGTGTGCTCAAAGATGCCGTCCGCGATCTGGTGCCAGAGACGATCTTGCGCAGGCCGAAATGGGGCTTCAGCCCGCCGCAGTCGGAATGGCTGCGCACGTGCCTGCGGCCACTGGTCGAAACGGTCCTCGCCCCGGAGCGAGTCGCCGCGGCGGGGTACTTCCAGCCGCAGACCGTCAGCCGGCTCGTGCACGCGCACATCGTCGAGCGCAAGTACGAGATGTGGGCGGTCTGGTCGCTGCTCGTCTTTCACCTGTGGCATGCCGTCTACATCGACCACAGCGTGAGCCTCGATCATCGTCTCTGCCTGAGCGATTTCGTCCCTGCGGCGGCGTGAACGGGCGCAGTGCGCGGCCCGCAGCCCCCAATCTCGATCCCCCAACGTTTCACCCGGAACAAACGAATTTCGTCCGGCGCTGCAACCGGACTCTCACATCCAAAACAGAACATTAGTGCTACGATAGAGGCTCAAATCGTTCTGGCGCTGTTACAAAACAAACGCAAAGACAACCCACTCTGAGCAAAGGGAATGGTGAACGATGCCTTTCAACTACGCCGCTTTCCGTGCCGAGTACGCCCGGCGCAAACGCGCTGCGCGAGCGCGGGAAGCCGAGGATGAACGCCGCCGCGCGAACTTGGAGTCGGTGCAGCGTCCGACCGAATTCATGGCCGGGCTGCGCGCCGAGGCCGCGGCTGGGCGTCTGACGCTGACGCCGCTGGAAAAGCGCGTCCTCTACTACGACCGCCAATATCTGCGGCGCACGCCCGGTGTGCGCGATGAGTACATCACTGCCCGGCGGGCGCATTACGTGGCGACGCTGGCGCGCTGCCATCCGTCCGAAGTAGCGCGCATCCTTGACCGCGTGGAGAGGGTCTTTCTGCGCTGCGCTCTGCTCGACCGCGCGGTTGATGATGCGTATCAGCCGCCGCTGTGCCTGCGCAGGCGCACGCCCAACGCATCGAAGCCGCAGCCCACCGCACAGCCCAATTGACAGGTACTGCTTTCTGCCTTACATTCGTAACAATCTACCAACCTAGCTTTTGGGGGACTCGCCATGCTGCGCCGCTTGAGCCGCCTCTTGCCGCTGCTGCTGACCGCCGCCTTGATCCTCACTGCCGCCCCTGCCGCGGCGCAGGAGACGACCCACATCGTCCAGCCGGGCGAGAACCTGTTCCGCATCGCCCTGCGCTACGGTCTCGATGTGACGACGATCGCCCGAGCCAACAATATCAGCAATACCTGGCAGATCTACGCCGGGCAGCGGCTCGTGATCCCGACCCCCGGTCAGCCTGAGGTCGTGACGCCAGTCGAACCCGCGCCGGTCGAGGCTGCCCCGGTCGAGGTGGCGGAGGCGCTGCCCGCGCCCGCCACGACGACGCATACGGTGCGCCGCGGTGAGCTGCTGCGCGATATTGCCCGACGCTACAATATGACGGTCGAACAGATCGCCCAGCTCAACAATATCGCCAACCCGAACCTGATCTACGCTGGCCAGCAGCTCACGGTCTACAGCGACTCCGCGCCGGTCGAGGCCGCGCCGATCGAGGCCGCGCCGGTCGAGGCCGTGCCGCAGGTGCCCGCCGCCGCGCAGGAAGTCATCCACGTCGTCCAGCCGGGCGAGTACCTGTCGTCGATCGCGCAGCGCTACGGTGTGAGCTGGCTGGCGCTGGCGCAGGCCAATAACATCTACGACGCCAACACCATCTTCACCGGGCAGCGGCTCATCATCCCCAGCCCGAACGCCGCCCCGATCGCCGATGCGGGCATCATCGCCGTGCCGGCAGCGCCGCCGCCCGCCGTCGGCGTCGGGCGCGAGATCGTCGTCGATGTGTCCGACTCGCGCGTCTACGCCTATGAGAACGGTGTGCTCGTGCGCAATGTGCTCGGCTCGATGGGCCGCGCGGTCACACCGACGGTGCTCGGCCGCTTCACCGTCCAGCGCAAATACGTCTCGCAGGCGATGAGCGGGCCGGGTTACTACCTGCCGGGTGTGCCCTATGTCATGTACTTCTACGCGGGCTACGCCCTGCATGGGGTCTATTGGCACGCCAATTGGGGCCAGCCGATGAGTCACGGCTGCGTCAACTTGCCGACGCCGGAAGCGGAGTGGTTCTTCAATTTCGCCGAGGTCGGCACACCCGTCACCGTCCAGGCCTGAGCCGCTGGACAGTGTGCGCCGTGCTCAGCCGCCCGCGGCCGCGGCATCGCGGTAGTGCAGGTCGCTGAGCGCGCGCAGACGTTCCG
>CAYTME010000029.1:17614-18937 GCA_964438415.1 uncultured Pleurocapsa sp. | reverse complement strand
GCGCTTCGGCCAGCATCTCGTAGCCGACGAGGAACTTGCGCACGGTCGCCGAGCGTAGCAGCGGCGGGTAGAAGTGCGCGTGAAGCTGCCAATGGCGGTAATCGCCGAGCATGTGCGGCGCGCCGTGCCAGCCCATCGAATACGGGAATGCGGTCTCGAACAAGTTGTCGTAGCGCGTCGTCAGCCGCTTGAGGATGTCGGCGAGCGCATCGCGCTGCCCGTCGTCGAGGTCGGTCAGACGGAGCGTATGGCGCAGCGGCAGCACCAGCGTCTCGAACGGCCAGACGGCCCACCAGGGGACGACCGCGATCCACTCGTCATTGGCGACGACGATGCGCTCGCCGCGCTGCAGCTCCTGGCGCGCGTACTCGACCAGTAGGACATCGCCGAAGGTGTCGAAGTAATACGACTGGTTGCGATCTTCGCGCGCGACCTCGTTGGGCAGGAAATTGCCCGCCCAGATCTGGCCGTGTGGGTGCGGATTGGATGCGCCCATCATCTCGCCGCGGTTCTCGAACACCTGCACCCAATCGTAGGTCTCGCCGAGATCGGCCACCTGCTCCGCCCACAGATCGACCACCAGGCGGATGGCGGCCGTGTCCATGCGCGCCAGCGTCAGATCGTGACGCGGCGAGAAGCAGATCACGCGCGAGGTGCCGCGCACGCTTTCGGCTTGCAGCAGCGAGCCGGGCTTGCTGTGATAGGACGGTGTATCGGGCAGCAGCGCGGCGAAATCGTTGGTGAAGACGAAGGTCGTCTCGTAAGACGGGTTCTGGACGCCGCCCGCGCGCGTGTTGCCGGGGCACAGGTAGCACTGCGGATCGTAAGCCGGGCGGTCTTCCTGCGGCGGGCGCTCGACCTGCCCCTGCCAGGGGCGCTTGGTGCGGTGCGGCGAGACGAGCACGTATTCCCCGGTGAGCAGGTTCAGACGGCGGTGCGGGTGATCGGCGGGGTTGAAATCCATCGGCAGTCTCTTTGGGGTGTCTGAAAAGTACTTGGAGGCCTAGATTGTAGCGCATCCGGGGCGCATTCGCCCCGCCGACACGGGCACTTGGATGGCGGGCCGGTTCTCGTGACGCTACGGCACGAGCAGCAGCTTGCCGCCGCTCATCTGGGCTTGATAGCCGGCCAGGGCGGCGGCGGCGTCCTCGAGCGGCACGCGGGCGCGGATGTCCGTGCGCAGCGCGCCCTCGATCAAGCGCTGCACGTCGCCCCAGGCCGTCTGACGTTCATCTGGAGCGGCATCGCGCATCCAGGTGCTCAGCCAGAAGCCGTCGACCGACTTGCCGCGGAAGATGAGCTGATCGACCGGCACGACACACG
>CAYTME010000029.1:13331-17524 GCA_964438415.1 uncultured Pleurocapsa sp. | reverse complement strand
AGGCGCGCATCCAGATCGCGGCAGTGCGCGCGCAGATGGCGCTCGAAGTCGTCCGCGCTGCTGTCGAGCACGAATGCCGAGCCGCCCGCGCGCAGTTCATCGGCCTGGGCGCTGCGCCGGACGATGTTGATGACGGCGAGGCCGTGCTGCGCCGCCAGCCGCTCGATCATGCGGCCGAGCGCGCTGCCCGCCGCTGTCTGGACGACGGCGGGCGTCCCCGCCTGACGTGCCCGGTCGATCAGCGCCCAGGCCGTCAGCGGGTTGACGAGCATCGTCGCTGCCGCATCGTCCGGCACGTCATCCTCGACCGGCCAGCAGAGCGCGGGCGCAGTCGTCATGTACTCCGCCCAGGTGCCATCGCCGCCGCCGGCGAAGCAGGCGACGCGCCGCCCCAACCAGCGTTCGGCGGACAGCCCCTCCCCGACGGCGACGACGCGCCCCGCCGCCTCGAAACCGGGCACGACCGGCAGCGGCTTGCGCACGCCGTACAGCCCCTGGATGAACATCAGGTCGGATGGGTTGACCGGCGAGGCCAGGATGGCGACCAGCAGTTCCCCGGGCGCTGGCCGCGGGGTTGGCATCTGCTCCTGCGTCACCTCGACGCTGCCAGGGCGGTACTCATGAATGCGCAGCGCGCGCATCGTCGTCGGGAGATCGGGCATGGGCGCACTTTGACCCTTTGTTTGGATGTGATGCGTCAAAGGATAGCGGATCCTGCCCGCTGATACGACTCGATGGGGGCGTGCGCACGCTGGCGCGCTTCCCCCAGTTTGTGGGGGAGTTTCGAGCAGAGTATGCGCAGCGCTGAGCCGTCGGTTAGACTCGGATGCACAGTGATTTGATCTCGGCTAACCCTGTGAGCGAGAACCGGTATGAGCAGCACCAATCCCCCCTTGACCCACACGCAGGCACTAGAGCGGCTGATGGTCGGCAACCGGCGCTATGCCGCCATGCGCCAGCTTCACCCGCGCCAGACGGTCACGCACAGGCAGACGCTTGTCGAGGGACAGCATCCATTCGCCGCGGTCCTCAGTTGTTCAGACTCGCGCGTGCCCTCCGAGCTGATCTTCGATCAAGGCCTGGGCGACTTGTTCATCGTGCGCACCGCCGGTCATGCCGTCAATGAATTAGTACTGGCCAGCCTCGAGTACGCGGTGCTCGCCCTGCATGTCCCGCTGGTGATGGTCTTGGGGCATGCCCAGTGCGGAGCGGTGACATCAGCCATGAAGGCGGCCGAGCTGCCCGGTTTCCTGCCCTATCTGATGGATCGGCTGCGACCCGCCATCGAGACCGTCGATCGCGCTGCTGCAGACGCTGTCGAGCAGGCCACCTTCGCCAATTCGCGTTTGATGGCGGCCCACATCGCGGCCGCCAGCAGCATCCTTTCGGCAGCCGAAGCGGCGGATCGACTGCGGGTCGTGCCCGCGTACTATGACCTGGCATCCGGTGTCGTCCGCATCCTGGATTGAACCGACAGCTTTTCCTTTATCGACCGAGCGTGATGACGAGGAGGATGCCGTGCTGCTCTCAAGCTCCAAGACGAGCGATTTCGACAAGGTCGCTCACGACATTCACTTTCTGATCCAGTGCTTTCGGGAAGTGTTGGAGGAGATCGGCGAAGGTGCGCTCGCCGCCAGCCTGCCCTGGCAGGAGAATGAGCCGGCAGCCAGTGAGGTCGAGACCTTCAAACTGACGCAGGCATACTCGATCGCGTTCCGGCTGCTCAACATCGTGGAGGAGAACGCGGTCGTCCAGTACCGGCGTCAGCTCGAAAGCCAAGATGCGACCAGCCGCTTCTCAGGGTTGTTCAGCCAGGATCTGTTTGCGCTCAAACAGCAGGGGCTGAGCGGGCAGCAGGTGGCCGGCGAGATGGCGCGGGCGCGCATCGAGCCGGTGCTGACCGCTCATCCCACCGAGGCCAAACGCTACACCGTCTTGGAGCAGCATCGCCACTTGTACCTTCTGATGGAACAGCTCGAAAACCAGATGTGGACGCCGCAGGAGCGCCGCGCCATCCGCGACTCGATCAAGACGGCGCTCGAACGATTGTGGCGCACCGGTGAGATCTATCTCGAAAAGCCCGATGTCGCTTCGGAGCTGCGCGGCGTCATTTACTATTTGCGTCAGATCTTCCCGCAGGTCATCCCCCTGCTCGATCAGCGCCTCTACCAGGCATGGATCGAGGTCGGTTTCGATCCGGCGCTCTTGTCCGATCTCGATCGCTGGCCGCACATCGCGTTCGGCACTTGGGTCGGGGGGGATCGCGACGGTCACCCGCTGGTCACGGCGCAGACCACGGAGGACACGCTGCACGCACTGCGCTCGCATGCGCTCGACCTCCTGCGCGAGCACCTGACCGGGTTGGCCCAGAAACTCAGCTTGTCGCGTTTCTACCAGCCGCCGCCGACCCCCTTTCACGATCTGATCGTCGAAACCGCCGCTGCGCTGGGCGATTTGGGCGAAAAAGCCCTGCAGCGCAATCCCGACGAACCCTGGCGGCAGTTCGTCAATCTGATCGCAGCCCGGCTGCCGGACGCCGGCTCCGACGGGCGAGCCTACCGGACGGCTGACGCATTGGCGCGCGACTTGGCCGCGTTGTATGAGAGCCTGATCGCGGTCGGTGCCCGCCGCCTGGCCGAAGCCGATGTGCTGCCCGTGCTGCGCATCGTGCAGACCTTCGGCTTTCACCTCGCCGTGCTTGATGTGCGCCAGAACAGCCGTTTTCATGACCTAGCGGTGTCGCAGCTCCTGAGCGCGGGCCGCGTGGCTGATGCCGCCTTCGCCGATTGGGATGCGGCACAGCGGCAGGCTTTCCTCGATCAAGAGCTGGGGCAGCCGCGCCCGTTCACCCTGCCGGACGCGCGGCTCGGCCCAGAGGCCTCCGCCGTGCTCGACTGCTACCGCGTCTTGGCGCGCCATCTCAAACAGTATGGTGGGCACGGGTTGGGCGCGCTGATCGTGAGCATGACGCGCGATGTCTCGGATCTGCTGGCGGTCTATCTGCTTGCGCGCGAGGCCGGCCTCATGATCAGCACGGACGAGGGCATGGTCTGCCCGCTGCCGGTCGTCCCGCTGTTCGAGACGATCGACGACTTGGAACGCAGCCCGGATATCCTGCGGCAGTGGCTCTGTCATCCCATCACCCGGCTCAGTCTGGCCTTGCAGCAGCAGCAGCGCGGGGATGAGCAGCCGCTCCAGCAAGTCATGATCGGTTACAGCGACAGCAACAAAGACGGCGGCATCGTCTCCAGCCGATGGTATCTGTATCAAGCGCAGCGCCAGCTTGTCCGCGCGGGCGATGAACAGGGCGTCCGGCTGCGTTTTTTTCACGGACGCGGCGGCTCGATCAGCCGGGGGGCCGGCCCGACGCACCGCTTCATCCGCGCGCTGCCGCACGCAGCCGTGCGCGGCGAGCTGCGCCTGACGGAGCAGGGAGAAGTCATCGCCCGCAAATATGGCAGCTTGCAGACGGCAGTCCACAACCTGGAGCTGCTGCTTTCAGGTACGGTGCGCGCATCCACGCTCGATCGGTATGGTCAGGCTGCGGATCACCCCTTGGAGCCGCTGCTGCACCGGCTGGCCGAAACCAGCCGCCGGCATTACCAGCATCTGATCCAGCAGGAGGGGTTCCTCTCGTTCTTCCGCCAAGCGACTCCGATCGACGTGATCGAGTCCAGCCGCATCGGCTCGCGGCCTGCGCGCCGGACAGGGCAGCCGACATTGGCTGACTTACGCGCCATACCCTGGGTCTTCAGTTGGAGCCAGGCGCGGTTTCTGCTGTCGGGATGGTATGGATTCGGCAGCGCTCTGCGCGCGCTGCAAGCCGAAGATGCGCAAGCGTTTGAGCACCTGCAGCGCCACGCCTTCGACTGGCCGATTTGGCACAATATCATCAGCAGTTGTGCCAGCAGCGTGATGCTGACGCAGACGGACATCATGCGCCAGTATGCGAGTCTGGTTGAGCGTGAAGAGCTGCGCGATCGCTTTCTCGGTGCCATCCTTGCCGAGCTGGAGACGACGACACAGGTCTTGGAACAGCTTTACGGCGGCTCATTGTTCGAGAAGCGTCCAAACGTGGCGCAGGTGATCCTGCTGCGCGACGCGCCGCTGCGGCACCTGCACCGCCAGCAGATCGACCTGCTGCGCGTTTGGCGAGCCGATCCCGCGGAGGATCGGCTCGTGCAGCTCCTGCT
>CAYTME010000029.1:9112-13298 GCA_964438415.1 uncultured Pleurocapsa sp. | reverse complement strand
CGCCAACGGCTTGGGGGCGACAGGTTGAGCTAGCTCGCTTGCGCCGCCAGCAGCGCGGCGATGCGTGCGCGCACAGCCTCGGCATCGGCTAGGTCGCCCACGCTGTGATCGAGGATGACCGTGTGCAGGCTGAGCATCATGTCCTCATGCGCGCGCTGCTCGTCCCGATCGGCGATCGGATAGAAGAAATCGCGCGAGTATTCCATCTTCGTCTCAACGCGCTCGCGGATCGACTCCGCCCGCGCTGCCGGGATAATGGCGACGAAGGTGTGGGCGTCCAGATGGCCGATGAAGTCGTCCTCGGAGTCCTGCTCGCGCACGGCATTGCGGATCATCAGGGCGATGGCGCGCAGCACATCATCGGCGGCGACGAAGCCGTAATGTTCGCGGAAGGCGTCCAGCCCGCTCAGCGCGAACGTCACCAGCGCCCAATCGTCCCGGTTGTACAGCGTGTAGATCAGCCGTTCATCGACGAGCGCGCCGTCCGGCAGCTCGGTGATCGGGTCGGTGTGGACTTTCTGCGTCGCGCGTGTGAGCACGTTGCGTATGCGCAGGCTCAGCTCTTGCAGATCGAACGGCTTGGTGATGTAATCGACGACGCCCAGCTCCAGCCCCTGCAGCTTATCGACGCGGTCGCGTTTCTCGGTCAGGAACAGGATCGGGATATCCTGCGTGCGCGGCTGCAAGCGGAGCTGCCGGCAGACATCGTAGCCGCTGATATCCGGCAGGCGGATATCGAGCACGATCAAATTGAACGGCTGCAGCCGCGCGAACTCTAGGGCTTCCGCGCCCCAGGCCGCCGTGACGACTTCATATTCTTGCACTCGGCTGAAGTACTCGTTCAGCATCTCGGCCAGTTCACCATTATCTTCGACAATCAGGATGCGCGCTTTGCCCATTGCGCTTCCCTCACTCTGCTCCTCATGCACCTACCTGCTACGATTATAGCGGCGCACCCCGCATGGTGGTCTCAACGGAAGCCCGGCGGCTGCCGTCCGCGGTGTACAATTTCGTAATGTCGGTGGCGGGCGGGCAGGGGTGGATTCCTCCAGCGCATGAACGCGCTGGCTGGCGCGTTGGTGTCCACTGAAGGGACGCCTGCGAAATCCAATGGGCGTCGGGTTTGGGGGTGCGCACCGCGCGTCTCCTCCGGTGGACGCGCCGTTTGGCAGCCGGCGAGTCGACTCGCCGGCTGCGGGCGGAACGAGTCGTCCGACCGACGGGGCAGGCACCTTCTCCACAGCGGTTCGTTTCGTCGAGAAGACCCCCGGCGCGTCCGCCGCTCCCATGTCTGACTGCGCCCTCGGCACCGCCGGTGCCCCCACTTGCGGCGCAGATCGGGTATCATGGGCAGTACGGATGGAACAGCGAAGGCGAGGCGGATGATCGGATGATCACGGTACGTGCGGCGAAGCTGGAAGACTGCGAGCAGATCGCGTCGCTGGCGCAGGCGGGTATCACCACCTGGCAGCGCTGGGACGCCGGCGGGCGCGTCGAAGATGTGCCCTATTCTCTGCTGACCATCTATGAGCGCTGGCTGCACGGCGGTCCGTGGATGAGCCTGGAGACGGCTGCCATTCACCTGGGGCGGCTGCTGCTCGGCGCGGGCACCGGCCTGGTGGCCGAGGACGACGGCGCGCTCGTCGGCTATGCTGAAGCGTACCTGAGCGCCGAGCCGGAACCGTTCGGCCTGCATCTGCATCTCGGCAGGCTGTACGTGCACGCGGATGGCGACCTGCTCGCCATCGGCTCGGCGCTGCTGGCCGCGCTGCGTCAGCAGGCGAAGGCCAGTAAATGTGTCCGTCTGACGACAACGCCAACCGCCGGGGAGCCGGGACTGCTCGTGTTCGATCATCATGGCGCGTCTCCGCTCGTGCGTCTGCGCCGCTACAGCCTGCCCGCACGCACCGGCCAGGGCTTGTACCAATCGGTCGCCGATGCCACGACCGACGCCAAGCAGATCGCAGGTTGGGTCATGCCGATCGGGCGCACGTCGAGCGCGCGCCAGGAGTGGGAAAACCTCTGGCAGCCGACTTGGGACGTGCTGCCGGAGGTCAAGGCGCGCACGCAGCGGCTGCGCTTCGCCGTATCCGGTCAGGATGCATTTGTGGTCTTCCAATGCGGACTCTATAATCCCCGCGCCGTCGAAGTCTCCTGCTGGTCGCCGCGCGGCTTGAACAGCGCTCTGCTGATGGCGCTGCGCGATTGGGCGTATCGAGAGAACTACCGCACGCTGACGCTGCTCGTCACCGAGGCGACCGTCAACACACTCGGCGGGGACGCGGAAGCCGACGGCTACCTGCACGATGTGCTTGCCTTGGGGGTGTAACCGATGCCCGTCTACGCACCGCGCGGAGTCGAATACGCCATCGTCAGCGGCCACGTCTCGGTCATGCTCGAAGGCGGCGCGCGCATGCCCGCCTTCTGGTCGCATCCCAATATCGGCGGCGTCTTCCCCAGCATTGCCCTCATCCACGACTGGTGGGGCATCACGCCGACCGAGCGGCGGCTGGCGCAGTCGCTGGCGCAGATGGGCTACTATGTGATCGTGCCCGATCTGTTCGATGGCAAGACGGCCAAAACGGCTCAGGAGGCGATCGGTCTGGTCGAGGCGCTGGGCGATCGGGGCTACCGCGGCGTCGATGCCGCCCTGGCAGCGATGGAGCATCACCTGCGCTCGAATCGCAACGTCGCCGCCGTCGGCCTGGGTATGGGCGGCAGCCTCGCGTTCGAGGCGGCGATCAAACGCAGCGATCTTGAGGCCGCGGTCGCTTTCTACGGCTTCCCACAGCGCTATCTCGGCCAATTCCGGGGTGCCCACGCGCCGATCATGGCCGTCTACGGCAGCGAAGAGCCGTACACCAAACCGCCGGTCATCGCGCGGCTGCGCGCCGAGCTGGCTGAGTCGCCGCTGGCGCATGAGCTGCATGTGATCGAAGGCGTCGGGCGCGATTTCTTCGCTGACGGCGGGCAGGCCGCGACGCTCGCCTGGGGGCTGATGGCCGATTTCCTCGCCAAACATCTGAGCGGTGAGCCGCGCAGCCAAGCGCACATGAGCGGCGCGCACAAGGCGTGAGCGCCGCCGCGCATCGGGCTGTCAGCCGGGACGCTTTGCCTGCCGCCTGCGCACCCAGCGCCGGATGGCGCGCTGAATGAAGTACGTGCCGGCGATGTTGAGGATGACCGAAGGCACCCACTTCAAGTCGGCTTCGAGCGGCGGCGGGGTCGGCTCATCGGTCGGGTCGAACGTGAGGATGATGAAGCGGTCTTTCTCCGCCGCGAACTGGTCTTCGGTCAGCGGCACCTTCTCCAGCTTCATCGCCAATTGGATGATCGGACTGTGTTCGGCGACCTTCCACGCCTCGCGCCGCTCGGCCTCGCCATCCAGGCGGCGCGCGCGCACGCGCTCAACGCCGTCCGCCGTCTGGATCGTCAGCAGCGGGTTGGCCATGATGTTCTTGTACCAGTCCGACTGCGTCCAGCCGACCAGGACGTACTTGCGCCCGCCGTAGGCGTGATACTCGATGGCGGTGCGGCGGGGCAGGCCGCTCTTGCGCCCGGTCGTCGTCATGATCATGAACAGCCGCCCGACGAGCGGCCCCAGCCCCAGCCGGTAAAGCAGAATGGGCGTCTTGTACAGATATTTCGCCGCCCGTCCCGAGGGATAGGGCAGGCGCTCGGTGAGGAATCGATCACGTTCGGCGATCGCGGTCTGCATGTCGATGCACCTCCGAACTATCGTCTCTCTTCAGCGTATGGCTTGCGCGCATCCGCCGCTAGTGACGAACATCACCATCGGTGCAGGCCGACCGCCGCGTTTGCCCGCCTCACGTGTAGGCCGCCTGCGCCTGATGCTCGATCCAGCGCACGGCCAGCGCCCAGCCGATCAGCGGCAGCAGGCTGACGATGCCCGTCCAGATCACGATCTGCGGCGCGGCGCGGCTGCCGAGCGCTTCCAGCAGCAGGCCGACGACGATCGTGCTGAGCACGGTCGAAAGCTGGAAGCCGGCGAAATCGAGCGAGAACATGCGCCCCAGATAGCGATCTTCGACCGTCTTCTGCAAGATGACGCTGCTGTACGTCCAGTAGGTGTTGCTGCCCATCGCCTTGATCAGCATCGCCAGCGCCGCCATCGCCAGCGACCCCGCTGTGCCGAACAAGAACCAGCCGACAGTGATCAGCGCAT
>CAYTME010000029.1:0-9102 GCA_964438415.1 uncultured Pleurocapsa sp. | reverse complement strand
GAGGATGATCAGGCGGCGCATCGTGCGCGGCTCGCCGTCATTCATCCGCTCGACCGCGATCAGGCCGATGACGGCGCCGACGCCGAACGCCGCCCACAAGATGCCGAGCGAGATCGAGCCGTTGACGCCGACGGCGAACAGCACCGTGCCGTAGATGACGAGCACCGTATCGACATTGCCCAAGCTGCCGCCGAATTTGACCAGCAGCGTCGCGCCGATCTCGGGGTGCGCGCGGGCGTAGGCCAAACCATCGCGGATATCGCGCAGCGACAAGCGCGCTGCAGCGCTTGACGAAGCCGGCGCGGCGATCGGCGTGATCTGGACGATCAGAAGCGCGGAGACGACGAACGTGGCCGAGTCGATGACGAGCGCGATATCCGAGCCGAACTGCCCGGCGACCAGCCCGCCCAGCGCCCCGCCCAACGCCAGCGCCACCGACCAGGTGATGCTGCCGAGCACGTTGGCCAGCACCAGATCTTCCCGCTGGACGGTGGCCGGGGTGAAGGCGGAGCGCGTCGGCTCGAAGACCGCGCCGAGCGCAAATTGCAAGACGGTCAGCAGATACAGCAGCCACAGTTGGTCGGGCGTCTGGATCAGCAGGTAGCCGAGGACGCCGACCGCCCGCACCAGATCGGAGTAGATGAGCAGACGCTTACGGTCGAAGCGATCGGCCAGCGCGCCCGCTAGCGGCGTGATGAGCAGCGGCGGCAGGAAGCGCGCCAGCAGGAACAGGCTGATCGCCAGCCCCGAGCCTTCGGTGAAGCGCGAGACGATGGCGGCCAGCACGATCGTATTGAACCAATCGCCGACGAAGCTGATCAGCATGGCGGCCCACAAGCGGGCGAACTGCGGGCTGCGCCGCAGGAGCTGAATGTAGATCACGATGCGCCTTTCGATATCGCTGCGCCTACCAGTCTATGCCAGCGGACGCAAGAAATCCACTCTAGGGGCGGGGTCTGCATGCGCCGGCGCGTGAACGCGTCGGCTGCGAGCCGCTCGTCCACTGAAGGGATGAGGAAAACTCTCCGCAAAAGCCGGAGCGCCTTCAGCGCGCCTGAGCAGCCCAGCCAAGCCGCTTGAGCGCTCGCAATCTGCCGCGCGGGCGGATAGAGTCTCTGCCGGCAGGTCTTTAGACGCGGCGGCATCACAGGCCGCGAGGAGCACCGACGTGAGTCAATCGAGGCGTGGGCAGTGGGGTCGTCTGGCGCTCGATGTGCTGCTGATCGTGATCGGAGCGTTCATCTCCGCCATCGGCGTCATCATCTTCCAGGTGCCGTTCAACATCGCGCCGGGCGGCGTCTCCGGCTTGGCGATCATCATCAGCTTCTTGGTCGGCGGCGCGCCGATCGGTCTGCTGGTGCTGCTCGGCAATATCCCGATCCAAATATTCGCCTACCGGGTGTTGGGCGGCTGGCGCTCGCTGGCGGGGACTCTGGCGGCGGTGGCGCTTTACTCGGTTTTCATCGACGTGCTGACGCCTGTGCTGGACGGCGTGCGCCTGAGCGATGATGTGCTGCTCAATGCGCTCTACGCGGGCGTCGTCGGCGGCATCGGCGGCGGGTTGGTCTTCCGCGGCGGCGGCACGCTCGGCGGCACGTCGACGCTGGGGCGCATCCTGCAGGTGCGCTACGGCATCCCGCTCAGCAGCAGCACGCTCTACACCGACAGCTTGGTCGTCGTGCTGGCGGGTATCGTCTTCGGCTGGGAAGGCGCGCTCTACGCGATCGTGGCGCTGTTCGTCGGCGGCGCAGTCGCGGATTACATCCTCGAAGGCCCGAGCGTCATCCGCACGGCGACCGTCATCACCGACTATCCCGACTCGGTCGCCCAGGCGATCATCCAGGGCATGGGGCGCGGCGTGACCGCGTGGCAGGGCAAGGGCATGTTCACGCACCAGCCGCGCGGCGTGCTGTTCGTCACGTTAGGGCGGCAGCAGGTCGGCACGCTGCGGTCGATCGTGCTGCACACCGATCCGGATGCGTTTCTCGTCATCGGCCAGGGTCACACGGCCTATGGGCGCGGCTTCCGCGATGTGCGCGACGAAGGGGCCGGGCCGGGCCGGTAGCGCCGGCCCCGACCTTTGACCGCTGGCGCGGATGATTTAGACTACAGGTATATCACCGACCGCGCAGGAAGACCCATGACCACACGCATCCGTCTCGCCGTCGTCGGCAGCGGCTATTGGGGACCGAACTTGATCCGCAATATCGCCAATCTGCCGGATGCCGCGCTGCACACCGTTTGCGATCTCAACGACAAGGCGCTGGCGCAGAATGCGCAGCGCTACCCCGGCGTCCGCACGACGCGCGATTTCGGCGATGTGCTGGCCGATGCCGAGATCGACGGTGTCGTGCTGGCGCCGCCCGCCGCGCTGCACGCGGAGCAAGCGCGCGCGGCGCTCGAGGCGGGCAAACACGTCATGGTCGAAAAACCGCTGGCACTGCGCTCGGACGAGGCGCTAGCGCTGGTCGAGCTGGCGGATGCGCGCGGACTGCGCTTGATGGTCGGCCACGTCTTCGAGTACAACCCGGCGGTCGTCGCCCTGCGCCGCATGGTCGGTGAGGGCGCGCTCGGACGCCTGCTCTACGTCTACTCGCAGCGGCTCAACCTGGGCATCATCCGCAGCGACTTGAACGTGATGTGGAATCTCGCGCCGCACGATTTCAGCATCCTCAATTTCGTGCTCGGCGCAGCGCCGGAGCGCATCGCGGCGCGCGGATTTCGTCTGCTCGGCCGTTCGTTCGAGGATGTCGCCTTCGTCACGCTCGAATACCCGGCGGGCATCATTGCACATGTGCATGTGAGCTGGCTCGATCCGGGCAAGGTGCGCCGTATGACGTTCGTCGGCGAGCAGAAGATGGTCGTCTACGACGATGTGAGCGTCGATGAGCGTCTGCGCATCTACGACAAGGGGGTCATACGCGATGCCATCCCCGACGCTTACGGCGAGTTCAAGCTGATCACCCGCAGCGGCGACGTCCACATCCCGATGTTGGAGACGACCGAGCCGCTGCGCGCTGAGTGCGCCCACTTCGTCGCCTGCATCCGCGACGGCAGCACGCCGATCAGCGATGGGGTCGATGGCTACCGCGTGGTGCGCATGTTGGAAGCGGCGCAGGAAAGTCTCGAACACGGCGGCCTGTCGGTCGATCTGGGGCTGGCACGATGAATGTGAGCTAAGCCGATGGTCGCAACATGTCCATGATCCACGGATCCACGACCTCGGCGAGCAGCGTTTCAAGTGCAAAATGCGCTGCTCGGTCGTGGATTACTTTCGACCACGGGCTTAGGAGGGTGCGATGGCAGTGTGATGCGCGGGCAGGATGCGGAGAGACGACAGCAAGACGGCTGCTGGCTGCGCAGCAGCGCCTGGACACAAAACCGAGCCGGCAGCGCCGACTCGGTCTTAGTACTCGATATACCGCCGCCAGGTGTCGTTGCCGCTGCCGACGGCGACCACCAGGTAGCTCGTGCGGGGCGTTTTTGGCTCCCAGGCCATCCGCATCCCCGCTTCGTGGGGCAGCCGATCCCCCTTGCGATGATTGCAGGCGTAGCAGGCGCAGGCGGTGTTCGTCCAAGTATCCCGCCCGCCGCGCGATCTGGGGATAACGTGATCGACGGTGAAATCGCTTTTCGTCAACTGCTTGCCCCGCAGCACCTGCCCAGGCTGCACCCCGCAGTAGATGCAGGTATAGCTGTCGCGCACCAGCACACCCCGTCGGCTCCAATGCGCTTGTCGGCGTGGAACGTTGATGTAGGTGCGGAGCGCGATCACCGAAGGGATGGGGAACCGGTCGCGGACGGTGCGTAAGAACTCACCGCTCTGCTCGACGACCACCGCCTTTTCCGCCAGCACCAAGTTGATGGCGCGTGGGATGGTGATGATCGAGAGCGGTTCCCAGGTGTGCCCATTCAACAGCAGCACTCGGCCTTGAACCATCCAATCACCTCGATCTGAACACGGACATGTGTGATTTTCCTCACAACCTCCCACATTATACACGAAAATGCAGCGGCAAAGCCTGTGCGCATCCGCCTTAAAGCGGCTTTAAACGATGTACGGATGAAAACAGGCTGTGCAAGGCGGGACGACGTGAGCCAACACCCTGCTGCGCCACCGTCGTCCCGCCGACTGGGGAAATATGCTGCTGCGGCTTTCGCTCAAACGCACCCGAATGCGATCCCCGTGTACGCTTCAATTCCAATAAACCCCGCCCATGAATTCCGTGTCACTGCCTTGGGCTGTACGGTCGGTCCTGTTCGTTCGTTTGGTGACCGCCGCCGCGCCCCCATCGAACGATGCAGGCGGGCGTGCGGTCGGCGTGCAGACGATCGTCCTCACTGTGTTTTGCACACGTCATGGTTGGACTGCCCTCCTCCACAGCCGGCGCACGTGAGCCGCGCCGCTCGTCAGAACTTGCTATAAGAACAGCGCGATCAACCGGCTGAGCGCGCGCGGCGTGCGTCGGCTGCCCGACGCCGCTTGTCTGCGCAGCGAGCGCATCAGACGCAGTCGTTCTGCTTCGCGCTGCAGATCGTGCTGGCGCTGTTGGTGCACCAGCAGGTCTTTCTGATTCATCATGATGACACATCCTCGCTTCTCTTCATCACTCGTCACATCACATCCAGAAGTCACGATGACTTGCGCACCAGCACCAGCGCTGGCTGGGTTTGTGCCCGCTGGCGCTCTATCTCGCTGAGCGCCTCCTGCGCCACCCATATGAGTTCGCGCAGCCAGTTTTGGAGTTCGAATTCGTTCAGGCTGGTCAAATCGGCCAGCTCCCCCTCGCTGACAGCCGTGTGCAGCTCATCGACTGCCTCCAGCAGCCAGTCCAGCCGCGCGTCGGTGTAGAGCGCCTTATCTTTGGGGAGTTGCGTCAGTCCCATCAGAGCACCTCGTTTGGGCGATACCGCGTCATCCAGACAAACAAAAAGGGCGTGAGCCTGTCTTTATCAGTCTCACGCCCCTGGCTGATGAGGGACTTGCGAGGGAGGGGAGGTTCCGGCTACGTGCCGCAGCACCCCCTACACCTGTGAGACTGACCCGAAAGACCGCCGTCGCGCACCGAAACCACGTCGGCGTTCCAGCGCCCGCGCGCGAGGCAGAGTCCACCCTGGGCACGGATCACCTCAGGCAAGGCGAGATCCGTGTATGCGCGGCGTGGCTGCATGGGAAGCTGGAAAAGCGACTGCGCTGTCATCACGCACCTCTCTCAACGGCTGTGCTGTCGAGCATCGCCAGGATGCTTTCACCGGTAATGAAAACTCGGCGCATCCCTTCCGGCTTGCTGACCCGCAAGTGCCCGTTTCTGACCATCCGCTTGAGCGTGCTCAGGCTGATGCCGAGCGCCGCAGCGGCCTCCTGGCGGCTGTAGACAGCGCCAGCTTCGATCCGGGGTTTCACGGTTTGAGCCACAGGAAGCACCTTTCTCTCCATTCCAAAGGTGAGCGTAGCACGGATTTTGAAGTGTGTCAAGCAGTGCGGAACATTGTTAAGTAATCTTAATGGGTCAAGACAGTCAGTAGTGGTTCGTTTCGTCGGGATGCGGCAGGTCTCGCGCCGGCAGGCGCATGGGCGTCGACTGAAGGGACGCCTGGGGCTGTGTGGCGCGGATTGCTGGTGGGCTGCGCATTCGTCTGCGTGCGTTCCCTCCGGTAGACGCGCGCCCCGAGATCCGAACGCCCCAATCAAGCGTTTACGCTCCGCATGGATGCGGCATGTTACACTCAACACGATGCGAGTCGTGTCTAGATTGCGGCGCAGTTTGTCATTAGAATGCCTGCGCGAGCGGCAGTGCACTGCTGCTGTGCGCCGCGCAGACCAAGTGAGGTGAGAAGAGCTGATGGCGATGCCATACTACCAACCAGCACCGACAGCGGTCGACAAGCAGGGTTTGAAGCTGAGCGTCGTCATCCCCTGCTTCAACGAAGCGAGCACGATCGAGACGGTGGTCGAACGAGTCTTGGCTGTCGGGCTGGTCGATGAGATCGTGATCGTCGATGATGGCTCGGTCGATGGCACACGGGACATCCTGCGCCGGATGCAGGGCGAAGTGCCGGCCCAGGTGCGCATCCTCTTTCATGAGCGCAATCAGGGCAAGGGCGCGGCGCTTGTGACCGGCTTCGCGGCGGCCAGCGGCGACATCCTCTTGATCCAAGATGCCGATCTTGAATACGATCCGCGCGATTACCCGCACTTGATCCAGCCGATCATCGAGGGTATTTCGCCCGTCGTCTACGGCTCGCGCTTTCTGGGTGGGCCGCGCAAGGCGATGAACTTCTGGAACATGGTCGCCAACAAGATCCTGACGCTGGCAACGAACATGCTCTACAACGCCATCTTGAGCGACATGGAGACCTGCTACAAGGTCTTCCGCGCCGATGTCGTGCGCGATATGGTCATCCACGCGCGCGGCTTCGAATTCGAGCCGGAATTCACGGCCAAAGTCCTCAAGCAGGGCATCCGCATCTACGAGGTGCCGATCAGCTATAACGGGCGCGAATGGTACGAGGGCAAGAAGATCAAGTGGACGGACGCCCCGATCGCGCTGTGGACGCTGGTCAAGTACCGCTTCGTCGATTGACGACCTCCCGATCACGCACCCAACAGCGTGCCTATGAACGCGGGGTAGCCGCGCGCGAAATCGTCGATGCTGACGGCGCTCTTGCCCTCCAACTGCACGCGCAGCGGGAACAGCCAGCCATCGCCAGTGCCGATCGCCGTGCGCTCGTCGATCTGGGCGACCAGGCCGGGCTGCGCGCTCACCGTCTGCGCTGTCTGCCGGTCAGCGGCGATGATCTTGAGCAGCCGTCCTGCCCACATGGTGTACGTACCCGGCCAGGGTGTGAAGGCGCGGATCGTGCGTTCGATCTGCGCGGCGGGCTGCGCCCAGTCGATGCGCCCTTCATCTTTGTCGATGCGCGGCGCGAAGGTCGCCAGCGCGTCGTCCTGCGGCCGCGGCTGGATCGAGCCGTCGAGGTAGCCGGGCAGCGTCTCGATCAGGAGCGCGGCGCCCAATGCGCTCAGCTTGTCGTGCAGGCTCTGCCCCGTCTCATCCGCCGCCAGCGCGATCGCGCGCTGCGTCAGCATCGGCCCCGTATCCAGCCCCGCATCCATGCGCATGATCGTCACGCCGCTCTCGTCGTCGCCAGCGCGGATGGCCGCTTGGATCGGCGCGGCTCCGCGCCAGCGCGGCAGCAGCGACGCATGGATATTGAGCGCGCCGCATGCTGGCAGATCGAGCACCGCCTGCGGCAGGATCTGGCCGAACGCCGCCACGACGTAGACATCGGCCTGCCACTGGCGCAGCGCGGCGATCGCGTCTGGATGGCGCAGTTTCTCCGGCTGAAAGACGGGCAAACCCGCCGCCAGCGCCGTCTGCTTGACGGGCGACATCTGCACCTGCTTACCGCGCCCGGCGGGGCGATCCGGCTGCGTGACGACGCCGATCACATCGTGCTGCTGGATCAACGCCTTAAGCGCCGGGACGGCGAACTCCGGCGTGCCCATGAAGACGATCCGCGCCATGCCTTTGTGTCCTTGTTGGCTCCAAGAGGTCGAACGCAAGAGTAGATGAGCACAGCCCGCCGATCAAGCCCAGAACCGCGCCAGCAAGCGTCTAACCGATCGTGGTCGTGAACTCGGCGTCATTCTCGACGATGGCGTAGAGCGCCAGGCGCTGCGCGTAGGCATCGAGCACGGGATGGCCGTGATCCTGGAAGTGCCCTTTGACGCGGGCATCATCGAGCTGCGCGTCGCTGCCTGCAGCATGCACGTGCGGAGCGAAACGGCGCAGCTTGCGCTCGCGTTCCCAGCGCTCGAAGGCATCGCCCAGCGCACCGCCCAACAGCCGCTCGGCGGTGCGTTTGAACAGCTGCCAGCCGCGCCCCTCATCCCCCGTCGGCAGCCGGTGGAGTGCATCACCCGCGTTGGGCAGATGCGCCGTGACCCAGGCGTTTTCGCGCCGCATCCGCGCGTGCAGATCGTGCCCGTAGACCGGGATCATCTGGGCGATCTCGTGCGCCATGTACAGATCGCGCCGATCCTGGCGCAGCGCCGTCTCCGCCAGCAGATAATTGGGACACAGATGCACGCCGCGCAGCCGCGCCAGCCGCACGATGACGATCGTCAGCGCGCGCGCCAGCCAAACGCGCCGCTCTGCCGTCACGATCACGTAGTCGATGTCATCGTGGGCGACCGCGTTGCGCACCGCCAGCGCGCCGGTCAGCGCGACCATGCGCACGAACGGCATCCGCCCGATCCAGCGGCCGTAGCGCGCGGCAGGCTCCCAGAGCGCCGCCGACGCTTGTTCGCGCGTCTGGCGAAGCGCCGCCAGCTCCTCACGTCCGGCGCGCATGAACAGGCCGTCCACACACGCCAGTGCCGACTGCAGCCGCGCTGAGCGCCCGATCGCCTGCTCGATCTGCGCGGCGCTCACCGGCACCGACGCGATCAAGAAGTGATGCAGCTCGTCGAGCGTCAGCGCAAAGTTGAAGACATCGGCATACAAGATCGTGCGCAGGATGGCGTCTTCGAGCGCGGTCATGGGCGTCCACCTGTGACTGATGGCAGCGCGGGAGCGCGCCGCCGCGGTATCGCTCTGTTCTAGCATGGATGCGCGAGGGGCGCAATTTCAGTGCGATGCCAGCCACAGATTGGTGAACCGGCAGGAGATATTGGCCGGCTCGTAATTGACTGCCGCGACCCCGATCTCGCCCTCGACCGGCGTGAAGGGCAGGCTGCCGCGATACAGACCGTTCAGGTAGAAGTGGAGTCGATCTCGGTCAGCGATGACGAGCAGATGATGGGGGCCGTCGCCCAACGGACCCAGGCTGCCGTACAAGCCGGGCTGGAACGCATCGCCGGCGCGCTGCGAGACGCCGTACTCGCCAGCCTGATTGAGAAAGGCGAGCGCGTAATCGGTGCCGCTCGTCAGCCCGAACAGCAGGCCGCATCCGACCGGCACATTGGCATAGCCAGCCTGCCAGCTCACCGTCGCGCCGAGCGCAAAGGTCGTGTAGCGCACGCCGCGCCCCAGCCGCAGTGTGGTCACGCCAGCGTTGGCCGACTCGATGAGGCTCTCGCCGATCGCCTGCATGGCC
>CAYTME010000028.1:24618-24839 GCA_964438415.1 uncultured Pleurocapsa sp. | reverse complement strand
AAGACAGCCCGCCCCGCCATCAGTGGTCGCGCTGCCGCCCAGCCCGATGATGAAGCGGCGCGCGCCCGCTTCGAGCGCGTGGGCGAGCAGCACACCCGTGCCGTAAGTCGAAGCGGTCAGCGGAGCCAGCTCGTGCGGCGCGATCAGTTCGAGACCGCTGGCGAGCGCCATCTCGATCACGGCGGTGCGGCCGTCGCTGAGCAGCCCGTAGTCGGCCTCAA
>CAYTME010000028.1:17173-24596 GCA_964438415.1 uncultured Pleurocapsa sp. | reverse complement strand
GCTGGTTGGCATCGACGGGCGGCAGGGGGACGCGGCGTCCGCCGCCGGCGAGGAAAGCATCGAGGGTGCCGTTGCCGCCATCCGCCAGCGGCAGGCGGTGCAGCTCGGCCGCAAGGCCGGAACGACGCAGCCCTGCCGCGATCCGGTCGGCGGCCTGCGTCTGGGTTAGGCTGTGTTTGAATGCGCCAGGCGCGATCAGGATTTTCATCAAGACGGTCTTTCTGCTTGAGATCAAGGTCGCCAAACCGGCGAGACGCTGTAATAGCCGCGACCGGTGATCGGCTGCGGCGGACAGCGCGGGCAGTCTGGGTTCTTCGGCGTGCAGATGGTTGCGCGCGGGCAGTCTGGATCGGCACGCAAGATCATGAGCGGTCCGGTGCGATCGGACAGGAAATAGAGCCAGCGCCCGTCCGGCGACCAAAATGGGCTGACGTCAGCCGCCGCGCTCGGCGCGATCTTGGTGCCCTCGTCCGTGCAGCGCTCGCCCTCGGTCAGGCACGATGCCTCGATCAGCGTGACATCGGCGTTGCTCTCGAACACGGTGACAAGCGCCATGCGCCGGCCATCAGGAGACCACGCGGGCGGCCCGCTGTTGTAGGCATTGTAGGGGTTGTTGTGAAACGTGATCTGTCTGGGATCGCTGCCATCAGCGGCCATGATGTACAGCTCGCGATAGTTGGCGCGCACGGAGAAGAAAGCGAGATAATGGCCGTCGGGCGACCAGCTCGGCCCGACATCCCAGGCCGGGTGCTGCGTCAAGTTGCGCACATCGGTGCCGTCAGGCGAGATGGCGAAGATCTCGGCATCCCCCTGCCGCCACGAGACGAACGCGATCATCGATCCGTCGGGCGACCAGACGGGGAAGCGATCATCGGTCGGCTCATGTGTCAGGCGCAGCGCCTCAGGCTGGCACGGACGGCGCTCAACTGTGCAGGTCATGTCGATCAGGTACAGCTCCGTATTGCCAGTATGCTGGACTTCGAACACGATCGACCGTCCATCCGGCGACCAGACCGGTCGGGAACCGCTGGCGACCGGCAGCGTCGTGAGCGGCTCCGGCTGCTGAACAGCGCCAGGTATCGACATTACGTAGAGGAGCGGCGCACCGCTGCGATCGGAGATGAACGCAAGATGACGGCCATCCGGCGACCAGGCAGGCGCGCGGTCATAGGCGGGGTGACGCGTCAGGTTGTGCAGATGCGCACGCTCGATATCGAGCAGGAAGATATCGCCGTTATCCCGACGTTGAGCAAGGAACGCCAGCGTGGGCGGCCCCGGAAGCAGGCGGCCGACCCCATATGAACCGAACACCGCGAGCAGACTCGCGCAGAATGCGAGACCGCCGATCCACGCCCAGCGCTTCGATCGCGTTACAGCCACCACCAGCTTGACCGGAACCGGCTCAAGTCGAAAGCAGTTCTAGGACGGCCTGCGCCGCCGCCAGCCCGGACAAGGCGGCACCCTCCACGCGCGGCCCGGCGAACGCATCTCCGGCGAAGATGAGCGGCAGCCCGCGCGCCGCTTTGCACCGATCGGGATAGAGCGATGTCGGCTGCGCGTAGCGCCAGCGTTTGATCTGCACCTCGCGGATATGCGCATCGGGTTTCATGAACGGCACCAGCTCCGCCGTGAAGCGCGCGGTCACCTCACCATCGGGAGCGTCGAAATGGGCGCGGCTGTATTCGAAACTGGCCTGCATCGTGATCACCCGCCCAGCCGGCGAAATACCCTTGCGCATGTTATCGGCGATCCAGGCCATATCGGCGTATGGGCGCTGGAGAGCGCCGGGGTCGGGCAGATAAACATCGCCCTCGATCACGAACATGGCGCACAGGCACGGCGCATACTCGATGCGCTCCAGTGCAGCCGCGTCCTCCGGATGCAGCGCCACGCTGCCCGCGCTCAGCAGCGCGAGCGACTGCGGCACGGGTGGTGTCAGCAGCAGTACCCTAGCGCGATATTCGGCCTCATCACCGGCCCAGCCATGCCAGCCGTCCTCATCGCGGGTGATCTTGTCTAAGGTCACGTCGAGATGGCAGTCGAGATCGCGTGCGATGAATTTGGGCAGCGCGTTCAAACCGCCGTGCACCGCGTAGCGCGGGTGGCCATCACGCGGGGTATCGGTGACGCTTCCATCGCTCCAACCGCGCGACCAGACGAATACCAAACCGGCCTCCTGCCAGGCATCGACATGCGCCTGAAACGCGGGATCGCGGACGGTGAAAAACTGCGCCCCATGATCCGCCACGCCCTCCCCCAGCCGCCGGGTCGCCATCCGACCGCCGACGCTGCGCCCTTTATCGACAAGCAACGTCTGCACAGCGCGTGCTTTGAGCGCCTGCGCAGCCATCAAACCAGACATCCCAGCACCGACGATCAAAACATCGGTTTGCACCGACTCCGGCATCTTTTCATTTTCCTTCGATGCGCCATATTTCGATAATACTCAATAGTATGCCATGCAGCGCAGAAAACCAAACACAGCTTACACGGAACAAAACAGGGGCGGCACACACAGCCGCCCCCGTCAGCAGCCTTTAGCGGAACAGTTCGCGGACGATGATGTTGCGCTGGATCTCGCTCGTGCCCTCATAGATCTGGAACACTTTGACATCGCGCATGAGCTTCTCGACCGGGTATTCGCGCATGTAGCCGTACCCGCCGAACACCTGCACCGCCTCCACGGTCACGCGCATGGCCATATCGGCGGCGAACGCCTTGGCCGAGGCGACGACGCGCGGATTCTGGATGCCGTGATCGACCATCCACGCAGCCTGCCACGTCAGCAGGCGCGCCGCCTCGATATTGATCGCCATCTCGGCGATCTTGTGGCCGACCGCCTGATGCTGCCAAATCGGCACGCCAAAGGTATGGCGCTCCTTGGCATATTTGATCGCCTCTTCCATCGCGCGGCGGGCGACGCCGACCGCGCCCGACGCGACACCCGGACGGCTGTGATCGAAGACGCTCATTGCCAGCAGGAAGCCCATGCCCTCTTCACCGATGCGGTTCTCGGCGGGCACTTCGACATTCTCAAACACGATTTCGGCGGTATCGGCGGCGCGCTGCCCCAGCTTGTCGAAATGCTTGCTGACGCGGATACCCGGCGTGTCGCGCTCGACCACGAAGCACGAAATGCCCTTGTGGCGCTTGCTCGGATCGGTGACGGCGAAGACGGTGTAGAAACTGGCGTAGTTGACATTGCTGATGAAGATCTTCGAGCCGTTGATGACGTAGTGCCCGTTGCGGCGCTCGGCGCGCGTCTGCATCCCGGCCACGTCGGAACCCGCCGCCGGCTCGGTCACACAGTAGGCCGCCAGGTGCCCCTTGTCCATCATCCGCTCGCCCAGCCAGTATTCCTTCTGCTTTGGCGTACCGCCGATCATGATCGGCAGCGACGACAGGTTGTTGACGCTCATGGCGGTGCTGATGCCCGAACAGCCGTAGGCCAGTTCCTCGCCCGCGATGCACTCCTCCAGCACGTTCGCCCCCGGACCGCCGTACTCAGCCGGGATGTTGAGGTTGACAAGACCCGCTTGCCGCCCTTTCTCGATGATGTCGATCGGGAATTCCCCGGTGCGGTCGTAATGCTCGGCCTTCGGGATGATCTCCTCGACGGCGAACTTACGCGCCATCTGCTGCAGCATTTTCTGCTCGTCGGTCAGTTCGAAAGAAATCCCACCTAGCGCGACACTTTCCAACATTGTGTTAACTCCAATTCGAGTTTAAGAATCGAACACCGATTTGATTATAGCGGCGGTTGGACGCTCTGAGCAACGCAGTCTCATATAGCCAGCGGCATCTCCGGCACACCGCGTTCGCCCCGATTTCTCATCTACACCGCAGACAGCGATATTGGTATGCTTGTTATGACAGTTTATTCTCGTGAACAGGTGATCATGACACGCCACCCTTTTCTCGAACGGCTCGCGCAAAGTCGCCCACTGCTCGCGGACGGCGCGATGGGGACACAGCTCCATCTGCGCGGTGTACCGATCGATGCCGCTTTCGATGAACTCAACCTCAAAAACCCAGAGCTGATCGTCGACATTCACCGCGCCTACATCCAGGCGGGCGCGGAGCTGATTGAAACCAACACCTTTGGCGCGAACCGTTACAAGCTCGGCGAGCACGGCTTGGCCGACCAGATCGCCGCCATCAATCGAGCGGGGGCGCAGCTCGCCCGCCGCGCAGCCGATGAGAGCGGCCGTCAAGTCTTCATCGCCGGCTCGGTCGGGCCGCTCGGCGTCTCGATCCAGCCGTATGGGCGCGTCAAGGCGGAAGATGCCCGCGCCGCCTTCGCCGAGCAGATGGGCGCGCTGGCCGCAGATGTCGATCTGATCATCCTGGAGACCTTCGCCAACCTGCACGAGATCCTGGAGGCGCTGGCGGCGGCACGCACAGCCGCGCCCGATCTGCCCGTTGTGGCGCAGATGACCTTCACGCCCGATGACCGCACGCTGATCGGCTATCTGCCGGGGCGCGTCGCCCGCGAGCTGCACAGCGCGGGCGCGGACGTGATCGGCGTCAACTGCAGCGGCGGCCCAGCCCAGATCGCCCGCATCGTCCAGGCGATGCACGAGGCCGTGCCGACTGCCCTCATCTCCGCCATGCCCAACGCCGGCCTGCCAGAGCATGTCGGCGGGCGCACGATGTATCCGGCCACCGGTTCGTATTTTGCCGACTACGCGCGCATCTTCCGCTCGGTCGGTGCCTGCCTGATCGGCGGCTGCTGCGGCACGACGCCCGATCACATCGCGGCGATGCGGGCTGTGCTGGATGCGCCCACCGCCGAAGTCGCGCCGTTCGTCACGGATGAGGAACACGACGATGAGCTGGATAGCGCGCTCAGCCAGGGGTCGGAGCTGGCCGATAAACTCCTGCGCGGCAAGTTCGTCATCACAGTCGAGATGGCACCGCCACGCAGTCACTCGCTGAACAAAATGCTCGAATCGGCGCATATGCTGCGTGAAGCCGGCGCGGACGTGATCGACGTGCCAGACAGCCCGACCGCCCGCATGCGCATGAGTCCGTGGGCGGCTTGCAATGTGATCCAGACGCGGCTCGGCATGGAGTCGATCTTGCATTTCCCGACACGCGGGCGCAACCTGCTGCGCATTCAAGGCGACTTACTGGGAGCGCACGCGCTGGGACAGCGCAACTTGTTCGTCTGCATGGGCGATCCGACCAAGATCGGCGACTACCCCGACGCGATGGACAACTACGATATCGCGCCGTCGGCGCTCATCCGGCTGATCAAGCACCGCCTCAATGTCGGCATTGATCAAGCGGGCAACAGCATCGGCCAGCCGACGCAGTTCACGGTCGGCTGCGCACTCAATATGGGCGCGCAAGAACTGGACAAAGAGATCGACCTGCTGCTCAAGAAGATCGATGCCGGCGCGGACTTCGCGCTCAGCCAGCCCGTCTTCGAGCTGGGGATCGTCGAAGGCTTTCTCGAACGCTTCGAGCGCCTGACGGGCGCGCCGCTGCGCCTGCCGGTGCTGATGGGCGTGCTGCCGCTCTACAGCCTGCGCCATGCGCAGTTTTTGCACAACGAGATCCCTGGCATCACGATACCCGATCCGGTCATGCAGCGCATCGAAGCCGCGGGCGACCACGCCGACGAGGAAGGCGTGCGCATCGCCCAAGAGCTGCTGTCCGCTTTGCGCAGCCTGGTGCAGGGGGCCTACATCATCCCGGCTTTCGGGCGCTATGACCTGGCGGCGCAGGTGATCGATGTGAGCATCGCCAGCCCGACGTGAGCGTTCTACCGATTCTGTAATGCAACCCAGGCCGAAAAAGCACGTACACTAAATCGGGATGACAGCGTCGTTCCGCGCTGGCCAAACTCGAATTTATGTTCTATCATTTGTTACTCTCGGCGGCGCGCAGTACGGCACCGGCTCTGGTGGGCTGCCCGCTGCAATCGTCAGTCACGCTCGCGAGGCATGCCCAAGTTTCATGACGGCGCAATCGAAACCGCTGCGCGGCAGCCGTTCGTCCAACCGCAGCACACAGACCAAAACAACGCGGAAGTCTATGCCCAGGGACATCGACACCGACTCTCAGCCTACCAAAGCGCGCCGCTCCATGCTGCTGCGTTTTCTGCCTGGCTGGATCCTGCTGGGCGCAGCGCTGCTGTTCGTGCTCCCGCACGTGCTCTCGCTCACTTTCGGCGCGGCCGGTTACGTCATCAGCAGCGTCCCCAACTGGCTGACCAACTTGTCGATCGTCTCGCGCGGGACGACGATCGCACCGCTGTTCACCAAAGAGGTCGATTACTGGGCCGCCGATATTCAACGCTGGGCGACGCAGCACAACGTCGATCCCAACCTCCTGGCGACGGTCATGCAGATCGAGTCGTGCGGACACGATACCGTCAGCAGCCACGCGGGCGCGCAGGGTTTGTTCCAGGTGATGCCGTTCCACTTCTCCAATGGTGAGAATATGCTCGATCCGGACACCAACGCGATGCGCGGCGCGCGCTTCCTCAACGAGTGCCTCGGCTACGCCAACGGCGATCCGGGGCTGGCGATGGCCTGCTACAACGGCGGCCCGTCGGTCATCCGGCGTCCTTTCAGCCAGTGGGCGGCGGAGACGCAGCGCTATTACACATGGGGCACGGCCATCTACCTCGACGCAGTGCAGAACAACCGCTCCAGCCCTACGCTGCAGAACTGGCTCGACGCTGGCGGCAGCAGCCTGTGCAGCCGGGCAGCGCAGCGGTTGGGGCTGTGATCGCGGTACCGCCAGCACGCATCTACCGCTATAATGGGCGTGTCGCGTAGATCAGACGCTGAAGGAAATGCCGTATGGACATGCCGTTTCACCTGAGGACGCTGCCGCCGGAAGCCCTGGACATCCTGCGCTTTTATGCCAAGCATGACGAACTGACCGCGCATGTAGAAGCGATCATGGAGCAGACCGGTCTCAGCGAGCGCAGGTTCTACGTCGCGCTGCGGCGGCTGGTGACCAAACGCTATCTGGTGATGGACGGCTACCAGACCTACCGCCTGAGCGAAGCGGGGCAGGAGACCGTGCGCGATCTGGCCGAATACGAGGCCAACGCCCCGGCGGTCTCGCAAACACGGCGGACACGGATCGTCACGCGGCGTTTGGTGCTCGTCACGCCGCGAGTCCTGCTCAGCAACCAGCCGACCAACGTCTTCATCGGTTTCGATGAAGCGGATGACGAGAATTTGGTGGCGGATCCCATCCATCTGCTCGTGCGGCTGCAGGTGATCAATAGCGCCAGCGATATCAATCCGAACAAGGACAGCAGTATGCTGCTGGAAAACCGTTCGGCGCGCCAGGTGTTCGAGATCGCCGCCGGCGCGTACACGAAAGTGCGGCTGCGCTGCTTCGTTTACCAGTTCGAAAATGAGGAAGATGCGCCGGAATTTGCGGGCGGCATGTACGT